>NZ_JBFAHO010000021.1:0-142163 GCF_040654215.1 Nonomuraea sp. NPDC050733 | reverse complement strand
CGCCGCGCCGCGCCGTCCCGGCGGCCAGCCCGTCCAGCACGACCCGCACCGCCCGCTCCAGCTCCCCGCCGCCCGCCCGCGACAGCAGTCGCGCCGGCGCGGCGGCGTCGGTCCGTGCGGGCGTGGGGGTGTCGGTCCGTGGGGGTGCGGCGGTTGCGGGCGTGGTGGCGTCGTCCTGCCGGAGGGTGTCCGTCATGCGGGCCGCCCGGCCAGGCGGGGAGCCGTCACCGTGGCGATCGCGTCGGCCAGCCGGTCCACGACCGTCTCGGCCTGCTCGTCCGAGATGACCAGCGGCGGCAGCAGCCGCACCGTGGAGTCGTACCGCCCGCCGAGCTCCACGATGATCCCGCGTTCCAGGCAGGCCGCGCGGACCGCGGCCGCCGTCCGCGGTGCCGCGGGGAAGGCGCCGCACGCGTCGGGTGTCCCCGTGGGGTCGACCAGCTCGACGCCGATCATCAGGCCGCGCCCGCGCACGTCGCCGACCGCCGGCAGCTCGTCCCGCAGCGCGCCGAGCCGCTCCAGCATCCGGGCGCCGACCGCGGCGGCCCGCCCGGCGAGCCCTTCACGGGCGACGTGCCGCAGCGTCGCCGTGCCGGCCGCCATGGCCAGGGTGTTGCCGCGGAACGTGCCGGTGTGCGCGCCCGGCAGCCAGCCGTCGTAGTCCTCGTGATAGACGATCACCGCCAGCGGCAGGCTGCCGCCGATCGCCTTGGACAGCACCATGGCGTCCGGCACGATCCCGCTGTGCTCCACCGCCCAGAACGCCCCGGTACGTCCGACGCCGGTCTGCACCTCGTCCACGATCAGCGGGATCTCCCGCTCGGCGGTGACGCGGCGCATCTCGCGCAGCCAGGAGTCCGGGGCCGGCACCGCGCCGCCCTCGCCCTGCACCGCCTCCACGATCATCGCCGCGGGCGGCACGACGCCGCCCGCCGGGTCGTCCAGCAGCCGCTCCGTGTACGCCGCCGACAGCTCCGCGCCCGCCTGCCCGCCCACGCCGAACGGGCAGCGGTACGGGTACGGGTACGGCAGCCGGGTCACGTCGGCCGCGATGCCCGCCACCGGCTCCTTGACCGCGACGTTCGCGGTGGCGGCCAGCGCGCCGAGCGTCATGCCGTGGTAGCCGCCGGTGAAGGCCAGCAGGCCGCGCCGGCCGGTCGCGGTCTGCATGAGCTTCAGGGCCGCCTCGACCGCGTCGGTGCCGGCGGGCCCGCAGAAGTGGACGCGCGCCCGGTCGGCGAACCCGCGGGGCAGCGTGCCGAACAGCTCTTCCACGAACGCGTCCTTCTCCGGCGTCGCCAGGTCGAGGACGTGCAGCGGGGCTCCGCTGTCGAGCGTGCGCCGGATGGCCTCCAGGACCACCGGGTGGTTGTGGCCGAGGGCGAGGGTGCCCGCGCCCGACAGGCAGTCGAGGTAGCGGCGGCCGTCGGCCCCCTCGATCACCATCCCCTCCGCCCGTACCGGGACGATCGGGAAGGACCGGGCGTAGGTGCGGGCGGACGACTCGCGGTCACGCTGCCGGCGCAGGAGCGCACCGGCGAGGGGAGCGGAGTCGAGGGCGGAGTCCGGGGCCAGGTCGGCCGGATGCGCGGTCATGGGTCTCCAGGACATAGGGGGACAGGACGTCAAGGAACGTTCAGATCAGGTGGCGCTCGGCGACGGGGTGGCCGAGGAAGCGGTGCATGGCGAACTCCCAGCCGTAGGAGCCCGCGTACGGGAAGACGACGAGGTCGCCGGCGCGCACGCGGTCCACCCGCACGTCGCGCAGCAGCGTGTCCTCGGGGGTGCACAGCTCGCCGGTGACGGTCACCTCGGTCCCGGCGGCGGCCGGCCGCGGGCAGTCCTCGGGCCAGCTCTCGACGGGCAGCACCGCCATGTTGTGCACGATGTCCCACGACGTGGGGAGCTGGAAGTGGTTGATGCCGCCGCGGATCAGCACGAACGTCGTCCCGTACGAGGTCTTCACGTCGATCGCCTCGGCGGCGTACCAACCGCAGTCGGCGACCAGGAAACGGCCGGGCTCCAGCAGCACCTTCACGCCGGGCGGCGGCTCCACCTGGGCGGCCAGCTCGCCGAAGCGGGCCACGTCGAACGGCTTCTCGCCCTCGAACGCGACGCCGATGCCGCCGCCGACGTCCACGAGCCGCAGGTCGACGCCGCAGGCCAGGGCGGTGCGGGTGCTCCACTCGACGCACCAGCGCAGGTACGCGGCGTGGGCGTCGGCGTCGAGGTTGCCGGAGGCGGCGTGCACGTGGAAGCCGGTCACGTCCAGGCCGGGCAGCCGCAGCGCCTCGCGCAGCACGTCCGGCACGTCGGGCTCGGCCACCCCGAACTGGGACGCGACGCCGCCCATCCGCAGCGAGCCGGTCACCGGGATCGTCGCGGGGTTCACCCGCAGGGTGACCCGGGCGCGCAGGCCCTCGGCGACGGCGATGCGGCTGATCCGGTGCAGCTCCAGCAGGCTCTCGGCGTTGATCGCCTCGACCTCGGCCCGGACGAGCGCCGCCAGGAACGGCGGTGACTTGGCCGGTCCGGAGGCGACGACGGGAGCCGGCGCGGCCGTCGCGGGACGCGCGCCGAGGGCGAGGTCCAGCTCGGCCCGCGACGCCACCTCGAACCCGTCCACGTGCGGGGCGAGGGCGGCGACGACGCCGGGGAAGGAGTTGGCCTTGACGGCGTAGTGGACGGCCGCCCACTCCGGTAAGGAGGCCCGCAGCTCGCGGGCCCGTTCGGCGGCCACCTCCCCGTCGTAGACGTAGGCCGAGACGGGGGTGCCGGTGGCGGCGAGGTGGAGGAGGAGACGGCGGAGCCGGGCGGGGAGCACGTCCGCGGGGTAGGCGGAGCGCGGCGCGGCGGAGGGCGGGAACTGCACGGACATGGAGCTTCTGCCTCCGAAGTCTTAGGTAAGCCTAACCTAAACTGCGGATCATGCCCTGGCAAGGCGGCAGTGGCTCCCAATTATCTGATCTACAACGTAAAGGCGCCCGCATCGGCTGTCGCGATCGTGAGCGCCCGGGGGCATCCGGACCACCCTCTGGAAAGGGGAGCACCCGGCCCGAGGAGGAACGGCTCCTCGGGCCGGGTGACGTCACTCGCCGGTCATCGCCGCATGGAGACGCAGGTACGGCTCGGCGTCCTGCGGCCTGTTGCGGCGTTGCAGCGTACGGCCGAGCAGCAGGTACGCGTACCCCTCGGCGGGGTCGCGCTCCAGGACCAGCCGGAGCTCGGCCTCCGCCCGGCCGAGCTGGGCGGAGTGGTAGTAGGCGCGGGCCAGCAGCAGCCGGGCCGCCAGGTTCTCCGGGGCCGCCGCGACCACCCCGGCCAGGATGCGCGCGGCCCCGATGTAGTCCTGCGAGTCGAAGAACAGGCGGCCCCGCTCGTACTCCTCGGCCGCCGTCTCGATCCCCGTCTTGATCCCCGTCTCGATCTGCATGGTCACTCCTGTCCCGGGACGGGCCCGTCGGTGTGCGGAAGGCGCTCGGCGGGGGCGACGCCCAGGCGGCCCGCCTGGTAGTCCTCCATCGCCTGGATGATCTCGGCGCGGTTGTTCATCACGAAGGGGCCGTAGTGCACGACCGGCTCGCGGATCGGCTGCCCGCCGAGCAGCAGCACCTCCAGGTTCGGCTCGGCCTGGGGCTGGGCCGGGCCGGCGGCGACGGTGAGCGCGCCGCCCGGGCCGAAGACGGCCAGTTGCCCCTTGCGCACCGGCCTGCGCTCCTCCCCGGCGAAGCCGCTCCCGGCGAGCACGTAGGCGAGGGCGTTGAAACCGGGGTTCCACGGCAGCTCCAGCCGCGCGCCGGGGCTCACGGTCGCGTGCACCATCGTGATCGGGGTGAACGTGACGCCGGGACCGGCGTGCCCGTCCAGCTCACCGGCGATCACCCGCAGCAGCGCGCCGCCGTCGGCCGAGGCCAGCAGCGCCGCCTGCCGGCCGCGGATGTCCTGGTAGCGGGGCAGGTGGAACTTGTGGGCGCGCGGCAGGTTGACCCACAGTTGGACGCCGTGGAACAGCCCGCCCGAGACCACCAGGTGCTCCGGGGGCTTCTCGATGTGCAGCAGCCCCGCTCCCGCGGTCATCCACTGGGTGTCGCCGTCGGTGATCGTGCCGCCGCCGCCGTTGGAGTCCTGGTGCTCGAAGATGCCGTCCATGATGTAGGTGACGGTCTCGAAGCCGCGGTGCGGATGCCAGGCGGTGCCCTTGGGCTCGCCGGGCGCGTACTCGACCTCGCCCATCTGGTCCATGTGGATGAACGGGTCCAGCAGCGACTGCGGCACCCCGGCGAACGCGCGCCGGACCGGGAAGCCCTCGCCCTCGAACCCGCTCGGCGCGGTCGTCACCGACCGCACGGGCCGCCGCGCGACGGCGGCCGGATCGGGTACGGCGATGCGCGGCAGCGTCAGCGTGTCGGCGGTGATGGCGGGCATGATCCCCTCCGGTTTGTTGAAAATTCAACTTGTGCCCGGCTCAACACCCCATCCCCCTCGGGCATTCCCGGCTCTCGCGGATCACCCGGACACTAGGCTGGGATCATGACGCGTGAGGCGCTGTTCGCCTATCTGGCGGTCGTCGGAATGATCACGATCACGCCAGGGCCCGACACCGCCCTCGTGGTACGCAACGCGATGCGCCAGGGGTGGGGCGCCGGAGTCCGGACGGGCCTGGGCAGCGCGGCGGGCCTGCTGCTGTGGGGGCTGGCGGCGGGTGCCGGCATCTCCGCCGTCCTCGCCGCCTCCGCCATCGCGTTCACCGTGCTCAAGCTGGCCGGAGCCGCCTACCTCGGCTACCTGGGTGCCCGCATGCTCTGGCGGTCCTGGCGGTCGAAGGAGAACGTGGCTGCCGCCGCGGCGCCGGTGCCGGCGCCCGCTTCGTCTCCCGCGCTGTTCCGCCAGGGGCTGACCACCAACCTGCTCAATCCCAAGGCCGCGGCCTTCTTCACCGCGCTGCTGCCGCAGTTCGTCACCGCCCACGACGGCACGGCGATCCCTGTGATCATCGGCTTGACGCTCATCGCCGCCACGGCCAACCTGACCGGCCAGTTCGCCTTCGCGATCACCGCGCACCACACCGCCCGGCTGGTCGGCCACCGCCGCTTCGAGAAGATCCTGGACCGCCTGGTCGGCTCCGTCCTCCTGGGCCTCGGCCTCAGGATCGCCACCGGCGACCGTCCCTGACGGGCGTCCGGCTCGGGCGCGCGGCGGTCGGAGCCGGTTTCACGCGGCGGTTCCGGTGACGAGGCGCAGGGCCGACAGGGCGCGCGAGACGTCCTCCGGGGTGTTGAACCCGTGGAAGCCGAACCGGAGCGCGCCCACCCGTGCGGTCACCCGCACGCCGAGGTCCTCCAGCCGGCGCACGGCGTCCCCGGCGTCCGGGACCTCGACGGTGACGATGTGGCTGGGCCGCTCGCTCGGCGGGCAGCGCAGACCCAGCTCGGCGGCGCCCTCACGCAGCAGTCCGGCCAGCGCGAGGCAGTGCCGTTCCAGCCGTACGGGGTCCAGGCCGGCGACCAGGTCGAGCGCCGCGGTCGCGCCCGCCCAGCTCGGCCAGCACAGCGACAGGTCGAGCCGGCGGGCGTCCGGCGCGTAGGCGAGGGGGCCGCCGTAGAACTCGGACCACGGGGCGGCGGTGGACTTCGGGCCGGGGGCGAGCGGATGCAGCTCGGAGAGCCGGTCGGGCCGCACGTACAGCCAGGCCGCGCCGCGCGGGCACAGCAGCCACTTGTACCCGTGCACGGCGACGTAGTCGGGGTCCACGCCGGGCGGCAGGGGGAGCACGCCGGCGCTCTGGGTGGCGTCCACGAACAGCCGCGCGCCCGTCTCGCGGCAGCGGGCGGCGACGGGCTCCAGGTCGACGCGCCAGCCGGTGGCGGACTGCACGTGGCTGACGGCCACCAGCGCCGTCCCCGGGGTGACGGCGCCGGCCAGGGCCTCGCCCGAGAGCCGCCCGTCCGGCATGGGGACGAGCTCCACGCGCAGGCCCCGCCGTGCCGCGTCGAGCCAGGGGAACAGGTTGCTGCGGTACTCCTCGGCGCCGACGACGACCCGGCTGCCGGGCGGGAGGGAGGCGGCGACGGTGGCGGCGGCCTCGGCCACGGACTGCACGAGCGCCACCTCGCCCGGCCCTGCCCCCGGTGGGGCGGCCCTCATCAGCCGCGCGAACTGGCCGCGGGTGCGCTGGGCCGCCTCGTCACGGCGGGGCCAGGACACCTCGCCGGCCTCCCAGTCGTCGATCTCGGCGCGCAGGGCGCGGGTCACGGGGAGCGGGGCCGGCGGGCTGCTGGGCGTGGTGAACCACGCGAGCCGGTCGAGGACGGGGAAGCACGCACGGAAGGCGTCGAGGTTCACGGGCGCGCCTCCTGAATCCGTTTACGGCATTCGTCCCTTTCTACCTTGCCCCGTGTCGCCGCCCTGCCGTCCGGAGACGTTAACTGTCATTCCATTGCAACGATCTCGGTCGGGTTGTTGCGTTAACCAACATTGTCATTGCAACAATGTCCCCTGATGTGGGGAATTCTGCGATATTTCAATTGACAGTAAAGTGAATGCAATCTAGCTTTTGTCGCGACCGAACACGTACTATCGCGAAAAGGCGGACGACATGCCCCCATCCCCCTCGGCGGCCCAGCCGGCGAGCGTCAGCGTCCGATCGCTGGCCCCCGACCTGGCCCGCGGACTCATGCTGCTGCTCATCGCCCTGGCGCACGCGCCGGCGTTCGTCAGCGACTGGCGTCGCGGGCCGCTGCCGCTGGACGCCGCCGCCGAGTTCCTCAAGTCGCTGGTGGCCGAGAACCAGGCGCGCAACATGTTCGTGTTCCTGTTCGGGTACGGCCTGGTCCAGCTCACCCGGCGGCAGGAGGAGCGGGGCGCCGACTGGCCCGCGATCCGCGGCCTGCTGCGGCGCAGGGGCCTGTGGCTGGTGGTGATCGGGTTCGCGCACACGGTGCTGCTGGTGCCGCTCGACATCGTCGCGGTGTACGGCCTGACGCTGCTGGTGCTGACGTCCCTGGTGCGGGCCCGCGACGCGGTGCTGTGGCGGACCGCGCTGGCCACGCTCGTCCCGGCCACGCTGCTGCTCGCCTGGCAGAGCGTGACCGCGTGGACGGCCGCCGCGGCGGGCAGTCCCGTCACGATGGCCCGCTTCATGGAGCCCGACGTGCTCACCCACCTCGTGGCAAGCATCCCGTCCTGGCCCGTGGAGACCGCCGTGGGCACGATCACGGTCGTGCCCGGCATGGCGCTGGGCGTGTGGGCGGCGCGGCGCCGCGTCCTCGAAGAGCCGGAGCGGCACGAGGCCCTGCTGCGCCGCGCGGCCGTGCTGCTCATCGGCGTGTCACTGGCGGGCCGGCTGCCGGCGGCGTTGCTGGCGGCGGGCGCCTGGTCGACCACCTCGGCTCCGGCTCTGTGGGCGGTGGCCGTCGCCCACGACCTGACCGGGTACGCCGGGGGCATCGGCCTGGCCGCCGCCGTCGGGCTCGTCGCCCTGCGGGCCGGCCGCCGGCGCGGGCGGCTCACCGAGGCGCTGGCCGCCCTGGGACAGCGGTCTCTGACCTTCTACCTGTTCCAGTCGGTGGTGTGGCTGGCGCTGTTCTACCCGTTCACGCTGGACCTGCGCGACGACATGGGGGCGGCCGGCTCCTTCGCCGTCGGGGCGGGGAGCTGGGCGCTGTCGGTCGTGCTGGCGGAGTGGATGCGGCGCGGGGGACACCGGGGGCCGGCGGAGGTGCTGCTGCGGCGCCTGTCCTACGGCCGCGCGCCTCGATGATCAGGCCGCGCCGAGCAGGATCTTGAGCAGCTCGTCCGGGGCGTCGCGCATGAGGTTGTGGCGGCCGTCCACCGTGTGGGCCGTCCACGCCGGGTCCTGCCGCAGCCGCTCGTAGAAGACGGTGAACGGCGACTCGCCGTCCCATCCCGCCGCGTACACGTAGTCCCTGCGGCGCACGTGCGCGAGGTCGCCCGTGAGGCGGAGCGGCTGCAGGACCGAGGCGAGCGGGTGCGGCGTGGCCCGCGGGTCGAAGAAGGACTGCGGGCGCACCCCGTACCCGGTCTCGTCCACGTCGGTGTACCACCGGCGCTCCTCGTCACGGACGAGGGACCAGCAGGAGTCGCCGTCGGAGGGGACGACCGCGTCGATGTAGACCAGTGAGCGGGCCCGGCCGGGGGCGCGGTCGGCGGCGCCGGTGATGACCATGCCGCCGTAGCTGTGGGCGACGAGCACGGCGTCCTCGATCTGCTCGGCCTCCAGGAGGGCGGTCACGTCCTGGATGTGGGTGTCGAGGTTGACCCCGCCGGCCATCAGGTGGCGGCGCTCGCTCACTCCGCTGAGCGTGACGGCGTGGACCCGGTGGCCGAGGGCGCGCAGCCGCTCGGTGAGCGGCTCGAAGCTCCAGCCGCCGTGGCACATGCCGGGGACGAGGACGAAGGTGGCCATGATGGGTTGCTCCCTGTCGAGGTTCCGGTTGGTCTGTCCAGGGTGCCCGGCGGGGAGGCAGAAGTCCAAGAGATGGTTGTGATGCCTACCAGAAGCAGTTGTTATGGAAGGCGGTCAGCGGCCCTCGACGGCGACACGCAGTCCGAGGGCCACGAGCACGGTCCCGCTCACCGCGTCCAGGCGGCGGCGGACGACCGGGCGGCGGAACCACGCGCCCGCGCGGCCCACGACCGCCGCCAGCGAGAGGTAGAGGATCGTCTCCATGGCCACCTGGAGCAGGGCCAGCAGGGCGGTGGTGGTGAGGAGCGGCCGGTCGGCCGGGACGAACTGGGGATAGAAGGCGATCATGAACGCGGCGGCCTTCGGGTTGGCCAGCATCACGACGGCGCCCTCCCCGAACGCCTTCCACCAGGTGCCGCGGGCGGATGCCGCCACGGGCTCCTCCACCTCCGCCTCCTTCGTGGCGGCGGTCGTGCCGCGGCTGCGCCATGCCGACCGCCAGGACTTCACCCCGAGGTACAGCAGGAAGCCGGCGCCCACCACGCGCAGGACGACGAAGGCCACCTCGGAGGCGGCGACGAGGGCGGCCAGGCCGGCGGCGGCGCACAGCGCCCACACGTAGAGACCGGCTTCGAGGCCGAGCACCGTGGGGACCGCGCCGGAGAGCCCCCGCACCGCGGCGCGGCGCAGGATGAGGGCCATCGCGGGGCCCGGCGAGGCCGAGATGAGCACGACGGCGACGGCGAAGGCGGGCAGGGAGGCGAGGAGATCCATGCCGGGATGATGACGGGACGGGCGTTCCCGCCGCAATCGGATTCCCTGGGACGCGATCGAGGCGGCGCCGGCGGGCTCGCCGCCGATCATGCGGCGAGCCCCTTCCGTGGCTGCGACTTCGCCAGGAGCGACCGCGCCATGACGGGCCGCTGCACGCCGCGCTGCTCGACCGCGGGGTCGGGCGTCCCGCGCCCCCGCCGAAGGCGACCCCCTCGAAGGCCGGAGTCCCGGGTCCGACGCGACGGTTCAGTCGAGGATCTGGACGTACCCGTCGGTTCCGTGCACGCGGATCCGCTGCCCGTCCCGGATCAGCCGGGTGGCCTGCTCCACACCCACGACGGCCGGCAGGCCGTACTCCCTCGCGATCACCGCCCCGTGCGTCATGAGGCCGCCCACCTCCGTCACCAGTCCGGCGACGGCGACGAACAGGGGGGTCCAGCTGGGGTCGGTGTAGGCGGTGACCAGGATGTCGCCCGCCTCCAGGTCGGCCCGCGCCATGTCCATGACGACACGGGCACGGCCCTCGACGACCCCGGCCGAGACCGGAAGGCCGGCCAGCGCGCCGGGCGGGGCGTCGTCACGCCGGTACCGGCCGGTGATGACCTCGCCGTCCGACGTGAGGACGCGGGGCGGCGTGAGCGCCTCGTAGGACCGGAACGCCTCCCGCCTCTCCGCGATGAGTCGGGCGTCCGCGTCGCCGGTGCGCACGACTTCGTGCAACTCCTGGAACCGGAGGAAGTAGATGTCGTCCTTCTCGCGCAGGGTGCCGGAGCGGACGAGGCGCTCGGCCTCCCGCAGCAACGCCTGCTTGTAGAGGAAGTAACGGCTGACCATGCCGTACTTGGGGTACTCCCGGTACCCGGCGAAGGTGCGGACGCGGTCGATCATCCGCTTGGTCTCCTCGGCCTGCTGCTCCCCGTGGGGAAGGGCGCGCAGTCGCGTCAGCAGTTCCTGCTCCTTCCGTCGGGCCTCCTGGAGTCCTTGGTCGAAGTGTCGCTTGCCGGCGCCGGGCTCGAAGTTCTTGATGTTGCCGAGAATGGCGGGCACGAGCGTGGCGGGCTGCTCGCTCCAGCGCGTTCTGGTGATGTCGATCTCGCCCGCGCAGCGCATGCCGTACCGGTCGAGGTAGCCCCGGATGGCGTCCCGCGCTTCCCGGCCGCCGGCCAGCCCGGCCAGCTCGTTCAGGAAGCCGTCGCCCTCACGGCACTCGTCCACGACGCGGTGCAGGAACGCCACGACGTCCGCGTGCGGTCTGATGGTGTCCGCGACGTCGAGGAGCGCCAGCCCCATCTCCGACGTGACGTTGTGGGGGACGGACTGCGTGAGCACGTCGGCCGCGTTCTTCTCGCCCAGCCACTCCTCGAGGTGGTCGTTGAGCCACCAGGCCGCCTCCATCCCCGCCATGATCACCTGGTGGCTCCGCGGATCGAACAGGACGCGCTTCAGCTCCGCGATGTCGGCCAGGATGAAGTCGAGCAGCGCCGGCCCGGACAGATCGCGGATCTCGCGCCGCAGGGTGGCGACGGACTCCTGATTGCGCCGGATCAGCTCGGTGACGACGGCAGGATCGGTCTCGATCGGGACGGGTGCGTCACCCGCGGGTCCGGCGGGCGCGGCGCCGGAGCCCTCGTCCGGAAGCGAGCGGATGAAGTCGCCGCGGTCGAGGACGGTCTGCAGAGCGTCCCGAATCAGCGGATCGGACCTCCCCAGGGTCCCGACGAGGTACGCGCGACCCGCGGGCGTCGCCAGGATGGGGGCGACGTCGACGAACAACCGTCCGCCCGCCTCGTGCATCGGCCGTGGGGTCGTCAGCTGCCACAGGGAGAGTCCGAGCGGCTTCATCGCGTCGGTCATCATCTGCTGGTGACCGACGGAGACGTAGACGTGGTTGTCCTGGTCGTCGGTCGCGGGGAGGGGGAACAGGGTGGTGATCGGCCGGCTCTGGACGATGTGGAAGTCGTCGCCGACCAGGCACCATTCGATGTCCTGGGGCCGGCCGAAGTGCGCTTCGATGCGCCGGCCCAGCCGCACCAGGCGCACGACCTGAGCCTCCGTCAGAGCCGGCTGCCCCTGCCGCTGCGGCTCGACCGGCGCGTCCTGGACGCCGCCTCCCGGCGACGCCTGGACGGACCGCGGCTTGGTGGCGACCGCCGTGGTGACGACCTGATCGCCGCGCACCGTGTAGACGTCGCCGGTGACCAGGCCGGAGACGAGCGCCTCGCCGAGCCCCCAACCGGCCTCCACAGTGGCGATCTTCCGGTTCGAGGTCACGGGGTCCGCGGTGAACAGGATCCCGGCCGCCTCCGGGAACACCATCCGCTGGACGACCACGGCCATCCGTACTTTCCGGTGGTCGAAGCCATTACGGCGCCGGTAGGTCACTGCCCGCTCGGTGAACAGCGAGGCCCAGCACCGCCGGACGTGCCGGAGAATCGCCTCCGGGCCCACGATGTTCAGGTACGAGTCCTGCTGGCCGGCGAAGGACGCGGTCGGCAGGTCCTCGGCCGTCGCGCTGGAACGCACCGCGTAGGAGGCTTGCTCCCCGAGCCGGGCGAGCGATTCGCCGATCTCCGCCACGAGATCGTCGGGCACCGCGACGCCTTCGATGGCGCGGCGGACATCCGCGCTCAGGGCGCTGATCGCCGCGCGGTCGTCCGGCTCCACGCGCGACAGCACGTCGAGCTGAGCGTCGATCGACGGCGCCTCGGCCATGACCCGCCGGAAGGCGTCCGTCGTGACGCAGAAGCCGTCCGGCACGCGGATGCCGTCGATTCGCGAGAGCTCGCCCAGGTGCGCCCCTTTCCCGCCGACCTCTGCGACATTCGTCGAATCAATGTGCTCGAAACCCATCACGTAGCCCAATTGCGTTGCTCCATCGTTCGTCGGGTCTGTTCGCAACGGGCAAGTATGGAGCACTTTTTGGCGCCTCATGAGGCGCGAGAATCTGATATAGAGTAAAAGTGGCGGGGAACGGTGCGCATCGCCATCGTCATCCGGGGTTGTCAAGCAGGTCAGCCGGCCAGATGCCCGGACCGCCCGCCTGGCGGTCTTTCGCCGGATCACCCGTCACAACACGGTTCGACGGCGCTCCCCGCACAAAGCACTACGAGGGTCAGCAGCCACTTATCGTCAGAAACGAAAAACCGAACCGTGAGATGAGGCCCCCACGGGCCGTTGGTCTTGCCGCTCTCTTCGCCACGTTTCTCGCCCTTGGCACCGCGATCGGGCTGGCCGTCGACCACCTCCTGGTGGGCATCGGGATCGTCATGCCGGTCTACGCTCTCGTCGCCGGCACGATGGCGGCCAAGGCCCGCAAGGCCGAGCAGTAGGGCAGCCGCGTCGCCGCGGTGCTCGTCTCCGGGCTGGGGCGCCGATCACCCATTTCCATGGGCACGTGATCGCGCGCCCGGCACCACCAGGCCCGTCTCGTACGCCGCGACCACCGCCTGCGTCCGGTCGCGCAGCCCGAGCTTGCCGAGGACCCGGCTCACGTGGGTCTTCACCGTCTCCTCCGTGACGGTCAGCCGGGCGGCGATCTCCGGGTTCGACAGGCCCTCGGCGATGAGCCGCAGCACCTGCGTCTCGCGCGGCGTGAGCGTGGCCAGCGCCGCCGCCGACTCGGCGTCGGGCCCCGGCTGGAGCCGGGAGAACTCGCCGATCAGCCGCCGGGTCACCGCCGGGGCCAGCAGCGCCTCGCCCGCGGCGATCACCCGTACCGCGTCGAACAGCCGCTCGGCGGTGACGTCCTTCAGCAGGAACCCGCTGGCCCCGGCGCGCAGCGCGTCGTAGACGTACTCGTCCAGGTCGAACGTCGTCAGGATCAGCACCCGCGGCCCTTCACCGGGGGCCGCGGCCAGGCGGCGGGTGGCCTCGATGCCGTCCATGCCCGGCATTCGCACGTCCATGAGAACCACGTCCGGGCGCAGGTCACGGCACACCCGCACGGCCTGCGCGCCGTCGGCGGCGGTCCCGACCACCTCGAAGTCCGGCTGGGTGGCGAGCAGTTCGGCGAACCCGGTGCGGACGACGAGATGGTCATCGGCGACGACGACGCGCACGGCGGGGGAGAGGCCGGAATCATCCGTCATCCGCCCCAGCCCCCTTCCCGACCGCCACGTCGACGCCTGCCCCCGCCCAGCAACCCACGCCTCCGCCCACGCCTGTGCCCGTCTCCGCGTCCGGACGTGCGCCCGCGCCGCCGTCTGTGCCCGTGTTCGCCTTCGTGCTCCTGCCCGCGTCCGAGGGCTGGTCCGGGTTCGGGGGTTCGCTCGGGTTCGGGGGCTCGTCCGGGTTGCGCAGTTCATTCGGGTTCGGGGGCTCGTCCGGGTTCGGGGCCGCGCCGGGGAGAGTGGCTTCGACCAGGAAGCCGCCGCCGAGGGCGGGCCCGGTCGTGAGCCACCCGCCCACGGACGCCGCCCGCTCCCGCATCCCGGCGAGCCCGTGACCACCCAGGCCATGACCGCCCAGGCCATGACCACCCAGACCATGACCGGCCACCCCATGTCCGCCGGGTCCGTGCCCGCCGGGTCCGTGCTCGCTCGGTCCCTCGCCGGCCGTCGCCCCGTGCCGGACATTCGGTGGCGACAGGGAGTGGTGTGACGGTCCGGGGCCGTTGTCGCGGACCCGGACCCGCAGCGCCTCGTCCGTGTAGTGCAGCTCGACGTCCACGGCGGCCCCCGGCGCGTGCCGGCGGGCGTTGGTGAGCGCCTCCTGCACGATCCGGTACGCCGTCAGCTCCACACCCGGATCCAGCCGGACGGGACGGCCCCGCAGGATCAGGCGCATCCCCGTTCCGGAGGCGTCGCGGGCCGCGTCGAGCAGCTCGTTCAGCTCGCCCAGCCCCAGGCCGGGCTGCGGGCTGCGAACCCCCGGGGCGGCGCCCGCGTCCTCCCGCAGCACGCCGAGCAGCCGCCTCATCTCGGTCAGCGCGGCGCGGGCGGTGTCGCCGATGGCCGTCAGCCGCTCCGCGCCCGCGGGAGGCATGCCGGGCGTGGCCAGCCGGGCCGTCTCGGCCTGCACGGCCACCATCGAGATGTGGTGGGCCACCACGTCGTGCAGGTCGCGGGCGATGCGGGCCCGCTCGCCCCGCGCCACGTGCTCCAGCAGCCCTTCGGTGGCGACCTGGCGGGCCGCCGCGCTCTCACGCGCCTCGCCGCGGGCCCGCCGAGCGATGCCGGCCAGCGCCGCGGCCGGTGCCAGAGAGGCCAGCACCAGCGTGAGCAGCCGCGCCTCGCCCTGGGCCTGGCCCATCAGCGCCAGCAGCGGGAACGGCACCGCCGGCGCGACCGCCACGACCCGCGGTGACACCCGGCCGAGGCGGTGACCGGTGACGAGCTGAGCGACCGCGCCCGCGACGGTCAGGGTCTGGAACGCCGTCAGGGACAGCACGCCCGCCGCCGAGACGGCCAGCCCGGCCGCCACCGGCTGCCCCCGCAGCGCCGCCACCGGCAGCGTCGTGGCCAGGGCCAGCAGCCCGTACACGATGACGAACAGCGGCCGGTCGGTGGTCAGCGCGAGCGCCGGGCCCACGGCGTGCGCCGTCGACTCCACCAGCGCCCCGACCACCAGGAACGCCCCCACCACGACCGGCCCGTACGCCCCGCCGAGACGCTCCCCCCACGACCGCCCAGCCCCAGACCGGTCCTCGCCCACACTGCCCCCGTCGGGTCGGCCCCCGTCCGGTCCACTCGCGGCGGCTCCACCGGCTCCCGGCCTGTCCGCACCCAACGCTGCCGTGACATCCAACGAGCCCGCAGTCCCCGACGAGCCCGCAAACCCCGACGAGGCTGCGGCATCCGGCGGGGCTGCGGCTCCCGGCAGGGAGGGGCGCTTCGGCTGGTCGTGCGTTCCGTCCACCCTGGTCATTGTCCTGGTCGTCCAGGTTCGCGGCATCCCTCGATCGAGGGATGCCGCGCCGGTGACGATGGCTCCTCCGCGTGACGCGCCCGCCCGGCGCCGCCGCCTAGCCTGCGGTGCCATGGAAACCACCATCGAGGTCGCCGGACTGCGCAAGCGGTACGGCTCGACCCTGGCGCTGGACGGCATGACGTTCACCGTGTCACCGGGACGGGTCACCGGGTTCGTCGGCCCCAACGGCGCGGGCAAGTCCACCACCATGCGGGTGGTGCTCGGTCTGGACGCCGCCGACGAGGGCAGCGCGCTGGTCGGCGGCCGGCCGTACCGGAGCCTGCGTGAGCCGCTGCGGCACGTCGGCGCGCTGCTGGACGCGGGCGCGTTGCAGCCGAGCCGCACCGGCCGCCACCACCTGCTGTGGCTGGCCCACTCGCAGGGACTGGGCGCCCGGCGGGTGGACGAGGTGATCGACCTGGTCGGGCTGGGGCCGGCGGCGCGGCGCAGGGCCGGCGGGTACTCGCTCGGGATGCGCCAGCGGCTGGGCATCGCGGCGGCGCTGCTGGGCGACCCGCCGACGCTGATGCTGGACGAGCCGTTCAACGGGCTGGACCCCGAGGGCATGGTGTGGATCAGGGGGCTGCTGCGCTCGCTGGCCGGCGAGGGCCGGGCCGTGCTGGTGTCGAGCCATCTGATGAGCGAGCTGGAGGACACCGCCGGGCACGTGGTGGTGGTGGGCCGTGGCCGGGTGGTGGCGGACGCCGCCGTGGCCGATCTGGTCGGCGCCGCCTCCCGCGGCCGGGTCACGCTGCGCACCTCCGACCGGACCGCGGCGATGACGGTGCTGGCCGGGGCGGGCGGCGTCGTGGCCGTGACCGGCCAGGACACGGTGACGGTCTCGGGGGTTCCGGCCGAGCGGGTCGTGGGGCTGCTCAACGCCGGCGGGGTGCCGTTCTCGGAGGTGTCGGCGCACCGGGCGACGCTGGAGGAGGCGTACATGGAGCTGACCCGCGACGCGGTCGAGTTCCGTGCGTCGGGTGGAGCGGCGCGATGAGCGCGGCGGGCACGGACTCCCCGGCAGGCCGCGGGAGCGGTGCGGTGAGCGCGAGGACAGACTCCGCGACGAGTCGCGGGAGCGGCGCGGTGAGGGCGGGCACGGACTCCGCTCGGGGTGGCGGGTTCGGGCGGCTGGTGCTGGCCGAGTGGACGAAGTTCCGCACGGTCCGCGGCTGGGTGGCCGGCATGGCCGCCGCCGCCCTGGTCACCGTGCTGCTCGGGCTGATGACGGCGACCGGCAGCCACACGTCGTGCGGCGGTCCCGACGACGCCTGCCCCGCCTCGCCGGTCGGACCGGGCGGCGAGGCGGTGACCGACCACTTCTTCTTCGCGCACCGGACGATCACCGGCGACGGCTCCGTCACCGCCCGAATCACGTCCATGACGGGCCAGGTACGGCTGCCCGACCTCCCCCAGGGCGTCCGGCGGGTCGAGGACCGGGTCGTGCCGTGGGCCAAGGCAGGGCTCATCATCAAGGACGGCGTCCGGCAGGGCTCCACGTACGCGGCCGTCATGGTGACGGGCAGTCACGGCGTGCGGATGCAGGACGACTTCACCCACGACACGGCCGGCCGGCCGGCCGGAGTGTCGGCGTCGTCGCCGCGCTGGCTGCGGCTGGTCCGCTCGGGTGAGGACATCACCGGGTACGAGTCCGCCGACGGCGAGCGGTGGACCAAGGTGGGGACGGCACGGCTCGCCGGGCTGCCGGCCACGGCCGAGATCGGGATGTTCGCCTCCTCGCCCGGCGACCTGACCGTGCAGCGGGCCGACTTCGGCGGCAGCATCGAGCAGGTCCGCTTCTCCGAGACCACCGCCGTGTTCGACCGGGTCGGCCTGTCGGGCCGCGTCGCGGGTGGGGCGTGGAGCGGCGACGACATCGGCGCCGCCAGGGAGCCCGGCGGGGCGATCCACCATCCGGGCGGCTTCCGGCAGTCCGGCGGCACGTACACCGTGGTCGGCGTCGGTGACATCGGGCCGGCCACCGACGGGCAGAGAGTCGAGAACACCCTGACCGGCGTGGTGGCCGCGCTCATCGTGGTGATCGTCGTGGCGGTCATGTCCGTCACGTCGGAGTACCGGCGCGGGCTCATCCGGACCACGCTGCTGGCGGTCCCGCGGCGTGGACGGGCGCTGGCGGCCAAGGCCGTCGTGATCGCCGCGGTGACCTTCGCCGCCGCTCTGTCGGCCACCGCCGTCACGGTGCCGCTGGGCACGAGCATCCTGCGCGACAACGGCAACGTCGTCCTGCCGGTGTCCTGGCTGACGCAGGTCCGGGTGGTGGCGGGTGTGGCGCTGCTGATGGCCGCCGCCGCAGTCCTGGCGCTCGCGCTCGGCGCGCTGTTCCGGCGCGGGACGGCGGCGATCACGGCCGCCGTCGTGGCCGTCGTGGTGCCGCATCTCCTGGCGACCGCGTCGATCCTGCCGGACGAGGCCACGCGGTGGCTGCTGCGGCTGACTCCGGCGGCCGGGTTCGCGATCCAGCAGAGCATCCCGGCCTACCCGCAGGTCCTGGCCAACTACGTGCCGTCGGCGGGCTACTACCCGCTCGCGCCGTGGGCCGGCCTGGCGGTGCTGTGCGGTTACGCCGTGCTCGCGCTCGCCCTGGCCGCCCACCGCCTGAACAGGAGGGACGCGTGAGCCGCGGACCGGTGGCCCGAGGAGGGTGGATGAGGCGCGAACTGCGGGCCGAGTGGACGAAGCTGCGCACCGAGACGGGCCCCGGCCGGCTGCTGCCGGCGCTGGTCGCCCTGACGGCGGCGGCGGGCGCCGGGGTGAGCGCGAGCGTGACCTGCGGCGCCGCCGGCTGCGGCCACGACACGGTCAAGCTGGCGCTCGCCGGGGTGCAGGTGGGGCAGGCGGTCGTCGCCGTGCTGGCCGTCCTGCTCGTCGGCGGCGAGTACGGCACCGGCATGATCCGCACCACCCTCACCGCGATGCCGCGCCGGGGCGCCGTGCTGGCCGCCAAGGCGGCCGTGCTGATCGGCGTGACGGTGCCCGCCGGAGCTCTCGCCGTGCTGGCCTCGCTGCTGGCCGGGCGGCTCATCCTGCCCGGGCGCGGCTTCACCGCCGGCAACGGCCACCCGCCGCTGTCGCTCGCCGACGGGCCGACGCTGCGCGCCGCCGCCGGGTCGGTCCTGTACCTGGCGCTGGTCGCGCTGCTGAGCCTGGGGATCGCGCTCGCCGTGCGGGACTCGGGGGCGGCCATCGGGGTGGTGCTCGGGCTGTTGTACGTGTCGGCGATCCTGCCGCTCATGGTCGCCGACCCGGACTGGCAGCTGGCGCTGTGGCGGCTGTCGCCGTCGAACGCCGGCATGTCCATCCAGGCCACCACGAACCTGGCGAGTCTGCCGCTCAGCCCGTGGGCGGGCCTCGGCGTGCTCGCCGCGTGGGCCGCCGCGGCGCTCGCGGGCGGCGGCGTGCTGCTGCGCGTACGAGACGCCTGACGCGCCCTGAGGGCTACTGGGGGCGGCGCCGTCAGGTGAGAGCGTCGATCCAGCGCTCCAGACGGTCGCCCTCGGTCTTCATCAGCGCCGGGTCGCGCAGGGTGTTGGTGAGCAGCGAGATGCCCTGGTAGGAGGAGAGCAGGGCGACGGCCAGCTCGCGGGCGTCGTCGCGGCCCAGGGCGGCGAACTGGCGCTCCATCCAGTCCAGCAGCTCCCGCATCAGCACGGCCACCGCCTGGTCCAGCCCGTCGGCCCGTTTGTCCAGCTCGGAGGCCAGCGTCCCGGTGGGGCAGCCGTAGCGGGCGGCGACGTCGCGCTGGTCCACCCAGCCGCGCACGAGCGCCTTGAGTCGCTCCGCCGGGCCGGGCATCCCGTCGAGCCGGTCGAGCAGGCCGCGCAGCGCCCCGGCGTGCGCGTCGATGGCGGCCTCGACGAGCTGGTCCTTGGTCTTGAAGTAGTAGTAGACGTTGCCGACGGGCACGTCCGCCTCGCGCGCGATGTCGGCCAGCGTCGTCTTCTCGACACCCTGCTCGTGCAGCACCTTGGCCGCCGCGCTCGCCAGGCGCTCCCGCTTGCCGCCACGGGCGCCCTTAACTGAGTTGGTCACCTGACTCACTATAGTCGCCGCTTCGGCGGGCCGTCGTCGCGAGCTCCCTCGTACACCCACTGCCCGTCGAGCCGGACGAACCGGCTGTGCTCCTCCATCGAGCCCTCGCGCCCGCGCTCCACGTAGTGGGCGCGGAAGCGGACGGTCCCCTCGGTGTGCAGGACCGTGCCCCGGCCGGTCTCCAGGATCTCCAGCCGCACCCACCGCACCCCGCGGTCCAGGTCGAGGCGCGCCGGCCGCGTGGCCGGATGCCAGGTGCGCAGCAGGTACGCCTCGTCGCCCACGCCGAACGCGGAGAACCGCGACCGCATGAGCAGCTCGGCCGTGGGCGCCGAGCCCTCGCCCCGGTGGAAGCGGCCGCAGCAGTCACGGTAGGGGGCGGGCAGGCCGCACGGGCAGCCGGCGGGTTCGCGACGGGACATGACCCCTATTGTGCCGGGACGGCGGGAACGAGAGCGCCGTCCGAGGGGGGCAGGCGAGTCGTCAGCTCCGTGAGCGTGGCGCCGAGCGGCGCGTCCAGCCGCAGCGCTGCCTCGGCGTCGCCGCGCGTCGGACCCTGGTTGACGATGGCGATCGGGATGCCCAGCTCGGCGGCCCGGCCGACGAATCGCAGCCCGGACCGCACCGCCAGCGACGACCCCAGCACCAGCAGCGCCCGCGCCCCCGCCACCAGCGCGAAGCACTCGTCCACCCGCGGCTTCGGCACGTTCTCGCCGAAGAACACCACGTCCGGCTTGAGCAGCCCGCCGCAGCCCGTGCAGTCCACCACCTGGAAGCCCGCGACCTGCTCGTCGGTGAGGTCGGCGTCGCCGTCGGGCTTGATCGCCGTCGCGGCGGCCTGCCAGCCGGGGTTGGCGCGGCGCAGGCGGCGGTCCAGCTCCATGCGGGGCGTGCGCTCCCGGCACGACAGGCACACCACCCGGTCGAGGCCGCCGTGCAGCTCGACCACCCGCCGTGCGCCGGCCGCCTGGTGCAGGCCGTCGACGTTCTGGGTGATGACGGCGTCGACCAGGCCGCGCCGTTCGAGGTCGGCCACCGCCCGGTGGCCGGAGTTGGGGGCGGCCCCGCCGATCCGCCGCCAGCCGACGTGGCTGCGCGCCCAGTAGCGGCGCCGGGCCTCGGCGCTGCCCACGAACCGCTGGTACGTCATGGGGTCGGCCCGCTGAGCCCGTCCCGTCGGCCCGCGGTAGTCGGGGATGCCCGACTCGGTGGACAGCCCCGCCCCGCTCAGCACCACCAGGCCGCCCCCGGCGACGAGTTCGGCCAGGGCGGCGAGCGGCGCCGTCTCGCGGTCCTCTGCGCTCACGGTCACCCGTCCATGGTGCCCGACGCGGGGGAGTGCCTCGGCGCAGGGGCCATAGGCGCACCGCGCCCTTCGGCGAGCGGGCTGCCCTCTACCCTAAGACTCCCTCGCTGGTGCTAGTTTAGGGAGTCATAGGGAGTTCAAGGGAAGGACGGCGATGGCGGAGCGGTACTACTCGGTGGAGCGTGTGGCCGAGCTGCTCGGCCTGCACGTCAAGACCGTGCGCGGCTACGTCCGCGACGGACGGCTCAGGGCCACCCGCATCGGCCGGCAGTACCGGATCGCCGCGGAGGACCTGGAGGCGTTCACCGGGCGACCGGCCACGACGCCCGCTCGCGGCGGACCCCACGCCGAGACGTCCGCCATCGTGCGGATCGACGGCATCGGCCGTGAGGCGGTCATCCGGCTGGTCAACACCGTCATGGCGGCGGCCGGGAGCCGTCCCCGCGACGGCGGCACGCTGCGCGTCGAGACCGTCTACGACGAGGAACGGGCCAGTCTCAAGGTCATCGTCCTGGGCGACCTCGACGGCACCGCCGAACTCCTCAAAATCATCAACCTGCTCGTGGACGAGGAGCCCTGATCCCGTTGCCTGACACCCTCCAGCATGTCGCCGGCACGCCCGTTCTCGTGTGCGCCGCCGACGGCGAGCCCCTGCGCGGCGAGCGCGAGGCGGTGGACCTCCTCGGGGAGGCGTTCTCCTGCCAGGCCACCTGGGTGGCGATCCCGGCCGAGCGGCTCGGGGAGGGCTTCTTCCGGCTGCGCACCCGCGTCGCCGGGGAGATCCTGCAGAAGTTCGCGAACTACCGGCTGGGCGTGGCCGTCGTCGGAGACATCTCCCACCACGTCGAGGCCAGCACCGCGCTGCGCGACTTCGTGGTGGAGAGCAACCGCGGCAGGCACGTCTGGTTCGTCCCCGACCTCGAGGCCCTGCGCGAACGGCTGGACCAGGCGTAGAACGGGTTCGGCGGAGCTAGGCGGTGGAGGGCGTGACGGGGGCGGCCAGCAGGCCGGTCAGCGCGTCGACCAGGGCGGTCGCCGTCTCCCGCCACACGGTCACCGGGTCGGCCGCCGGGTCCTCGTGCAGGGCGCGCTCCCGCTCGGCCAGCATGTGGACGACCAGTACCCGGCACATGTCGGTCCGCTGCCGGTGGACGGCTTCCGGCACCCCCGGCACCAGCCGGAACAGGTGCTCCACGATCGGCCCCACCGACGGCGTGGCGACCGCCTCCTCGATGACCACCGCCCGCATCGTCGGCTCCGTGTCGGCCTGCGCCAGGAAGCGGGCGTACCAGGTGGGGGCCGGCAGCGAGGCCAGGTGGTCGGTGGCCGGCCGTACCAGGCAGGACGCCCACTCCCGCACACCGGAGTCGTCGCCGACGGACTCCAGCATGCGCGCCCGCCGCTCCTCCATGCCGCCGTTGTGGCGGCGCAGGACGGCCCGCACCAGGTCGGTCTTGGTGCCGAAGTGGTAGCCGACGGCGTAGTTGTTGGACTGGCCGGCGGCCTCGCCGATCTGCCGGTTGGAGACCGCCGCGATGCCGTGCTCGGCGAACAGCCGCTCGGCCGCCACCAGGATCCGCTCGCGGGTGCCCGCCCCGCGCTCGGGCCTGCGCGTACGGGCCGTCGCGCCGGTGCTCGTCGTGCCCGCTGTGCTCACCACCGGACCGGGACCGCCCGCAACCCGCCGACCAGCAGCCCCTCGCGGGGCGCCAGCTCGGCCGCCGGGACCGCGAGCTCCAGGCCAGGCAGCCGCCGCAGCAGCACGTCGAGAACGGTCTGCAGCTCGGTGCGGGCCAGCGCCTGCCCGAGGCACGAGTGAGGGCCGACGCCGAAGGCGAGATGCGTGTTGGGAGAGCGGCGCAGGTCCATCTCGCCGGCGTGCTCGAAGGCCCGCTCGTCCCGGTTGGCCGAGGCCATGCTGCAGATCACCGTCGTGCCCGCGGGCAGCTTGCGGTCGGCCACCTCCACCTCCTCGGTCAGGTAGCGCGGCATCCCGAAGCCGGGGTTGGCGTCGAAGCGCAGCACCTCCTCCACCGCCGGCTGGACGAGCGACGGGTCGGCCAGCAGCGCCGCCCAGCGGGACCGGTCGGCCAGGAGCATCGCGGCCATCTTGCCGATCATGTTCGCGGTGGTCTCGTGGCCGGCCACCAGCAGGCCGCGGGCGGTGCCCACGAGCAGCGGCTCGGTCAGCCGCCCGTCGGCCGCGTCCACGATCCCGATGAGCTCGCTGAGCAGGTCGCCGCCCGGCTCGGCCCGCTTGGCGGCGACGTGCGCCGACAGGTACGCGTCGAACTCCGCCTGCGCCGCGTCGATCTCCTGCTGCTCGTACCGGGTCATGCTGAGCATGGTGTCCGACCAGTAGGAGAACCGGTCGCGGTCGGAGTCGGGCACGCCCAGCAGGTCGCAGATCACCCACACGGGCAGCGGGAACCCCAGCGCCGCGACCAGGTCGGCCGGCGACCCCTGCGCCACCATGGCGTCCACGAGCTGCCCGGCCATCTCCTCCATGCGCGGCCGCATCGCCAGCACGCGCTTGGCCGTGAACGCCCTGCCCACGAGGCGCCGCCACTGCATGTGCGCCTCGCCGCCCGCCGCGGAGGCCGTGTCGGAGCGGCCGAACACGCCACCGGACTCGTTGGCCGTCACGCGGGCGGCGTCGTCGGCGTCGAGCTGCCGGGTGAAGCGCGGGTCGGACAGCACCTGGCGGACGTCGTCGTAGCGGGTCAGCAGCAGCGCCTGGTCGCCACTGGCCAGCCGGATCGGCGCGACCGGGCAGCCGTCGCGCAGGCTCGCCCACTCGGGCGGCGGCTCCAGCGCGGAGGGGTTGCGGAAGGGGTAGTCCGGGACGACGTCGCTCACGGGTTCTCCTCGCTCGGGCCGACCCTCCTATCTAAGCCATGTGACTTAACTCCGTCAACCGAACCTCTCGTCTCGGAGCGGGCCGTCTCACGACGGGCCGTCTCACGACGGGCCGCCGAACCAGGTGCGCAGGGCGGCCTCCAGGAGGGCGGTGTCGGACGGCCTGCCGGGGACGCGGGCCCAAGCCACGGCTCCGTCGGGACGGACCAGCGCGGCCGCCAGCGAGGGGTGGCCGACGGACGTGACCTCGGCCACCTCCACCCGGTCCCGCCAGCGGGCCGCCACGCCGACCGCCGGGTCGCCCGCCGGAGCGGCCAGCAGAGGCCTCCCCCCGGTGGTCAGCCCGCTGAGGCTCACCTTCCGTCCGAAGTCCGCCTCGAGGGTGAGCGGGAGGTCCGGGACGTGCGTGCCGGTCAGCGGGTGGGCGTCCGGCGTCGCGTACGGGAAGGCGTACCGCGTCGCCAGCCCCGACAGCAGCCGGCCGAAGTAGCGGTTGACGTCCGGGAGGTCCATCAGGTCCGCGACGATGTCGCGCAACGCGTCCGTGTGCGGCCCCGGCAGCATCAGCGCCGACTGCGCACGCGTGTTGTGCAGCACGGCGGCCCCCGGAGGATGCCGCTCGGTGGTGTAGCTGTCGAGCAGCCCTTCCGGAGCGGTCCCGCGCACCTGGGCGGCCAGCTTCCAGCCGAGGTTGACCGCGTCCATGAGGCCGAGGTTCAGCCCCTGACCGCCGTTCGGGCTGTGGACGTGGGCGGCGTCACCGGCCAGCAGGACCCGGCCGAGCCGGTACGTCCCCGCCTGGCGGGCCTGGTCGGTGAAGCGCAGGGCGTCGTCCAGTCGGGTGATGGTCACCTCCGCGCCGGAGACGCGCCGGACACTGGCCCGCAGCTCCTCCACCGTCACGGGCCCCTCGTGACGCTCGTGGGCGTCGCCGAAGTCGAACGTGCCGATGCCGCCCGGGCCGTGGAGGAGCATGCCGCCCGGCAGGCGGCCCGGGGGCGGCAGCGCGCCGGGGTCGGCGACCTCGGCGTGCGCCTGGCGGGCCGTCATGAGCGGCGGCGTGCCGGGGAAGGCGAACCCGGCCAGCTTGCGCACGGTGCTGCGCCCGCCGTCGCATCCCACCACGTACGCCGCCCTGAGCCGCCGCTCGCCGTCCGGGGCGGCGACGGTGACGGTCACGCCGTCCTCGTCCTGGGCGAGCCCGGTCACGGTGTGCCCCCGGCGCACGGGCACGCCGAGCCCGGCGGCGTGATCGCCGAGAACGGTCTCCAGATCCGGCTGCCAGATCAGGATGCCGCGCCGGCCGGGCTCCTCCTGGAGCGACGGGTCGATCTTGTGGATCCACGCGAAATGGTCCTTGTCGCTGCCGTGCTCGCGCTGCTTCTGCGCGCCGCGCTCGGGCTGGTGCGCGCTCAGCCGCTCACCGAGCCCGCGCCGCCGCAGGGCCTCGGCGGCCAGCGGCCCGATCCCGCGCGACTTGCGCTGCCCCGACGGCTCGGCCAGCCGCTCCAGCACCAGCGGCTCGGCGCCGGCCAGGCGCAGCTCGGCCGCCAGGCTCAGGCCGACCGGCCCGGCTCCCACCACGATCACCTCGGCGTCCACGACGCCACCTCCTTAACTTGTTAAAGAGTCACCGT
This sequence comes from Nonomuraea sp. NPDC050733, assembly GCF_040654215.1. Classification (NCBI taxonomy): domain Bacteria; kingdom Bacillati; phylum Actinomycetota; class Actinomycetes; order Streptosporangiales; family Streptosporangiaceae; genus Nonomuraea; species Nonomuraea sp. NPDC050733. The sequence continues at coordinate 117,205 of NZ_JBFAHO010000021.1, read as the reverse complement.
GCCTTTAACTTGTTAAAGTGCCAAGCCGGACGACAGGAGGGAGGCCGGCGCGCGTGCCGATCGACAAGGACACCGCGGCCCGGGCCGCGCTGCGGCTGCTGGACGAGGACGGGCTGGAGAAGCTGACCGTGCGGCGGGTCGCGTCGGTGCTCGACGTGCGGGCCCCGGCGCTGTACTGGCACTTCGCCGACAAGCGGGCGCTGCTCGACCAGATCGTGGACGTCATGCTCGCTCCCGCCGCCGCCGGGCTCGGCCGTCCGGGCCCCGGCGAGCCGTGGTGGCGGTGGCTGGAGGAGTCCCTCGGAGCGCTGCGGCAGGCGCTGCTCGCCCACCGCGACGGGGCGCGCGTGGCGGCCGGCGCGGTGGTCACGCGTGCCGTCGCGCTGGGGACGTTCGTCGAGCGGATCACCGAGGTGCTGCACGAGGCCGGCTTCGGGCTGCCGGACGCCTCCCGGGCCGCGGGGGCGCTCGTCCACTTCGTCGTCGGCCGCACCCTGGAGGAGCAGTCGCGGCCGGAGCCCGCGGACGAGGCGCGGGCGGTGGCGAGCGAGAGCTTCCCGTTCCCCGTGCTGGCCCGCGCGCTGCGCGAGCGCCACACGGCCGGCGCCACCCCGGACGAGGACTTCGCCTACAGCCTGACCATCATGCTGACCGGCCTGCGCACGCTGCATTCCGCGACATCCCGCGGCGGCGCGGGGGAGGGGTGACACCTGTCACGGGCGAACCCTGACAGGTGGCACAGGGTGCCCGGCACGTCACCGGCCAGGCTGGCCGCATGACATCCATTCCCCACGCGGTGGCCGCCTCCGGCCTCCGCAAGTCCTACGCCGGACGGCCCGCCGTCGCCGGGGTCGACCTGCTCGTGGCGCCCGGCGAGATGGTCGCGCTCCTCGGCCCGAACGGCGCCGGCAAGTCCACGACCGTCGACATGATGCTCGGCCTCACCACCCCCGACGCGGGCCAGGTCTCCCTGCTCGGCCGGCCGCCGCGCGAGGCCGTCGCCGGCGGCGCCGTCGGCGTGATGCTCCAGGAGGCGGCGCTGCCGGACGACGCCACCGTCCACGAGACCGTGGCGATGATCTGCTCGCTGCACCGCGCCCCCATGCCGGTGGAGCGGGCGCTGCGGCTCGCCGGGGTCGAGGACCTGGCCGGGCGGCGCGCGGCGGCGCTGTCCGGCGGGCAGCGGCAGCGGGTGCGGCTCGCCATGGCACTGGCCCCCGACCCCGGCCTGCTCGTGCTCGACGAGCCCACCTCCGCGATGGATGTGGCCGCCCGGCGCGCGTTCTGGCACTCCATGCGGGAGTACGCGCGGACCGGGCGCACCGTGCTGTTCGCCACCCACTACCTGGAGGAGGCCGAGGCGCACGCGGACCGCGTCGTGCTCATGCGCGCGGGCGCGATCGTGGCCGACGGGCCGGTGACCGCGGTCATGGCCCGCGTCGGCGGGCGCATCCTGCGCGCCACCGTGCCGGCCACCGTGCCGGCCACCGTGCCGGCCACCGTGCCGGGTGCCCAGCGGCAGGACCTGGCCGGTCTGCTGGCCGGTCTGCCAGGCGTCGCCGCCGCCGAGCTGGACGGCGAACGCGCCACACTGCGCTGCGCCGACTCCGACGCGGCGCTGCGCGCGCTGCTGGCCCGCTTCCCCGCCGCCCGGGACATCGAGGTGCGCGCACCCGGCCTCGAGGAGGCTTTCGTCCTGCTGACCGAAGAACCGGCGCGGCCTCGGCGGGCGCGCGTGAGAGGAGCGGTGTGATGAAGGCGGGATACCTGCGTTTCGAGGTCAGGCGCGTCCTGCGCGACCCCCGGTTCCTGGCCTTCTCGGTCGGGCTGCCGGTCGGCCTGTTCCTCCTCCTGTCGAACGTCTACCGGTCCCAGCAGATCCCGGCGGCGTACCTGATGGGCGGGCTGACCGCGTTCGGCGCGTTCAAGGCGGCGCTGGACACCGGCGCCCGCACCGCCGTCGAGCGCGGCGCCGGCTGGCAGCGCCAGCTCCGGCTGACCCCGCTGTCGGGCCTCGGCTACCTCCTGGCGAAGGGGACCGTGGCCATGCTGGTGGCGCTGCCGCCCGTGGCCGGGGTGTCGCTGGCGGCGGCGTTGACCGCCGGGGTGAGGCTGTCCGCCGCGGGCTGGGCGCTGGCCGTGCTGGGCGTGTGGGCGGGCACCGTGCCGTTCGCGCTGCTCGGGCTGCTCGTCGGCCAGGTGTCCACGCCGCGCGGCGTGCAGGCCTACCAGGGCGGCGCCCTGCTGCTGCTGAGCTTCGTCGGCGGGCTGCTGGTGCCGGTGAGCGCCTTCCCCGAGAGCCTGGCGGCCGTGGCCAGGGTGCTGCCGAGCTACTGGCTGGCCGAGATCAGTCACGGGGCGGCCCTGTCCGGCGGCGGCCGGGTGGGAGAGGCGGCGGCCGTCCTGGCGGCGTACACGATGGTGCTGGGCGTCGCCGTGGCGGCCCGGTACCGTCGCGACAGCGCACGCTCCTGACTTCCCCCGGCGAGGTGGACATCATGCTCCGGCAGCGACCCTTCGGGCTCACGGCGTGGCCCGCGTGGTCGCCGATCCGTCCCGGCCGGGGCCGGCGAGAGGCCCGCGGCCTGCTCGTGCTGGTCGCGTTCCTGATCTGGCCGTTGTGGGACCTGCTGGGGCGTGAGCACGCCGGGCCGCTCGCCGTCGCCCTCATGCTGGTGTACGGGGCGAGTTGGGTGACGGCCATGGCGTACGGCGTCGGCCGGCCGCCCAGGGAGCGGGTCGCGCTGCTCGCCTGGCTGCTGGTCCTCACCGTCGCCCTGACACTCGTCCGGCAGGACCAGGCCGGTCACGTCCCGCTCGGCGGGCTCGCGTACGCGCTGACGGCGGCGGTGTGGCTGCTGCCCGCCCTCTGGGGGCTGCTGGTGGCGGTGGCCGCCGCGGCGGCGCGGCTGCTGATCCTGTACGGCACGACGGGCGGGGCGGTGTGGGGTGCCGTGCCGTCCGTGCTCGCCGACACGCTCGCGCCCGTGGCCGTGGTGCTGCTCGTCCGGCTGCTCGTGCAGCTCGGCCAGGCGAACCAGGAGATCGAGGCGCTGGCGACCGCCGCCGAGCGGGCCCGGCTGGCCCGCGACCTGCACGACGTGCTGGGCCACAGCCTCACCGCGATCACCGCCAAGGCGGGGCTGGCCCGCCGCCTGCTGGAGCGCGGCGCCGGCCCGGAGCAGGCGCTGGCCGAGCTGCGCGACGTCGAGCGGCTCTCCCGGCAGGCGCACGCGGAGATCCGCGCCACCGTGTCGGGCGTGCGCAGGCCCTCGTTGACGGCGGAGCTGAGCGGGGTACGGGTGGCGCTGCGCGCCGCGGACATCGCGGCCGTCCTGCCGTCGAGCGTGGAGGAGGTGGCCGAGGACCTCCGGGAGCCGTTCGCGTACGTGCTGCGTGAGGGCGTCACCAACGTCATCCGGCACAGCGGCGCCACCCGTTGCGAGGTACGCCTGGACGCCTCCAGCCTGGAGATCCGCGACGACGGCCACGGCGGCGGCACCGGGGCGGGGACGGCGGGCAGCGGCCTGGCCGGGCTGGGCGAGCGGCTGCGGGTCGTCGGTGGGAGCCTGGAGGCGGGCCCGCTGCCGCAGGGCGGCTTCCGGCTGCGGGCGAGCCGTCCGTGAGCGGGTTCGCGGGGCGTGGTCAGGGTCGGCCGGAGGAGCGGACGTGATCAGGGTGGTGCTGGCCGACGACCAGGCGCTGGTGCGGGGCGCGCTGGCCTCGATGCTCGGCCTGGAGCCGGACATCGAGGTGGTGGCGCAGGCCGGCTCGGGCGAGGAGGCGCTGGAGGCCGTCGCGCGCACCCGCCCCGACGTCGCGCTGATCGACGTGCAGATGCCCGGCATGGACGGCCTGGACGTCACCGAGCGGGTGCGCGCGCTGGTGCCGTCGTGCCGGGTGGTGATCTGCACGACGTTCGGGCGGCCCGGCTACTTCGCCCGCGCCATGCGCAACGGCGCGTCGGGCTTCGTGGTGAAGGACTCCTCGCCGGAGCACCTGGTGGACACCGTCCGCCGGGTCCACGCGGGGCTGCGCGTGGTCGATCCGGCGCTGGCCGCCGAGTCGCTGGCCAGCGGCGCCAGCCCCCTGACCGCCCGGGAACGCGACGTGCTGCGCGAGGCCAGGCAGGGCGGCACGGTGTCGGAGATCGCCAGGGCGCTGCACCTGTCCAACGGGACCGTGCGCAACCACCTGTCGGCGGCCATCGGCAAGACCGGCGCCGCCACCAGGGCGGAGGCGGCGCTGATCGCCGAGGACCGCGGCTGGCTGTAGGGGGCGCCGGGCGGGGGCCAGGTGCGGCTACGTCGCGAAGGGCAGGTGCGGCTACGTCGCGGGGTCGGGGATCCAGCTTCCGTGGAAGCCGGCCGGGACGCGGCGCGGCAGCCGTACCGAGGCCGTACGGGACAGGTCGGCGGCGTCCAGGACCAGCAGCTCGGAGCCGTGCCCGGCCCGGTCGGACACGATCGACAGCAGCCAGCCCTCGTCCTCCGCGCGGGCGCCCTCGGCCGGGACGAACACCGCCTCCCCCGGCGCCAGGTCCGCGCCCAGGTCGAGCGCGGCCGAGGAGCCGGTGCGCAGGTCGTGCTTGACGATCGCGTCCCTGGCGACGGTGTAGAGGTAGCGGTGCGGGCGGCCGGTGCGGGTGTCGTCGTGGGTGGGGAACTCCACGGCCCGGTCGTCGATCGGCTCCTCCTTGACGGCGCCGGTGGCCGGGTCGAGGGTCCAGCGGTGCAGCCGGGCGTGCCCCGTGGCGGCCGCCGCGACCGGGGCTCCTCCGGTGCCCGGCGTGCCGCCGGAGGGCCCGCCGATGCTCGGCCAGAACGCGGTGAACTCCTCCGGCCGGTAGCGGACCCCGTCCACGACGACCCGCCCCGCCTCGTCCTCGTACGCGTTGCCCACGTGGAAGACGTAACAGGGGTCCACCTCGAACCAGCGCGCCGGGCCGCCGGCGCGCGGCATCACGCCGAGCCGCGCCCCGTAGCCGTCGTCCCAGCGGAACGGCATGCCCCCGCCCCGGCGCGCCAGCGCCATGTCGAAGACCACCGGCAGGTCCAGCCAGACCACGTGGTTCGCGGTGATGGCGAAGTCGTGCATCATCGTCGGGCCGGGCACCTCGACCTCGCGGCTCTCCACCAGCCGGCCGTCCGCCGACAGCCGGTGGTAGGTGAGGTACGGCGGGACGAGCCCGTACCCGAAGAACAGCAGTTCCCCGGTGACCGGGTCCTCCTTGGGGTGGGCGGTCATCCCGCTGGTCAGCAGCCCGCCGAAGTCGCGCGGGCCCACCGTGTCCAGCTCGGGCGTCAGCTCGTACGGGAGGCCGGTCTCGACCAGCGCGAGGATCCGCCCGGCGTGCGGGACGACGTGGGTGTTGGCCGGGACCGCCGCGTGGTCGAACGTGCCGTCGGCGCGCACGAACGGGGCGCCGTCCGTCAGCTCGGTGGTGCGCACCCAGCGGTTGCGGTACCACTCGGCGCGGCCGTCGCGCAGCCGCACGCCGTGGACCATGCCGGCCCCGGTGAACCAGTGAGCCGACGGGGTGCCCGGCAGCGGGTTCGGGCCGTTGCGGAAGTAGCGGCCGGTCAGCTCGGGCGGCAGCGCACCCTCGACCGGCAGCTCCGCAGCGTCGATCTCGTCGGGGACGGGAGCCATGTGGCCGTCGAGCCACAGGGACGGGGAGTCGTCGTTCGACTCGGACATGTGGGGGCTCCTCACAGGCTCGGCCGCGCGGCGGCGGTGGTGGCGGCCCTCGCGCGCTCACGCGCCTTGGCGGAGTAGCGCGCGGTGACCACGGCGGGCAGGGTGAAACCGGCGACCTTGCAGGCCACCAGCACGGCGGTGGCGTGCGGCGCCCAGTGCTGCACGCAGGCCAGCGCGATCGCGGTGACGGTGAAGCCGGCGGCCCAGGCCGTGGTGATGACCACGTTGACCCGGCGGAACCGCTCCGTGGCGGCGATCTCGGGGGCGACCTGGCGGCGGGCGATGCCCGCGGTGAACGGGCGGCCGGCGGCGAGGGTGCCCCACGCGGTGACGGCGAGCCAGGCGATGGCCAGCGACGCCCCGTAGCCCAGCACCGCCGAGCCGGGGACGGCGAAGGAGAGCGCGGTCAGCAGCGCCATGTAGACGGTGGTCGAGATCTCCAGGATGAGCGCGTCCCAGGCGATCCCGGAGCGCAGCCGGTCGAGGGCGAGCAGGACGAGCGCGGCCACGAGCCCGGTGATCGCCCCCGCGAGAGCACTGAAGTCGCTCACGATCGCCAGGGCGATCCAGGGCAGAAAGGTACGGGCGTAGTACTTCAGCATGACGCCGCCTCTCGGTGACATTCCAACTTAGACACGTCGAACGTAGACCTTCCGCTTTTGACATGTCAACTCAGGACGGTATGGTCTGAGGTATGAGTCTGCGGCATGCGGTGCTGGGCCTGATCGTGGAGCTTGACGGCGCGAGCGGGTACGACCTGATGAAGCTCTTCGAGATCTCGCTCGCCAACGTGTGGTCGGCGACCCAGAGTCAGCTGTACGGGGAGCTGGCCAAGCTCACGGCCGACGGCCTGATCGAGGTCGCCGCCGAGGGTCCGCGCGGCCGCAAGGAGTACCGGGCGACCGACTCCGGCCGCGAGGAGCTGCGCCGGTGGCTGGTCGAGGAGGAGCCCAAGCCGGCGCAGCGCGACGGCACGCTCCTGCGCGTCTTCTTCCTCGGCCAGCTCGAACCCGAGCAGGCCCGCGCCTACCTGCGCGACCGCGCCGCCCTGATGGGGGAGCGGCGCGACGAGCTGGCCGCGCTCCAGGAGCAGGTGCCGTGGGGCGAGGACAACCTGTCGTTCTACGGGCGGCTGACCATGGAGTACGGCCGGCGTTTCTTCGCCATGCGCAAGGAGTGGTCCGAGTGGGCCGAGGCCGAGCTGGCCCGGCTGCCCGCCCCCGGCGATCGCTCCGGGCGGGGCGACACCGACGCGCCGCCTGCCACAGACCGCGCCCAGCCGTAGGGAGTGTCCCGTGGATCATTGAACCGGGTCACGAAGCCAGATCCTGATCGAGGCGACGTCGAGGGTGCCCTGGTAGATGCGCTCACGCTTGTCGGTGCGAAGGGCCATTGCACGGTAGCCCTTCAACTTGTCGATGCACCGCTCGGCGGTGTTGCGCTCCTTGTACCGCTCGGCGTCGAACCCAGGCGGTGCGCCCGGGACGTTTGCGGGGACGGCCCAGCCCGCGGCGCTGGATGCGCACACCCTCCAGCACACGCCGGAAGTACGGACCGTCGCCATGCTGGCCGGGGCTGATGATCCGGGCGATCGGACGGCAACGCCGGTCGGCGACCAGGTGCATCTTCGTGCTCAGCCCGCCACGCGAACGGCCCAGCGTCTCCCGCCCCTTCACCGGTTTGTGATCTACGCCGTCCCCTTTGACGGGGAATCGGCCGGCGGCCGGCGGCGGGCTCCGGCGGCATGCTGATGGGCACGCACCACGGTGGAGTCCACACTCACCGTCCAGCCATCGCCTTCGGCCTTGTCACATCCGGCCCGCAGCCCGTCCAGGATCTTCTCCCAGGTACCGTCCATCGACCAGCGACGATGCCGGTTACAAACGGTCTTCCAGTTCCCATAGCAGAACGGCAGGTCACGCCATAATGTTGGTCCGGACCCGGAAGAACACCCCGTAATGACGATTCAGGCGATCTTCCACCGGACTGATCTACACCAAACCGCCACTAAAGATCCACGGGGCACGCCCTAGTGCCTCCTCGTCTGTCACCGGAACGCCGCGGCGTTCCGGGCCGCCCAGTCAGCATAGGTGTGCGGAGCACTGCCAGTCAGCTCCTGCACGACCGGCGACACATCCGCAGCCCTGCCGACGAACGAGGCAAACAGCGTGAGCATCGAGTCCACGACCACTGCGGGGGTTTGCTTGATCATCTGTTCACGGGCCTGTTCGGGGGACAGCTCCTCGAGGCGCAGGTCGCGGCCGAGGACCTCGCCGAGGATCCGTACCCGCTCTGCCGTCGTCAGCGAGGCGGGCCCGGTCAACTCATATGCCTTGCCCGCGTGCCCGTCGTCGAGCAGCGTCCGCGCGGCCACCGCGGCGATGTCGCGCTCGTCGATCGGCGCGGTCGCGGCTTCGGCGAAGGGAGCGCGCACCACGCCGCCGTTCTTGACGCCGGGCGCCCACCGCAGGTCGTTCGCCATGAACGCGCCAGGGCGCAGGAAGGTCCAGGGCAGCCCTGACCTGGCCACGGCCTGCTCGTACTCGGCGTGGACGCTGCCGAACACACCCGCCTGCTTCATGGTCACCGCCAGCGCGGACAGCAGCACCACGTGCCCGAGGCCTGCTTTCGTGGCCTCGCGCAGGAAGCCGTGCACCTGACCGGTGGCCGGGAACAGGAACGCGCGGTCCGCTCCCTGCAGTGCGGCACGCAGGTCCTCCGCCTGGGACATGTCGGCTCTGATCACCTCCACGCCGTCGGGCAGGCCGGCCCGCTCGGGGTTCCGGCTGATCGCTCGGACCTGCTCGCCCGCCTGGAGCAGCAGGTTCACTAGATGACGGCCGACGTTACCCGTCGCCCCTGTCACCAGTATCATTTGGACCTCACTTCGGATATCCGAACTGTTTGGATATGCGGACTGTATCCTGAGGCCGTGATGGATGACGCCCCGCCCCCTCGACTGCCACGACCGGAGGAGGTCAAAGAAGCCCTTGGCTTCGTACCCCTGGTGGAGGCCTATTTCCGGCGAGCACAGGCCGAGATGCCGGACAAGCTACGGGAGATCTTCCGCAGCCACCGGCTAACCGCCAGGCACGGCGCGGTCATTCCACAGTTGACGGTCGAACCGTCACTAAGCGTGAGCGAACTGGCCGACAGGATGGGCATGTCGCTGACGACCGCGAGCGAGCTCGTGGGCGACCTCAGCCGGGCCGGCCTGGTCGAGCGCCGGGAGGATCCGGCCAATCGCCGCCGCACCCTGGTGTCGCTGGTTCCTCACCATCGGGCCATGGTCGAGGGATTCGTCGCCCTCCGTGCCGCACCTCTGCTGCGCGTCCTGGACAACCTCTCGCCTTCGGACAGGCAGGGATTCGTGGTGGGGCTGACCGCGTGGGCCTGCGAGGTGCGGAACTGGTGACGTACGGCTGAGGCGGTGCGCCGCCGGATCGACGCCGCGACCGGGACCATGTTCATCGGCCAGGGCGTCACCCTCGCCGTCGAACGCTGACCCACGTGGCCGCCGCCGGCCGCACCGCCCCGAACTCCAGGCCAAGTCCTGCGGCTGTGACCTGCGGCGTCGGCTGGCGTGTTGACCTGTACCTCAGGGTACGGGTTTAGGGTTCCGGGCATGCGAGTGGGCGAGTTGGCGCGGCGTACCGGTGTCACGGTGCGCGCGTTGCGCTACTACGAGGCGGTCGGCTTGGTCGTCCCGCGCCGCGGTGCCAATGGCTACCGGGAGTACGACCCGATCGCGGTGCGGCTGGTGGAGCAGATTAGGTCGCTGATGGTGTTGGGCCTTTCTGTGGAGGAGACGCGGCCGTTCGTCGAATGCCTGGTCAGCGGCGCCGACTCCGGTGATGTGTGCCCGGCATCGCTGGCGACCTACCGGCGGGCCGTCGACCAGTTGGAGCAGCGCATCATGCAGCTCGCCGAACAGCGTGACGTGCTACGCGCCCAGCTCGACGCGGCCGCGCAGCGCGGGATGCGGCCGCAGCCGGGTTCGCGGCGGGCCGTCGCAGCCGTGGATCCGGCCGGGCTGATCGGGGCTGAGCTGCCGGAGCTGGAGTTCATGGCCACCGACGGCAGCCGGGTCCGCGTGCAGGCCCTCGGCCGGGGGTGCAGCGTGCTGTTCGTGTATCCGCTGACCGGGCGGCCTGGCGTGGACCTGCCGGAGGGATGGGAGACGATCCCGGGCGCGCGCGGCTGCACCGAGCAGGCGTGCGGGTTCCGCGACCATCACGCCGACCTGCTGAAGGCTGGTGCGGCGCGGGTCTACGGGCTGTCGGCGCAGTCGAGCGGGTATCAGCGGGAGGTGGCGTATCGGCTGCGGCTGCCGTACCCGCTGCTGGCCGACCCGCGCCTGACGCTGGGTGCCGCTCTCGGCCTTCCCACGTTCGACGCCGGCGGGATGACGCTGTACCGCCGGCTGACCCTCATCGTGGCCGACGGCCGGGTGGAGCAAGTGTTCTATCCCGTAGAGGATCCGGGCGGCCACGCCGAACAGGTCGTGCGGTGGCTGGCCGGACATCGGATCTGAAGGCGGGTGAACGTTGGCAGTGGTGCAGTCTCTCCTGGCGGCGGTGGCGGTCCTCGCCCTGTTGACCGTGGTGCCAGGGCCGGACATGGCGGTGGTGAGCAGCAGTGCGCTGAGCGGCGGTCGCCGAGCGGCGATCCAGGCAGCGGCCGGGGTGGTGACGGGGTTGCTGGTCTGGGGGATGCTCGCGGTCGTCGGCCTGGCCGCGGTGCTGGCCGCCTCGACGCAGGCTTACACGGTGGTCAGGATCGCGGGCGCGGTGTACCTGGTGGTGCTCGGCTTGCAGGCGTGGTGGCGCAGCCGCAAGGGCACGGTGGCAACGTCCGAGCGTACGCGCTCGAGCCTGGCTGCGGGCTGGCGGGCCGGGCTGGTGACCAATCTGCTCAACCCCAAGATCGCCGTGTTCTACACCAGCCTGCTGCCGCAACTGATCCCGGCCGACGCGCCCGCGACCGTGACCACGGCAGGACTGGTGCTCACCCACGGGATGCTGTCGCTGGCCTGGCTCACCACGTATGCCCTGCTGCTGGACCGCTTCCGACCAGTGCTGAACCGGCCGCGGATCCGGCGGTTGCTGGAGCGGGTGACCGGCACCGTACTGATCGGCTTCGGGCTACGGCTGGCAACGGAGGGCCGGTGAGCACGATCCGGCGCCTGTACTCCTGCCCCTGCCAGGACACGCCGGGCCGAGCGGAACCATCGCCTCTTCCGGTGGGCCAGGTCGTCGAGCTGGCGCGGTATCCGGTGAAGTCCCTGGGCGGTGAGCGGCTGACGGATGCGCGCTTCACTGCCGGCGGCGTGGCGGGGGACCGAAGCTGGGCGGTCTACACCGCGGACGGCGGGATCGGCAGCGGCAAGGCCACCCGCCGCTTCCGCCGCATCGACGGTCTGCTCGCCCTGCGCGCCCGCCTGGACGAGCCCTCCGCCGCTACCCCTCTAGGAGACGGTGAGGTGCCGTTGGTCGTCTTCTCGGACGGGCGAGAACATCGTGCCGATGACCCGGCAGCGGATCGGCTGCTCAGCACGCTGGTGGGCCGGCCCCTGCACCTGCGTCGGCAGTCCTCCGTGCCGCACCACGACGAGGCCCCGGTTCATCTCGTCACCACGGCCGCGGTGCGCATGCTGGAGCAATTGCTCGGCGAACCCGTCGATGTCGCCCGCTTCCGCGCGAACATCGTGCTGGAGACGGAGGGCGTCGGCTTCGTCGAGGACGACTGGCAGGGCCGCCATCTCACCATCGGCGACCAGGTTGAGCTGTGTCTCGGGCCGGGCATGCCGCGCTGCGTCATGGTCGGCATAGCCCAGCCCACCGAGGGGCTGGGACCGGACGTGCGGCTCCTCAAGCTGCTCGGACACGCCCACCAGGTACGGTTCGGCCTGCAGGCCGGCGTCGTGCGCGGCGGCACCGTCCAGCGGGGAGACCTCGTGGTTCTCCGCTAGAGGAGGCGCTAGGGTCTACCCGTAGATCTTGACCGCCTGGCGGTCACCCTCCGATGAAGCTCACTGTTTCCGTCATGTCCGCGCGCCCGGTACGCAGCCCAGCCCGCGGCGCTGGATGCGCACACCCTCAGCACACGCCGGAAGTACGGACTGTCGCCATGCTGGCCAGGGCTGATGATCCGGGCGATCGGACGGCAACGCCGGTCGGCGACCAGGTGCATCTTCGTGCTCAGCCCGCCACGCGAACGGCCCAGCGCTTCCCGCCCCTTCACCGGTTTGTGATCTACGCCGTCCCCTTTGGCGGGAAATCGGCCGGCGGCCGGCGGCGGGCTCCGGCGGCATGCTGATGGGCACGCACCACGGTGGAGTCCACACTCACCGTCCAGTCATCGCCTTCGGCCTTGTCACATCCCGCCCGCAGCCCGTCCAGGATCTTCTCCCAGGTGCCGTCCATCGACCAGCGACGATGCCGGTTATAAAACCAAACGCCACTAAAGATCCACGGGACACCCCCTAGATCGCCTTGGTGCGGGCCTCGATGGCGTGCAGGACCGCCACCATGTCGCCCCCGCCGTGTCCGAGGTCCACGGTCTCGCGGAACAGGTCGTGACACACGTCCAGCAGCGGCGAGGCCAGGCCCGACGCCCGTGCCGCCTCGGCGATCAGCCGGTTGTTCTTCAGCACGTCCAGCGCCGCCGCCTGCACCCCGAAGTCCCGGGCCAGCAGCTTGGGCGCCTTCATCCGGGACACGGCGCTGGCCATGGGGCCGGCGTCCAGGATGTCGGCGAACCGCAGCCGGTCGAGCCCGTGCCGGTCGGCGAAGTGGAACGCCTCGGTGAGGCCGGTGACCATGGTGATGAGGAACAGGTTCACCGCGAGCTTCGTCAGCAGCGCGTTCGGCACCGGCCCGCAGGCGAACGTCTCCCGGCACATCGGCGCCAGCAGCGGCGCCACCTCCTCCACGTCGGCGCGCTCCCCGCTGAGCATGGCCACCAGCCGCCCGGCCTCGGCGGGCTCGCGGGAGCCGGAGACCGGCGCCTCGACGTAGCCGCCGCCCGCCGCCCGCACGTCCGCCTCCAGGTCGCGGGAGTAGCCGGGCGACGTCGTTCCCATGTGGACGACGGCGCGTCCCGCGACCCGGGCGGCGAAGTCCGGGGTGCCCCGGCACAGCACCGCGTCCATGGCGGCCTCGTCCGACAGCATGAGGATCACGGCCCGGGCCCGCCCGAACACCTCTCCGGCCCCTGACGCGACGGCCGCGCCGGCCGCGCGCAGCGGCTCGGCCCTGGCGGGGGTGCGGTTCCACACCACGAGGGGAGTCCCGGCGCGGGCCAGGTTGAGCGCCATGGGCTGCCCCATGACCCCGAGGCCGATGAACCCGACGTCCACGCAGCACCACCGCCTGACCTCTCCGTATATGACAGTCGTCATAATAGACCGGCCTATGACAAGCGTCATAGAGCGGGACCGGTAGTCTGTGCCTGTACGGGCTGGACGTCTGGCCGGAGCGGGAGGCCGGGATGGCGGGTGCGGAGCGGGGGCCGCGGGAGCGGATGGTGTTCAGCGCGGCGCAGCTCATCCGCCGTGACGGGGTGGCCGCCACCGGCATGCGGGACGTGGCCGCCCACGCGCGGGCGCCTCGGGGCTCGCTCCGCCACTACTTCCCGGGCGGCAAGGAGCAGCTCGTCAACGAGGCCGTGGACTGGGCGGGCCGCTACGCCGCCGGCCGCGTCGCCCGGTTCCTCGCCGCCATGCCGGAGCCGTCGCCGAGCCGGCTGTTCGCCGCGATGGCCGCCCAGTGGATCGACGAGTACGGCTCCGCCGGGTTCGAGGCGGGCGGCTGCCCCGTCGCCGCGGCCACCGTGGACTGCGCGGACGCGGCCGAGTCGACCCGGGCCGCCGCCGCGGCCGCGTTCGCCCGCTGGACCGTACCGGTGGCGCGGGCCCTGGCCGGCATGGGCGTTCCCGAGGAGCGGGCCGAGCCGCTCGCCACCCTGATGATCAGCGCGCTGGAGGGGGCGATCCTCATCGCGCGGGCGGAGCGGGACGTGCGCGCCCTGACGACCGTGACCCGTGAGCTCGCCCCGCTCCTGGACGCCGCCACGACCCCACCACGCGCCTGACCCGCCGGGCCGGCTCAACCCCAGAGCGTGTGCTCGTAGTCCGGCAGGACGAGGGCGGTGTGGGCGGCGCTCCCCTCGGTGCCGGACGGCAGCACCGTCCGGCCGCGCAACATCGCGTTCCGCTCGTCGAGGCGCTGCCGGGTGCGTGGGGCGACCACGCCGCCGCCCTCCGTGGCGAGGGCCTGGTTCCGCTCCACGAAGTCGCGGACCGTCTTCTCGTACGCCGCGAAGGCGGTGACGTGGTCACCGTGGCCGGCCAGCTCGCCGGCCAGGACGTACGCGCCCACCAGCGACACGCTAGACCCCTGGCCAGACATGAACGACGTCGCGTAGGCGGCGTCGCCGACGAGGGCGACGCGGCCGGTGGACCAGGCGGGCATGCGGATCTGGCTGACGACGTCGAAGAACAGGTCGTCGGCCGCGCGCATCGCCGCCACCATCCGCGGGATCTCCCACACCGTGTCGGGAAAAGTCGAGGCCACGAGGTCGCGCTGCGCCTGCGGGCTGCGGAAGGCCGCGAAGGGCGGCTCGTCCCGCGCGAAGGTCAGGAAGCCGTGCATCGGCTCGCCGGCTTCGTGCGCGTACAGGGCGGCGGCCCTGCCCGGAACGTTCCACAGCACTCCCTCACGCTCAAGGCCGAAGTCGTTGGGCATGGTGAAGCCGGCGAAGCAGAAGCCGAGGTAGCGGTGGTAGCGCTCCTCCGGCCCGAAGACGAGGCCGCGGGTGTTGGAGTGCAGCCCGTCGGCGCCGATCACCAGGTCGAACGTGCGGCGGACGCCGCTGTCGAAGGTGACCTCCACGTGGCCGCCGCGGTCGTCGAGGGTGGCGACGGAGTCGCCGAACAGGAACTCGACCTTGTCCCCGACCAGGTCGTAGAGGCAGTCGGCCAGGTCGCCCCTGCGAACTTCGAGGTCGAGGCCCTCGGCGCCGCCGGTCATGGCCTCCGGGCGCAGGCCGGCGAGGACGGTGCCGTCGGGGGAGAGGAAGGTGATCTGGCGGGTGTCCACGTGGAGCCGCCGGAGCCGCGGGAGCAGCCCCATGCGCTCGACGACGTCGCGGGCGGTGCCGCGGATGTCGATGGCGTACCCGCCACCGCGCAGGTGGGAGGCCTTCTCCACGACGGTGACCTCGAAGCCGTAGCGGTCCAGCCAGTACGCGAGCGACGGGCCGGCGATGCTGGCCCCGGAGATGAGGATCTTGCGCTTCATGGGCAGTCCTTCCTGTTCAGGCCTGCGGCAGCAATAGATGCATGCTTTAGGTATCCTTATGGTGAGCGTGGTGCGGCCATGGGCACCACCACGGACCACCATATAGATACATGTTTTAAGTATGCAACTGGAGCTGCGATGAACGCCGGACCCGAAGACCCCGTCGGCGGGGACGACGACCAGGTGCTGGCCGTGATGCCCCGCCTCGCGCAGCTCGGCACCGCCATCAGCCGCGGCCGCCTGACCGAGCACGCCATGGACGCGGCCGGGATCGAGGCCGACCGGCCGGCCTTCTCCGTCCTCGTCTCCGTGCACATGGCGGGGCGTCCGCTGCGGATCAGCGAGATCGCGGAGAAGATGCAGCTCGTCCAGCCGCACGTCACGCGGCAGGTCCAGCAGTTGGAGCGGCGCGGGCTGGTCCGCCGCATCGGCGATCCGAACGACCGCCGGGTCAGCTTCATCGAGCCGACCGACAAGGGCAGGGAGGCCGCCGACCGCTACGCCCGGACGCTCATCGGCTGGTTCACCGGCGCCATCGCCCACTGGTCCGAGCAGGACCGCAAGGACCTCGGCCGGCTGCTGGCCCGCTTCGCCGACGACGTCACGGCCCACCTGTCCACCCTTGGGGACACCTGAGCCGTCACGCCTGGCAGGGCATCTCCCGGCCGCGAGCATCGGTCAGGGTCGTCATGGGTGGTCCCCGTCCGCCAGGGAGCGCAGGGTCGAGATGAGGGAGGCGTGGTCGGGCGCCGCCGCGAAGAAGGCCGTGTCGGTCCGCTCCACCTCGGCGACGGCCCGCTCGATCAGGCCGCTGCCCCGGTCGGTCACCCGCAGCAGCTTGGCCCGGCTGTCGGCCGGGTCGGTCTCGCGTACGAGGAAGCCCTTGTCCTCCAGCTTGCGCAGGACCTGCGAGGCCATCTTCACGTCGGCGCCGGCCTGCCTGGCCACGGCGAGCTGGTTGGGGAGCTCGCCCTGCCGGTTCAGCCACCACGCGCACGCCAGCAGGACGAACTGGACGTGCGTAAGGTCGAAGGGCTCCAGGGCCGCCGTGACGGCGCGCTGCCAGCGCAGCGTCGTCCGCCACAGCAGGAACCCCGGGCTGTCGTCGGGGGTGAGGCTCACGCCGTCTCCGCGAGCTTGACCAGGGCCGCCACCGCGTCGGGCAGGTCGGCGGCGACGGCCGGGCCGATGTGCTCGGCTCCGGGGCCGGTCACCTCCACGCGGTGCGTCACCCGGGTGCCTCCGGCGACGGGCTCAAGGGTGTGCGCGAAGCGCAGCGTCACCTCGCCGAACGGCGTCTCGTCAGTGAACGCCGCGTTCTCGTCGGCCCTGGTGATGCGGGCACGGACCTCGCGCTGGCCCTGGGGTGTCATGGAGATCTCCGACCCGGCCACGAACGGGCCGTGCAGCTCGGCCCGCTCCAGGCCGGCGTCCCAGCGCACCCATCCGGGGACGTCCGCGTACAGGGCCCACACCGCCTCGGCGGGGGCCGTCGTCTCGACGCTGTGCTCGTAAGCCCACATGATCTTCTCTTTGAAGTCTGCGCGTAGATTGTCTACGCGGAGACTATATCCGAGGAGGTGCGCCCGTCGCCAGTGGCGGATCGACCGTGCCCGGGGTCCGTGACGAAGACCCCGGCCGCGTCGGCGGCCGGGGTCTTCGGTGGTCTCTCGCCGCGCCGGTGGCGCGGGCCGGTCTGCGGGTTATCGGGGGGCTGAGACGGTCTCCGCGGGCGTCGACCGGTGGGAGCCGGCCGTGGCCTGTACGGGCTCGTCGCGCTCGGGGGTCTGCTTGACGTCGGAGCAGTCGCCTCGGCAGTAACCGTTGGTGACGATCAGCCGTCCGCGAGCGGGCGTGTAGGCGGCGGATTGCGCGGCGACGACCACGCCCTGGCAGCTCGGGCAGATGAGCGACTGATCGGCTGACATGGGAGCCCTTTCAAGATCTTGGCGCGAGCGGTGATGCGACGCGCTGTGAGCCGGGATGACCTACCCGGGAAGACGATCCTCATGCGCCTGGCCGGACAGTATTGAGGAACATCTCGGTCCGGGAGCCATGGTGCCGGACGCCACCGACAATTCCCGGCCGGGTCACCAGACCTTCAGGCTCTCCAGGCCGGCCGCGGCCAGCAGGGGCGTGAACTCCACGACGCTGTGGGTCGCGACGTCGTTGAGGACATAGGGGTCGGTGGCGAGGATGCGGTCGAGGTCTTCGGCGGGCATGTCGGCGGCGAGGTAGACGCCGCCGGTCAGCGGGACCCGGCGCCCGGCCACGAGAAGCAGCCGTCGTGCGATGAGGTCGGTCAGCCAATCGCCGTGGGCCGGCCGCCACTGGTCCACTTCATCCAGGGGCGCCGTGTAGGTCACTGTGACGACGAACATCCTGAAAGTGTGACAGACGGGAGACGTAGGAAGATCACGAGCGGTGGTGGGCGCGGATGGCGGCGGCCGCTGCTCCTGACGGTGCGGCGCCGGGCCGCGTGGCCGACGCAGGGGATGCCGTCACCTCTGAGGCGACCGGCACGGGAACCCGCCGCGGCCCGGACGTCGACAGCCACGAGCCCAGCAGGATGAACGGCAGGCCCATCGCCAGCCCGGCGCCCGGCTGCTCGCTGAGGACGACCACGCCGAGCACCACCGCCACGACCGGGTTCACGTACGTGATGACCAGGGCCCGGGCCGGGCCCGCCTCGGCGACGAGGACGCCGTACCAGACCATGCCCACCGCCGTGCACAGCACGCCGAGGACCACCACGGCGACGACCACCGGCCCGGACGGCATCGCCCGCGGCGGGTCCAGGGCCGCCACCGGGGCGAGGAGCACCGACGACAGCACCAGCACCGCGGCCATCGACACGCGCGGGTCCAGGTCGGACAGCCGGCGCTTGAAGATCATCGGGCCGGCGGCGTAGCTGAACGCCGCGCCCAGGAGCGCCGCGGCGCCCAGCAGCTCGTCCGGACGTCCCGTGACGTCCACCCCCACCAGGGCCGCCACCCCGCCCAGGCCCGCGAGCAGCCCGGCCAACCGCCGCCCGCCCACCCGCTCGGCCGCGTCGAAGCGCCGCGCGAGCAGCGCCACGAACAGCGGAGCCGCCGCGATCAGCGTCGCGGCGAGCGAGGAGGAGACGTGCCGCTCGCCCACCGCGATCAACGGGTACGGCACCACGACCTCCGCCAGGGCGAACGCGGCCAGCCATCGCAGCCGCCCGCGGAACGCCGCCAGCACCTCCTTCACCGGCACCAGCGCCAGGAGCGTCACCGCGCCCAGCACCACCCGCGCCCACGCGAGGAACCCGGGCGGCATCCCGCCGTCCATCCCCACCTTCAGCAGCAGGTACGGCATGCCCCACAGGACGGACACGGCCGCGAAGGCCACCCAAGCACGTGCGTTCACACGACACCACCTCACCTCAGTCAGCGGATGGCCTTCTGATCCCGGCCTCCAACCGAACGCTAGGCGGCAACCGGTACGCGGATAAGCTCCAGTTCAATGTCTGTCGAGTGGACCGGTTCGGGACCCGAACTACTTCTGCGCCTCGACCGTGAGAGCGCCGAGCCGCTGCGCGCCCAGCTCGAACGCGAGCTGCGCGAGGCGATCCGCGCGGGCCGGCTGGCGGCGGGGGAGCGGTTGCCCTCCTCCCGCGTCCTGGCCCGCGGGCTCGGCGTCTCGCGCGGGCTCGTCGTGGACTGCTTCGCCCAGCTCCAGGCCGAGGGGTACCTGGTCACGCGGGCCGGCTCGGCCACGCGGGTGGCCGCGTGCGCCCCGATCCCGCCCCCGCCGGCGAAGGGGCCTGCGTCACCGGCGTCCGCTCCGGGAGCACCGCCGCGCCCGGCCGTCGACTTCCGTCCCGGCGTGCCGGACCTGGCGAGCTTCCCCCGGCAGGACTGGCTGTGGGCGCTGCGCGAGGCCACCCGGATCATGCCGGACTCCGGGCTCGGCTACGGCGCACCCTACGCAGCGACGTCCGCGGAGGCGTTGACGGAGGCGCCCGGAGGGACGGCCGCGGCCTCCTACGGCGACGCGGAGCTGCGGGCGGTGCTGGCGGCGTACCTCAGCCGGGTGCGCGGCGCGGTCGCCGGGCCGGACCGGCTGGTGATCTGCTCCGGGTTCGCGCAGGGCTACGGCCTCGTGCTGCGCGTGCTGGCGGACCGTGGGGTGCGGCTCGTCGCCGTCGAGGACCCGGGCGACCCCGACCAGCGGCTGCTCGCCGCGCGGGCGGGCCTGGAGACCGTGGCCGTGCCGGTCGACGAGGACGGCGTGGACGTCCGGGCCCTGGCCGCGACGGGCGCCCGCGCGGTGGTGCTCACCCCCGCGCACCAGTGCCCCACCGGCGTCGCCCTGGCCCCGGCCCGGCGCCTGGAGTTGGTCGCGTGGGCCCGGGAGCGCGAGGCGACGATCATCGAGGACGACTACGACGCCGAGTTCCGCTACGACCGGGACCCCGTGGGCTCCCTGCAGGGGCTGGCCCCCGGCCACGTGGCCGCGCTCGGCTCGGTCAGCAAGGCGCTGGTGCCCGTGCTGCGGCTCGGCTGGATCCTGTGCCCGCCGCACCTGGCTCCCGCGGTCGCCGCCGAGAAGCACCTGGCCGACCGCGGGTCACCCGGCCTGGACCAGCTCGCCCTCGCCCTGCTCATGCGCTCGGGCCGCTACGACCGGCACCTGCGCCGCGTCCGCGCGGTCTACGCCCGCCGCCGCGACGCCCTGGTGGCGGCGCTGGCCCGCCACGCCCCGGGCGTCGAGCTGCGGGGGCTGGCGGCCGGGTTCCACGCGGTGGCGCGGCTGCCGGAGACGGTGACGGAGGAGGCGGTCGTCTCCGCGGCGCGGGAGCGCTCTGTCGGCCTGTACGGCATGAGCGGCTACCGGGCGGACCCGGCTTCTCAGCCGGCCCGGCCTCCCGAGCTGGTCATCGGCTTCGGCAACGTCCGGGAGGATGCCATCGGGCGGGGCATCGCCGCGATCGCCGACCTCCTCACCGGCCGCTGAGACAGGACCGGCAGGTCCGTGTGCGCGCCCGCACGGCCTGACGCGGCGCTAGATCTCGCAGTTGCTCTCGGTCTCGGCGGTGCAGGTGTCGATGCCGGCGGCGCCGTTGGCGGTATCGATGTCGCCGCCGCCTTCCAGGATGTCGTCCCCGGAGCCGCCGTTGAGATTGTCGCGGCCGGGGCCGCCGGTCAGGCGGTCGACGCCGCTGCCGCCCAGCATCGACGACTGCACGGAGGTCTGGTTGTTCACCGAGTCGTCGCCACCGATGGTGCCGGCCTCGATGAACAGGATCCCGTTGCCGGTCCCGGTGCAGTCGACCACGTGGGGGCCCTTCTTGACGCACCCCGCGCCGGCCGTCACCGATGTATCGACGCCCACGCTGACCTTGCCGGCGAGCTCGGTGATGTTGATGACGTCCTTGCCGGGCGTTCCCGTGATGAACACCGTGCGGCCATTGACGTGGACGGTGATCACCTCCGCGGCCGCATGGGCGGGGGAGGTGGAGGCGGCGGCGGTGACCAGGCCGACCGCCAGGGCGGCCAACCAGGAGCGTTTGTCGAGCGAAACGGTCGTCATTACCGTGTTCCCTTTCTTTTCTCTTTCTTGTGCGGGCCGGGGCCTTGGTGAGCCGCCGGACACCGGCTGCTCATCGGATTTCCTCTGCCGTCGCCGCTCAGGCGCGGTATACGGGCTGCTTCGCATACCTGACGGGGATGGAGGAGATGGGTTCGTCGAGTGGGGTGTCCGATCGACGCCGGGCCACCGCGCGCACGTACCCGAGGTGGCGTCCGCGATCAGCGGTAAGGGCCTTGATCTCTGGCTCGTTGTCCGGTGCGATCGCGTGTTGCCATTCCAGCCAGTACTTCCAGCCATCCGTCATGGTGTCGGCGAGGTCCACACAGGCGATGCCGCTGCGTTCCCAGTGACGGTGCCACCAGCCGGCCGAGTGCAGGCAGGCCATGCTCGGCTCCCACCAGCCTCGCAGGTGCTCGGGGACCGGCCCGTCGATCTCCTGGGTCAGTCCCGCGCCGGCGATGCCGATCTGGCCGCCCGGCCGGACGAACCTGGCCAGATAGTTCAGGTACAGGTCGTCGGTGCCGTAGTAGACGAAGGAGTCGAGGCTGATGACGGCGTCGAAGAAGCCCGCCGCGAACGGCAGGGATCGGGCGTCGGCGTGGATCGGGAACACCGCGTGGCCGGCGCCGGCGTCACGGATGCGGCGCAGTCGCTCGTCCGCACTGAACCACAGGTCCGTTGCCCAGACCTGGACGTCGAACTCGCGGTGCAGGAAGACCGATGACGCGCCACGGCCGCAGCCCAGATCCAGCACCCGCATCCCGGGCTGTAACGTCATCGCCTCGGCGAGCCATTCGGCCAGCCAGAGCGAGTTGGCTCCGCCGCTGACGCTGGAGCGGATCCAGTCGGGATGGTAGCGCGAGGTTCGCGGGAACAGCGGTGTCGACAGAGCGTCTTGCTTGGTCATGTCCTCCAGGGTCGCCGGGTGACGGCCGGCTGCGCGTCCGTGCCGGCTACTGACGTTGACGGGGCGCGTACGTACGCAACTGGATCCGGTCGGCCGCGCCGGTCTTGGCCAGCAGCCGGCTGACGTGGGTTTCCACCGTGCGTACGGACAGGTGCAGCCGTGCTGCGATCTGCGCGTTGCCCAGTCCCTCGGCCACCAGGGCGAGCACCTCGGCCTCACGGTCGGTGACCCCGGCGGCGCGCAGCCGGGGCGGCACGCTCGCGCCCCTGCCGCGGCGGGACGGCGCACCCGCCCGCCGCAGCAGGTCCCGGCACCGCCGCGCCAGCGCCTCATCGCCGTTGACCTCGTGCCAGGCCAGGTCGGCGCGCAGTCCGGGTACGGGATCGCCCCATCCCTCGGTCACCGCGGCGGTCCACACCGGCAGCCGCAGCAGCCGATGCCACCACGGATGCGCCTCGATCGCCGCATCCCCGCGGGCCAGCGCCTGCGCCGACTCCTCCGCCCTGCCCGCGCGGCCCGCGGCGACGGCGTCGGCATACAGCAGCGCGCCCCGGTTGATGCGCCGGCGGCCCGCCCGGGCGCGCTGGAACACCGCGCGGGCGTCCTGCGGCTCGTGGCCGGTCACTTCGCGCAGCAGCAGCCACAGCCCCCACCAGTGGGTGGGGGCGGCCGAGGCGTGAGCGGCCAGGATCGCGCAGCCGTCGTCGGCCTGCGTGGCCGCTCCCGGCAGGTCTCCGGCCACCACCGAGCAGATCGCGCGTACCAGGTCAAGACCGGCCCGCACCTCCCATGGCGCGTCCGGTCGGGCTCCGGCCCGGCGCAGCCATCGCTCCACGCCGTCGCGGTCCCCGGCGCCTGCGTGGGCGGCCGCGACGAACAGCTCGGCGACCGCCTGTACGCTCGTCAGCCGCAGCCGTGCCGCCAGCTCGGCACAGCGGCGGGCCACCGGCTCACCGGCGTGAGGACCGCGCGCCACGAGCGCCAGGTCGGCCACCAGCAAGTCGATCGAGGCCAACTGCCCCAGCAGTCCGGCGGACTCGGCGATCTCGCGGGCCTGGGCCAGCGCGGGCGGGTCGGGCTGCCCGCGCTGAACGGCGGCCAGGTGGAACAGGGCGGCCACGCGCAGCGGGGTCAGACCGCGCTCAGCGGCCACCTGCACCGCCCGCCCGAACGCCGCCCGCGCCGCAGCCGCATCGTGTCGGGCCAGGCAGCGCCCCTGCACCAGCAGCGCACCCGCCAGGGACTCGCCGTCGCCGGAGCGCTCCGCCTCGCGGACCGCTTCGGCGGCGAGGGCGTCGGCGCGTTGCGGATCTCCCTCGCCGTAGGCGGCGTCGGCCCGCACGATGGCGAAACGCGGATCGTGCGGCCGGCCGGCTCGCTCGGCGTACTCGATCGCCGCCGCCCGGCGTCCGCCCACGATGGAGCTACGGGCCAACTGCAGGCAAAGCTCGACGTACTCGTCCCCTGTCGCGGTGTCGATGACCTGTTCCCCGGTACGCAACGCCGCTTCCACCTCGCCGGCCAACGTCAGCAACCGGACCTGCTCGACGGCCCAGGCGACGCGGATCGCGCCGGTGGCCTCCACGCGAGTTAGCAGCGCCTGCGCGCTGCGTAACGCCCCTCGTGCGAGATCGTGGCGGGCCGGCCGGAGCAGGATCCGGCCGGCCCGCTCACGCTCTCCCACCGCGGCCAGGAGCTCGGCGGCCCGTACGTCGGTCTCACCGACGCCACCGCCGTCGAGCAGCTCCGCGGCGCGGCGCGCCATCGCGGCCCGCTCCGGCGGCAGCAATCCCGCCAGCACCGCCTCGCGGGTGAGCGAGTGCCGCCAGGTCAGCTCCCCGGCCTCGGTACGCAGCAGATGCGCCTGGGTGGCGGCGCGCAGACCCGTCAGCAGCACCGGCTCGTCCGCCTGCGCCACCGAGGCCACCACGTCCCAGCCCAGGTCCACCCCCACCACCGCCGCCACGTGCAGCAGCCGGCGATGCTCCCCGGTCAGGGCCGCCATCCGCTCACTGACGAGCGCCCGCAACGTCGGCGGCACCGCGATGTCGTTCAACGCCCCCCGTGGGGCGGCCAGATCCACGCCCGTCTCGCGCAGCCCCGCCGTCAGCTCCTCCACCAGCAGCGGCAGCCCGTCGCAGCGCTCCACCACGAACGAGGCAGTCGCCGCCGCGAGCGTCACCCCGGCCCGGTCGCCGGCCAACTCTGCCACCTGAGCCGCGTCCAGCCGGGCAGGCCGTAGCACCCGCACGGCCGGCCGCCGGCAGATCCGCTCGATCTGATCCGCGGTACGCGGCTCCTCACGCGCCGTCCCACAGATCATGATCCGCTGGTCGGTCACCTGATCGACCAGGTATTCCAGGGCCGCGAGCGTGTCCGGGTCGGCCCAGTGCAGGTCATCCAGCACCAGCAGGCATCCGCGTCCGGCGCCGACCACGCGCAGCAGCCTCAGCACGCCCTCCCCGACCACCACGGCGGGATCCACCATCGGGTCGGCCCTCTCGGCATCTCCGACCGGCCCGAAATCGGGAAGGATCCGCCCCAGTGCCGCCCGATACGGGCGCAGCTCGACGTCGCCCACGAGCACCGTGTCCCGCAACCGACCGACCAACGCGGTGGCCAGCGCCCGGTACGTGCCGCCCGCCGGCACCGCCCGGCCCGCCAGCACCTCCATGCCCGCCGCCGAGGCCCGGGCCGCCGCCTCCGCCAGCAACCGCGACTTGCCGATGCCCGCCTCGCCGACGATCATCACGGCCGTCCCACGCCCATCGGCGGAAGCCGCGATGAGCTCGTCGATCGCCGCCAACTCCGCGGCCCGGCCCACGATCCGCCCTCCTGGCCGCCCTCCTGGCCGCCCTCCTGGCGGCCCTCCTGGCGGCTCGATCAATCCCACCAACCGCATACACCCCTGTCGCGAGCCTGGATCACCTGCGTCGACGGTGGACGGAAACGATGCGAGGCACCCGTACACCGTGAGTCGCAGGAGAGTGCGGGGACCCTCACGTGATCCTGCCGCGTCCGGAGCGCGTATGGACGCGTTCCCTTCGATGCCGTACCACGACACGGATCACCAACAACTGACAAAGATTGAAATCTGTCATCTGTAATGCCATAGTGGTAAGGACTGACGACGGCAGCACATCCCGCAAGGAGTCCTCATGCTCACTCGTACACTCGGATCGACCGGACCACGTGTCTCCGCCCTCGGGCTCGGCTGCATGGGCATGTCCGCCCTGTACGGCGAGGCCGACCGCGGCGAGGCCGTCGCCACGATCCACGCCGCCCTCGACGCCGGAGTCACCCTGCTCGACACCGGCGACTTCTACGGCATGGGCCACAACGAGATGCTGATCGGCGAGGCGCTGCGCACGGCCCCGGCCGGGCTGCGCGATCAGGCCCTGATCAGCGTCAAGTTCGGCGCGCTGCGCGCCCCGGACGGCGCGTGGATCGGCCACGACGGCCGCCCCGCCGCGGTGCGGAACTTCGCCGCGTACTCGCTCCAGCGGCTCGGCGTGGACCACATCGACGTCTACCGCATCGCGCGCGTCGACCCGGACGTCCCCATCGAGGAGACCGTCGGCGCCATCGCCGAGCTCGTCCAGGCCGGGTACGTCCGCCACATCGGGCTGTCCGAGGCCGGCGCCGACACCGTCCGCCGGGCCGCCGCCACCGCGCCCATCGCCGACCTGCAGATCGAGTACTCGCTCATCTCCCGCGGCATCGAGGAGCGGATCCTGCCCACCACGCGCGAGCTGGGCATCGGCATCACCGCGTACGGCGTGCTGTCGCGGGGCCTGATCTCCGGCCACTTCACGCCGGACCGGACGCTGTCGGCCGGGGACTTCCGGGCGCACTCCCCCCGCTTCCAGGGCGACAACCTGCGCCACAACCTCGGCCTCGTCGAGGCCCTGCGCGAGATCGCCGAGCGCAAGGGCGTCACGGTCGCGCAGATCGCCATCGCCTGGGTGCTCTCGCGCGGCGAGGACATCGTGCCGCTCGTCGGCTCCCGCACGCGCGAGCGGCTGGCCGAGGCGCTC
The DNA here is from genome assembly GCF_040654215.1 of Nonomuraea sp. NPDC050733. Taxonomy (NCBI): domain Bacteria; kingdom Bacillati; phylum Actinomycetota; class Actinomycetes; order Streptosporangiales; family Streptosporangiaceae; genus Nonomuraea; species Nonomuraea sp. NPDC050733. The sequence goes on along the minus strand of NZ_JBFAHO010000021.1, from coordinate 91,700 downwards.
GGCGCGCTGGACGTCACGCTGGAGGAGGCCGACCTCGCCGCCATCGAGCGGGCCGTGCCCGCCGACGCCGCCGCCGGCGAGCGCTACCCGGAGGCGCAGATGGCCTTCCTCGACAGCGAGCGCTGACGCCGGCACCCGGTACGGTCGTCACCATGGCCACGACCGACGTCCTCACCGCCGAGCGCATCCTCGAAGCGACCGAGGAGGTGCTGCGCCGCCACGGCCCCGCCAAGGCGACCGTGGTCGACGTGGCCCGCGCGCTCGGGGTCAGCCACGGCAGCGTCTACCGCCATTTCCGCACCAAGACGGCGCTGCGCGAGGCCGTCACCCAGCGCTGGCTCGACCGGACGTCCGCGTCGCTGTCGGGCGTCGTGGCCGGCTCCGGCGCCCCGGAGGAGCGGCTGCGGTGCTGGCTGGCCGAGCTGTTCTCGGCCAAGCGCCGCAAGGTCGGCGACGATCCCGAGCTGTTCGCCACGTACATGGTGCTGGTGGGGGAGAGCAGCGCGGTGGTGGACCGCCACCGCGCCGACCTCACGGGCCAGCTCGCGCAGATCATCGGCGAGGGGCTCGACCGGGGGGACTTCGCGGCGGCGGGCGCGACGCCGGAGGTGCTGGCACGCGCGGTCTTCGACGCCTCGGGCCGCTTCCACGACCCGGCCTACGCCCGCGAGTGGGACCAGCCCGGCATCGACGCCGAGTTCACGGCCCTGGTCGACCTGCTGATCCGCGGCCTGCGGGCCGCCTGACCGCGGCGCCGGGCCGGGCTCAGGGGCGGCGGCGGGCCACGAGGACGGCGTCGTGGATGGTGATGTCACGTCCCTCCGGGTCCACCGCGGGGCGCGGACGGGCCTCGGCGGCCAGCACGTCCCACGCGGCCGGGTCCAGCGACGACGCCACCTCCTCGGCCGTGAACATCATGTCCGGGAAGTGCATGCGGTTCGCCGTGGTCCGCAGGTCTCGCGGGTGGTGCCCGACGATCAGCAGCGTCCCGCCCGGCGCGACCGCGGCGGCCAGCCGGGCGAACAGCCGCCGCCGCGTCTCGCCCGGCAGGTGCATGAACTGCGACGACACCAGGTCGTACGCCCCCTCGGCCGGCTCGTGCTCGCGCAGGTCCGCCTGGACCCATTCGACGCGGTCGGCGACGCCCGCGGCGGCGGCGTGGGCGGCGCCCCGCTCCAGCGCCGTGACCGAGATGTCGGCCGCCGTCACCCGCCAGCCGCGCTCGGCCAGCCACACCGCGTCGGAGCCCTCGCCGCTGCCCACGTCCAGCGCCCGCCCCGGGGCCAGCCCGGTGGCCTCGGTCACGAGCTGCGGATTCGGCCGGCCGCTCCACACGGCGGGCCGGGAGCGGTAGCGCTCCTCCCAGGCGGCCTCCTCGAACAGGGTGCCGATCTGGTGCCGGTACGCCTCGACGGCGACGCGGCCGTCCTCGGCGACGAGGTCGGCGTTGATCGCCGCCGCCGCGCTGAGCCCCGCCGCGGCGGAGGTGATGACCTGGGCACGCGGGTCGGCCACGTTGCCCGCCACCCACACGCCGGGCTCGGCCGTGGCCCCGGTGGGGTCCGCGGGGATGCGGTCGCCGACGATCTGCCCGCCCATCTCGACCTCCACGGGCTTCAACCCGAGCGACTCCAGCACCCCGGCGCGGGCGGTGAGCCGCGGCGAGACGACCAAGGCGTCCAGCTCGACGACCTCGCCCGAGGCCAGCCGCACGCCGGTGAGCCGGTCGCCCGACCCCTCCACGGCCGCGACCGGGCCCTCGACGACGGTGATGCCGCGCGCCGCGAGCCGCTCGGCCTCCTCGGCGCCGGGAGCCGGAGCCCGGTGCAGGAGCAGCAGCACGTGCGGGCTCCACTGCCGCCACAGGTGCGCCTGGTGCGTCGAGATCGGCCCGGTGGCCAGGACCCCGATCCGCTGGTCGCGTACCTCCCAGCCGTGGCAGTACGGGCAGGTCAGCACCTCGCGGCCCCACCGCCCGGCCAGGCCGGGCACGTCGGGCAGCTCGTCGGTGAGCCCGGTGGTCACCAGCAGCCGCCGTGCCCGCACCCCCCGGCCGTCGTCCAGCGTCACGAGGAAACCGCCGTCCTGGCGCGCCGCGGTGACGGCTCGGCCGGTGACGACCTCGCCGCCGTAGCGGGCCACCTCCTCGCGGCCGTCGGCCAGCAGCTCGGCGGGCGGGGTGCCGTCCCTGCCCAGGTAGTTGTGCATGTGGGCGGCGGGGGCGTTGCGGGGCTCGCCGGAGTCCACCACCAGCACGGACCTGCGCGCCCGCGCCAGCGCCAGCGCCCCGTTCAGCCCGGCCGGGCCGCCGCCCACCACCACCACGTCGTACGTCTCGTCCGTCATGCGGCTCTCCTTGCCGTTCGTCCGTTGCGGCAAAGGTGCCGTGCGGATGGCGAGTTCGACAAGTATTGTTGCCGTTATGGCAAACGACGAGGACGCGGTCCTGGCGGCCGTGGGCCCCCGACTGCGCGCGCTGCGCAGGCAGCGGGGAACGACGCTGCACCAGCTCGCCGAGGCGACCGGCATCTCGGTGAGCACGCTGTCGCGCCTGGAGTCGGGCGGGCGCAGGCCCACGCTGGAGCTGCTGCTGCCGCTGGCCAAGGCCCACCAGGTGTCGCTGGACGACCTGGTCGGAGCGCCGGCCACGGGCGACCCCCGCGTGCGCCCGCAGCCGATCGTCCGCCACGGCGTGACGTTCCTGCCGCTGACCCGCCGCGCGGGCGGCCTCCAGGCGTTCAAGCAGATCTTCCCGCCGGGCACGCCCACCGGCGACGCCACGCCGAAGACGCACGAGGGCTACGAGTGGCTGTACGTGCTGTCGGGCCGGCTGCGGCTGCGACTGGCCGAGCACGACCTCGTCCTCACGGCGGGCGAGGCGGCCGAGTTCGACACCCACCTGCCGCACCGCATCTCCAATCCCGGCCCGGAGCCGGCGGAAGTCCTCAGCCTGTTCGGCCCGCAGGGCGAGCGCCTGCACGTCCGCGCCCGACCGCAGGCGAGCTGACTCCCGCAGCCCGCTCAGCCGCCGTGGCGCCGGAAGGGCGGGCGGCTGCCCCAGGTCGCCCAGCGCCAGAGCCACTCCATCGGCCCCTGCCGGTAACGGCGCAGCCACAGGGTGGACACCAGCCACTGAGCCGGCAGGACGATGGCGGCGGTGACGTACACCGCCGTCCACGACGCGGCGTACTCCACGTGCAGCAGCCGGCCCGCCGCGAGGACGAGGAGCGTGGCCGTGAGGTAGTTCGTCAGCGCCATCCGGCCCAGCGGCGCGAACACGGCCCGCAACGCCGGCCGGAGCGGCGTCCTCAGCAGGACCAGCAGCGCGCACACGTACACCCCTGCCAGGAGCAGCCCGGCCAGGGGGAACCAGAGGGCGACCGGGCCGGGCCCGTGGCTCCGCTGCACCCACAGCGCGGGGACCGCCCCCGCGAGCAGGACCAGGCCGACCGCCGCGGGCCCCTTGGCGGACGACTCGATCCGGTCCACCACCCCGTACCGGACCAGTGCCGAGCCCAGCAGGAACAGGCCCGGCACCAGCGCGGGCCCGCCGTTGCCGAGGAGCGCCGCCACCAGGAGCACCGGGGACAGCCCGGCCACGGCCCACCGGGGCAGCCACGTCGAGGGCAGCAGCACCACGAGCCCCACGGCGGCGTAGATGGTCAGGATGTCGCCGCGCCACAGCAGGAACATTTGGACGAGCCCCATCGCGAGCAGCGTCAGCAGGCGGCGCAGCAGGAGCAGCCGCGGCCGTTCGACGCGCTCCCCGGCGGAGCGCAGCAGCAGCGAGAACCCGACGCCGAACAGCAGCGAGAAGATCGGGAAGAAGCGCTGCTCCACGAACAGGCCCATCCACGCGCTCATCGGGATGGCCGCGGGGTTTCCCAGGGCGGGGCCGGTGTTGGCGATCGGCTGGACGTTGGCGAGCAGGATCCCGCACAGGGCGAACCCGCGCACGACGTCGAGCGCCGCGATCCGCGGCCTGCCCGGAGCCGGGGAGTGGGTTTCAGGTGACAGCTCAGGTGACGTCTCAGGTGACATGGGGCGATCCTCCGGGTGGGGACCGCGGGCGGGGCACCGGTCGAAAGCAGGGTTCGGCCGGGCGGGACGGTACTTTCGGCCGGTTCACCGCAGGCGCGCGGATCTCTAGTCTGTACGTCGTGACCTCCGCGCGCCTCGCCGATCCCGCCACGGACCTGGCCGGAGTGCGCAGGTGGGTGGTGGAGGCCGGGCTGGGCGGGCTGTTCGCGGGGACGATCGTCTTCGTGGCGTACCGGATCGCGGTGAGCTGGGGCGGCGCGTCCTGGTGGTTCGGGGCCGCCGCCGGGGCGGTGGTGTGCGGGCTAGCGCTGCTGCGGCGCCGTCACCGCGTCCGGGCGGCCGTCGCGGGCCTGGCCGTGGCGGCGGCGGCCATCCTGACCGCCCGCCTCGCCCACCTGCCCGCCGAGCCGAGCCCCGCCATGGCGCTGGCCCTGGCCGTGCTCACCGGCTCCGCCGTCCGGGCGCTGCCGTGGCGGCAGGCGGGTGGCATCGCGGCGGGCGGGCTCGCCGTGGCCCCCGCCGCGCTGGCCTCCTTCTCCGGCCGTCCCGCCGTGGCGGTGCTCAACGGCGCGGCGTGGCTCGCCGCCGTCGGCCTCGGCCTGGGGGCGCGTCTGCTCCGCGCCCGCCGCCAGGCCGCGGTCGAGCGGGTACGCCGGGACGAGCGCCTGCGGCTGGCCCGGGAGCTGCACGACGTCGTCGCCCACCACGTCACCAGCGTGGTGCTCCAGACGCAGGCCGCCCGGGTCGTCGCCCGCAGGCACCCCGAGCGGGTGGACGACTGCCTGGCGGACATCGAGGCCGCCGGCTCCGACGCGCTGGCCGGGGCGCGCCGCGCCGTCGGGCTGCTGCGCGACGACGCGCCTCCTCCGGACCCGCCCGCGCGGCTGAGGGAGCTGGTGGAGCGGTTCGCCGGTCCCCCGGTGCGCCTGACCCTGCCCGAGGAGGAGCCGGTGTGGCCGCCCGAGATGGCCCGTACCGTCTACCGGATCGTGCAGGAGTCCCTGACGAACGTCTCCCGGCACGCCCCCCACGCCCGCACGGTGACGGTCTGCGTCACCGAGGACCTGGACACCCTCACGGTCGAGGTCACCGACGACGCCCCGCCCGCCCCGGCCCGTTTCCTGCACCGCGGCGGGTACGGCCTGGCCGGGATGCGGGAGCGGCTCGACGCCCTCGGCGGCACGTTCGCCGCGGGCCCGCGCCCGGACGCCGCCGGCTGGGCCGTGCGGGCCACGCTGCCCCTCCCTCCCCGGGAGCGCGGATGACCATCAGGGTGCTGCTGGCCGACGACCAGGCGATGGTCCGCGCCAGCCTGCGGATCATCCTGGAGGACGAGCCCGGCATCAGCGTGGTCGCCGAGGCCGCCGACGGCGAGCGGGCCGTCGCGCTGGCCCGCGAGTTGCGCCCGGACGTGTGCCTCGTGGACGTCCAGATGCCCCGCCTCGACGGCGTCGCGGTGACCCGCGCCCTGGCGGGCCCCGGCGTGGCGGACCCGCTGCGGGTGGTCGTGGTCACCACGTTCGATCTCGACGCGTACGTCCAGGGCGCGCTGCGCGGCGGCGCGGCCGGGTTCGTGCTGAAGGACGCCGGCCCCGCCCTGCTCGTGGAGGCCGTCCGGGCCGCGCACGCCGGTGACGCGCTGATCTCGCCGTCGCTCACCCTGCGGCTGCTGCGCCGCCTCGCGGACGCCCGGGGCGCCGCCCGCACGCCCGCGCGGCCGTTGTCGGCGCGTGAGGCCGAGGTCGTACGGGCCGTCGCCCGGGGACGCACCAACCAGGAGATCGCCGCCGAGCTGTCGATCTCGCTGAGCACGGTCAAGGGCCACGTCGCCGGGGTCCAGGCCAAGCTCGGCGCCCGCAACCGGGTCGAGATCGCCGCCTGGGCCTGGGAGAGCCGCGCCGTCTGACCCGTCGCCGCGTGCCGCCGCAACGCGCCGCCGCCGGCGCGGAGGCATCATGAGGGTGGGGAGACGTCGAACCACCGTGTCGTCACGCGGCCACGGGGGCGCCGCGGTCACCACACGCAGCAGCGCAACCACCTCCCGGCCGCCACCACGGCGGTCTTGATGAGATGAGAGGCATCTTGACCGTCACACCCGCGCAACTGCGCGATCTCGCGAGCCGCGCCGAAGCCCTCGCCGCCGAGGTCCGGTCGCTGTGCGACAGCGAGCCCGCCGGCTCACCCGAAAGTGACCGGCTCCGGGCGGCGCGGCACGCCGCGGACTGGCTGGCGAGGGGCGGTGAGGACCTTCAGCGCGCGGCCGGAGACCTGGCCAGGCTGCGGTCCCAGCCCGAGCAGCCCTGTGGCATCCCGTGGGGCGTCTGCCCCGAGCACGGCAACACCCTTTCCGCCGCCGCGGGCGTCACCACCTGCCGGGTGTGCCGCCGTACCTGGAACGACGACCGGACCGGCCGGCCATGCCCCGAACCGGTGACCTGGAAGGTGACCGACCCGTCCGGGACGGAGACGAAGGTGTGCAACGGGCACGTCCTCGCCGCCCGCGCGGCCGTCCAGGCCGCCACCTTCACCCGCCTCGACACCGAGGGCGAGCGGCTGTGAGAGTAAACATGTATATCAAGTAGGAAATGTTGACATTCCCTCGCGGTCCGCGTAGTTTCATGATCATGATACAGGGCTACGCGGAACGGGGGAGGCGGCCGGCCGCGGTCGTGGTGGTCGGCGCCGGGCCCGCGGGCACGTGCGTGCTCGAACGGATCTGCGCCAACGCCCCGGACCTGATCGGCGACGGCGGCCTGGACGTGCACGTGGTGGACCCGTACCCGCACGGCGCGGGCCGCGCGTGGCGGGCCGGACAGTCCGAGCGGCTGCTCGCCACCTCGGCGGCCGGCGACGTGACCGTCTTCGCGGACGTGTCCCCGGACGGCGGGTCCTACGCGGACGGGCCCTTGCCCGGCGGGCGCTTCGCCGGGGCGTCACCGGCCGGCGGGCCGTTCGGCGACGCGCCGGCGCGCCGTCCCGGACCGGTCGGCTCGGGGCCGTCGCTGGCGGAGTGGCTCGGCCGCGAGCCGGGGTACGTCCCCGCCCGGTCCGAGGTGGGCCGCTACCTGGCGTACGCGTTCGAGCGGGCCGTGCGCGGGGCGCCGCGCGGCGTCCGGGTGCACCTGCACCGGGATCGGGCGGTCGGGCTCACCGGAGCCGCAGGCCGGGAGCGGGTGGAGCTGTCCGGCGGGACCCGGCTGGACGCCGACGCGGTCATCCTGGCGCAGGGACAGCACGGCGTGCGGCCGTCGCCGGACGAGGCCGGGCATGCCGCCTTCGCCGCCCGCCACGGGCTCCTGTACCTGCCCTCCGGGGACGCGGTCGACCCCGGGCCGCTCCCGGCGGGGGAGCCGGTGCTGGTGCGCGGCGCCGGGCAGGCGTTCGCGGGGCTCGTGGCGCTGCTCACGTCGCAGCGGGGCGGCCGGTTCACGAGCGGGCGCGGGGGCGAGCTCGTCTACCTGCCCAGCGGCGCCGAGCCGCTCCTGTACGTGGGCTCGCGGCGCGGCGTGCCGTACCAGGCCGGGCCCGGCCGCCCGCGCACCGGTCCGCCGCCCCTCCTGCCCAGGTTCCTCACCTCCGCCACCCCGCCGGAGGAGCTGCGGCAGGCCGTCGCCAAGGAGCTGGCGTACACGTACTACCACGAGCTGTTCACCGCGCACCCGGCGCGCACCCGGACGGGCTGGGACGCCTTCGAGGCCGCCTTCGAACGGGCCGAGTGGGGCGGCAAGGAGATGCGGGCGCTGGTCACCCGGTCCGTGCCCCGCTTCGCGGACCGGCTGAACCTGGACCGGCTGGACCGGCCGCTGCACGGCATGCGCTTCGGCGACCTGGCCGGGCTGCAACGGTGGATGCACGGCTACCTGGCCGCCGGACTGGAGCGGCGGGCGGACCCGGCGAACAGCGCGGACCTGGCCATGATCCACGGCCTTCGCTCCGCCCGTGCGGTCCTGGCGGACAGGGCGCCCGATCCGTGGTTCGAGCGGCTGTTCCGCTTCCTGGCCGGTGGCCCGCCCGTGTCCCGGCTGGCCGAGCTGCGGGCGCTGGCCAGGGCGGGCGTCGTCACGTTCCTCGGCGGCGGCCTCCGCGTGGAGCAGGACGAGCGGGTCGCCGGCTGGCGCGCGTCAGGCACCGCCGTGCCCGGCTCGGTGGGCGCGCGGGTCCTCGTCGAGGCGCGGCTGCCCGAACCGGACGTGAGCCGCGCCGCCGACCCGCTGGTCGCCGGTCTGTACGGCCGGGGCGAATGCCGTGAGACCTGGGGGCTGCTGGACGTACGCCTGACGGACCGGCGGCTGATCAGCCGGGCGGGCGACGTCCATCCCCGCCGATTCGCCCTCGGGCCGTGGACGGCGGGAGGCGCCGCCGGGTTCGCCCGCCCCGGCGGCGACGACGCCATGCTGCGCCAGGCGGACGCGGTGGCGCGCGCCGTGCTGACCCAGGTGGCGGGTGCCCGCCTGACCGCCGCGGCCTGACCCGCCGGGCGCCTTCGGACACCGCCACACCGGGCGCCGCGGCTCGGCCGAGCACGCGCTCGGCTCGTGGATCGCCGTTAGACTCCGGGGATGTCCCCGTACGGGGGCACGTCGCGATACTCCTGTGTCTGGCCCGGCCCCGTCCACACGCGGCCGCTCGGGTGGTAGTGCGGCTGCTCGGCGGCCAACCCGCCCCCGGGATTCCCGTGCACGGTCACCTTGGGCGCGAAATCGAACCTCAGGTCGTCCAGGTCCCGGTCCGCCTGCCTGGCGCGCGTGACGAGGTCGTCGGCCCATTGCCGGGACCTGCCGACCTCGCTCACGTCGAAACCGGGATGGTCCCTGGCCAGATCGTCGACGGCTCGCAGGTGCGTGCGGGCCTCGCTCACGCGGGCCGACACGGTGTCGCCGACGGGGCGCAACTCGTTGTACACAGTTCGGGCGTGGCGCTCCAGATCGGCCTGTTCCACCCGTGTCAGATAGGGGTTCAGCTGCGGCTGGTACCTGTACACGCCGCCGGTGTAGTCGTGGAAGTCCTCCGGGCCGAGCCCGCCCTTCAGCTTCAGCCTCGCCTGCTCGTACCGGCGGGCGTCCGCCAGATCGCTCGTGATCGTCCGGATCTGGCCCTCGCGGGTGAGCAGCGGGCGTTCGGCCCTCGCCAGAAGGGTGTTGGCCCGCTCCAGGCGGAATCCGATCGCCGGGCTGGCGCCGTTCGAGAGGTCAAGGCTCGCCTTCCGGGCGAGCTTCAGCTCGTCCGCGGTGATCTTCAGGATGCGGCCCTCCTTCGCGGTGAGGACGCGCATGTTGCTGTACATCTGGCGGGCCACCGCTCTGACCCGGGCCAGGACGGCCAGGCCCTGGGGATTGACGGCACTGGCCCGCATGGCCAGGGTCGCGATCACGGAGGCGGCGGCGATGCCCCCCGCCGCCCATACGACGGTCTTCCCCGAGACGGACACGCCGCCGGACGCGATCGCCACGTGGTGGGAGAGCTGTCCTGCCTCCGGCAGGACGCCCCCTTGGCCCGCCAGGTAGGTGCGCGTCGCGTCGGCGCTCCCACCCTGATCTCCACTGGCGGGCTGGAAGGCCAGCGCGCCGGCATTCTGGAGCTGCCCGTGAAATTCGGCGGCCTTGCCCAGCGCGTCGGCATGTCCGCTGACCGCGCTGGTGTCCGGGAGCGGGCTGATCCCGAGGAGACCGTAGTCGATGTCTGTCATCGCGCACCTCCCATGCTCACGCCTCGGGCGCTTGTCGGATGCGGCCGGTGGCTTCGGTGATGGCGTCCTCGGTCTCCCTGAACGTGGCCGCCCCCTTCACCTGTCCGTCGCCCGCGTGGCGCAGCCGCGTCTCCATCTCCCGGCACCTTTCATGGAGGTTCGAGACCAGCTCGCCGTACGGGCCGTTGATCTCCGGGAGGTCCAGCAGGCCGCCGCTCAGGCTGCCGCGCAACCCCGCGGCGAGCTGGGCGTACTCGTCGGCCAGAATCCGGTAGTTCCGACCCGCCGTCTCCCGTCCGCCGAGGCTGGCCGACACCTGTTCGCGATCACTTGGCACGCCCGTCATCTGTTTCCCTCCATGCGCCGCAGCATCTCGTCCAGGGTCGCGTTCAACGACGCGAAGTCGCGGAGGGACTGGACCTCGAGCTCGTCCAGCCGGTGCATCAGCTCGGCCGGATCGATGGCCTCCGCCTCCGCGTCGGGCGGAGGCTCGCCGGCACGCGCCATCTGATCCTGTTGTGCCGCCCGTACGGCTGAGACGACGTGCTCCGCGAGCTCCTCGGAACCCATGCGCAGCGATCGGGGATTCAGGCGCAGGTGTTCGAGCAGCCCATCGGCCCCGACCACGGCGACGACCTGGCCCGCGGCGGACTCGCCTCGACCGCGGGGCTCATCGGCTTCCTGATCGGCAGTCATGCACAACCTCCAGAACACTTCCGGGAAACCGGATCACGAGACGGCCGAAGATGATCGGCGCCGTCGGGGCCTCCCGGTCGGCTTGCAGGCTTGTCGAGGTGGGAAACGTCCCTCACGTCGACGGGCAGCCGCGCGTGATCATGGCAGCCAGTTATACATAACAGGCATGTAGGCGTCAAGGCCGGGCAAGGGACCGGCCGATCGCGGAACCCGGCAAGGGCGAAGCGCCTGGTCGTGCGGTTGTGACGCCGGCCAGATCAGGTCGGCAGGCGAGTCACGGTGCAGTGCGATGATCCCGGCTGATGCCTGCTCACGCGCCCTGGTGCGGCGTGACGCTCCTCTTGCCGACCGAGCCGCGGACCACGATGTGCGTGCCGAGGACGACATGCTGCGGCTGGCTGAGGTCCAGCGCCAGCCGTACGGCCGTTCGGCCCAGCTCCTCGGTGGGGATGTGCACCGTGGTGAGCCCGGGCACCAGGTCGGCGGCGAGCGGGATGTCGTCGTAGCCCGCGACCGACACGTCCTCGGGCACCCGCACGCCCGCCTCGCGCAGCGCGGCCAGCACCCCGGCGGCGACCATGTCGGTGCCCGCGAAGATCGCGGTGAACTCCGTCCCGGCCGCCAGCAGGCGCTTGGTGGCCTCGTAGCCGGCGCTTCGGGAGAAGGAGCAGGGCAGGACGAGGTCCGGGTCGTGGGGAACGCCGTGGTCCTCGTGCGCGCGGCGGAAGCCCCGCACGCGGAAGATCTTGGTGGTGTTCTGGTCCTCGGCGGTGGCGGCGCCGAGGTAGACGATCCGGCGGTGGCCGTGGGAGAGCAGGTGGCTGGTCATGGCGTAGGCGCCGGCCTCGTTGTCGTACTCGACCACGGTGGTCGGCACGTCGTCACCGAGCGGCGGACGACCGCAGAGCACGAGCCGCGAGCCGGCCTTGTCGAGGGCGTGCGCGAAGTGCGTCATGCGCCGGCGGTAGGCGTCGTCGGCCGAGCCGCCGCCGACCAGGATCACCGCGTCGGCGCGCTGCTCGCGCATGGCCTCCACCACCCGCAGCTCGCGCTCCGGATCGCCGTGCGTGGTGCAGACCATGCACAGCCGGCCTTCGGCCGTGGCCTGCTGCTCGACGCCCTTGGCGACGTAGGCGAAGGAGGGGCCGGTGACGTCGTCGAGCACGAAGGCGACCATCTGGGTGCTGGCTCCGGACAGGGCGCGGGCGTGCACGTTGAGGACGTAGTCCAGCTCGCGCATGGCGCGGAGCACGCGCGTGCGGGTGGCCTGCGCGACCGGGTAGTCGCCCTTGATCACCCGGGAGACGGTGGAGGCGGAGACCCCGGCCCGGGCGGCGACGTCGCGGATCGTGGCGCGCTCGTCGTCGTCCACGGCAGCCTTCCGCGGCGTGGGCGCGGCGTGCTGTGGGTTTCCCGGCTTTCGTGGCAAGGCGCACCTTTCCTCAGTCGTCAGGTCCTCAGTCGTCAGGCGAAGCGGTGGTGCCGAGCACGGCTCGCGCAGCACCACGCGAAGCGTGGCCCGGCCGGTCTCGGCAGCGGACGGGAAGTCCGGCGGACACGGCGAGTCAGAGCAGCTCGATTGTCGCGGACGGCGCGCTCGCGCGCCACACGGAGCCGCACCGTCCCATCAGGCCACGCGGTCCAGGTCGTCGTGGTGCACCCGGTGCGCCAGCGGCAGCCCGGCGCTCAGCCGTTCCAGCTCGTCCACGACGGCGGCGCCCATCCGTGACAGCTCGTTGCCGTGCGAGCCGGCGATGTGCGGGGTGAGGAAGGCGTTGGGCAGGTCGAACAGCGGCGAGTCGGACGGCAGCGGCTCCGGTTCGGTGACGTCGAGCATCGCGGACAGCCGCCCGGACCTGAGCTCGGTGACCAGCGCGTCGGTGTCGACCAGCGACCCGCGGGCGGTGTTGATGAGCACCGCGCCGTCCGGCATCAGCGCCAGCCGCTCGCGGTCGAGCATGTGCCAGGTCTCGGGGGTGGCGGGGGCGTGCAGGCTGACGATGTCGCTGCGGCGCAGCAGCTCCTCCAGCGACGCCTGCGGCACGCCCGGAACCCGGGTGTAGGGGTCGTACAGGCACAGGTCCAGGTCGTACGGCGCCAGCAGTTCGAGGACCTTGCGGCCGATGCGGGAGGCGCCCACGATGCCCACCCTGCGGCCGTTGTTGCCGATGCCCTGCTCGATCTTGGCGAGGGTGAAGGCGCGTTCGCGCCGGTAGCGCTCGTTGAGGGCGAAGACGCCCTTGCCGGCCAGCAGGATCGCGCCGACGGTGTACTCGGCCACCGGGACGGCGTTGGCCGCGGCGGCCGAGGAGACCAGCAGGCCGCGTTCCCAGCAGGCGGGGGTGACCAGGCTCTTCACCGAGCCGGCCGCGTGCAGCACGGCGCGCAGGCGCGGGGCGGCGGCCAGCAGCGCCTCGTCGAGCGGCGGGCAGCCCCAGCCGGTGAGGAGGATCTCGGTGTCGGCCAGCGGCAGGCGCGGGTCGTCGAAGCGCTCGGCCACCAGGGTGACGTCGATGTCGGCCAGCGTGTCCAGCCGCCGCAGCAGGGGCGCGGGGAAGAGCAGGGCGAGATGTTCCTCGCTCATGGCGAACAGCGCCTTCGGGCGTGGGGACACTGGGAAAGCCCTCCATTCGGGGTAGAGACCGGTTTCTAATCTAGGAGCACGGCCGAACATGGTCAACGGTCCGTCGTGAGGGATCATGCAAGCCCCGTACCAGGATGCTCAGGTTGCCTGAAGCCGTTGTGTAACGTCTCCGTAACGCAACCTTGAACGTGTCCGCCGCTCGGACGTAGCGTTCGCAGCGACCGGTTTCTATCAACGTCGAAACCATCTGCTGCCGCCTCGCGACGGGACTTCGGTGATGAGCACGCTACAGACGAGGCAAGAGCCTCAGACGAGACCGCCTTCCGGGCCGCCGGGCAGGCGCCGTGTCCGGCTCGGAGCGGCCCGCGGCAACTGGATCATCGGGCTGCTCGCGCTGCCGGCGGTCGTCTACTTCCTGGTCTTCAACTACCTGCCGATGGCCGGCCTGGTGGTGGCGTTCAAGCAGTTCGACGTCAATCTGGGGATCTTCGACAGCCCGTGGAACGGCCTGGAGAACTTCGCCTACTTCCTGGAGTCCGGGGACGCGGCGAGGATCCTGTTCAACACCCTCTTCCTCAACATCCTGTTCCTGGTCGCGACGCTGGCCGCCGGCATCATTCTGGCGATCATGCTGAACGAGATCCGCAGCACCTTCTTCAAGCGGGTCTCCCAGTCCGTCGTCTTCTTCCCCTACTTCGTCTCCCCGGTCGTGATCAGCATCATCCTGCAGGTGCTGCTGGCCGGGGCCTCCGGCGGGGGCGGGGCCGTCAACGACGCCCTCGGAGGTCTGGGGTTCCCCGCCGTGGACTGGTACACGGAGCCGGGACCGTGGCCGTGGATCCTCACCGTGGTGAAGATCTGGCAGCTCGGCGGCTACCTGAGCGTCATCTTCCTGGCCGCGATCACCGGCATCCCCGAGGAGGTCTACGAGGCCGGGATGATCGACGGAGCCTCGCGGGCCCAGATGGCCTGGCGCATCACCCTCCCGCTGCTGAAGCCCACCACGGCGGTCCTGCTCGTGCTGGGGGTGGGCCGCATCTTCTACGGCGACTTCGGCACCATCTACGCGATCGTCGGTGACAACGGCACCCTGTTCGACAGCACGGATGTCATCGACACCTACGTCTTCCGCGCCCTGCGCCAGCTCGGTGACTTCGGCACCACCGCCGCGGTCGGCCTGTTCCAGTCGGTGGTGGGTTTCGTCCTCGTGGTGATCGCGGTGCTGATCCAGCGCAAGTACTCCAAGGAGACCAGCATCCTATGAGCGCCAAGAAGCTGGAACCGTTCACCGTCGTCAGCATCATCGGCGTGGCCTTCGCCGTGCTCGCCTGCGCGATCCCGTTCTGGATGATCATCTCGGGCTCGTTCACCAGCGAGTCGGAGCTGGCCACGACCGGGTACAGCCTGTTCCCCGCCGCCTTCGACCTCACCGCCTACAAGATGATCTTCACGGGTCCGGCGGTGCTGGACGCCTACGTCGCCAGCGTCTTCATCACGGTCGTGGGGACGGCCCTGTCCCTGGCGGTGACCTCGGGGCTGAGCTGGGTGATCGCCCGCCGGTTGCCCGGCATCAGCCGGCCGCTGACCGTCTTCTCGTACCTGCCGATGTTGTTCTCCGGCGGCCTGGTGCCCCTCTACCTGCTGGTCACGCAGTACCTGAAGCTGCAGAACAGCTACTTCTCGGTGATCCTGCCGCTGCTGGTCATGCCGTTCCTGGTCTTCGTCCAGGTCAACGCCTTCCGCCAGCTCCCCGAGTCGATCTTCGAGTCGGCCAAGATCGACGGTGCGGGGGAGCTGCGCATCTTCTTCACGATCGCGTTGCCCCTGTCCAAGCCGATCCTCGCCGTCATCGGCCTCTTCTACGCCGTGCACTACTGGAACGACTGGTTCATGGCGCTGCTGTTCATCGACGACGTGCACAAGTTCCCGCTCCCCCTCGTGCTGCAGAACCTCATCTCCAACGTCTCGTTCACGCAGATGCTGCCGCAGCTCGCCGAGGCGGCCACCCCCGTCTACCAGCTCCGGCTGGCCCTCACCGCCGTCACCATCGGCCCGATCCTGCTCGCCTACCCCTTCGCCCAGCGCTACTTCGTCAAGGGCATCACCCTCGGGGCCACCAAGGGCTGATTCCGCTCCCCGCATCTCAGGAGTAACCGTGTCCCACCCCATCATGTCGCGGCGCCGCCTGCTGGCCACCGGCGGCGGCCTGTCCCTCGCCGCCCTTCTCGCCGCCTGCTCGGACTCCCAGCAGCCGCAGACCGGCGGCGGCGCCCGGAGCGGCGGAGCGCTCACGCTGAGCCTGCTGCTTCCCGGCGACGTGCCGGCCGGCTGGGACGCCGTCCTGGCCGAGGTCAACAAGAAGCTCCAGGCCGACCTGGGCTTCACCGTCAGGCCGCAGTTCATCCCGTGGGCCAACTACGGTCAGCAGACGCTGCTGAAGTTCACCGCGGGGGAGAGGTTCGACACCGCGCTGCAGGCGCGCTGGCTCAACATGTCCCAGCTCGCGGCCAGCGGCTCGATCGTCGAGCTGAGCGGCCTGCTGTCCAGCGGCAAGTACCCCAACCTGACCGCCACGATCGACCCGAAGATCATCGAGCTGAACCGCTGGGGCGGAAAGCTGTACGGCCTGCCGCAGATCAACTCGGTCGCCCGCTTCCACCACTTCGCCGTTCGTCAGGATCTTGCCGACAAGTACGGAATGAGCGAGATCACGGACTTCTCCGGGTTGGAGAGGTTCTGGTACACCGTCAAGCAGAAGAACAAGGACATCATCCCGATCGGGGTGAACTCCCGCATGCCCAAGCTGCTCGTCGCGTGGAACCCGGTCGGCTGGCTCAACCCCTCCATGTGGGAGAACCCCCGGACCAGCATCGTCTCCTTCACCGGCGAGTCGCTCGCCTTCGTCCTCGCCGCCGACGGCAAGCAGACCGGCTCCTCCCACCCGGTGCCGTTCTGGGAGGCGCCGGGCATGGTCGACGCGCTCCGCCTGGTCCGCAAGTACTACCAGGACGGGCTGATCAACAAGAACGCGCTCACCCTCGACTCCAAGGCGCTCGAATCCCAGCTCAAGGCCGGCCGCTTCGCCACCGCCTGGGCCATGACCGACGGCCTGACCTCGCAGCTTCTCCCCGAGCTGGCCAAGAACGTCCCCGGGGCGACGCTGGCCAACGTGATGCCGCTCAAGGGCGGCAAGGACGCCAAGCCGTACCAGACCTTCCAGGCCGACAACTTCCTCGTGCTCAACGCCAAGGGGCAGAACAACGAGAAGGCCATGCAACTGGAGGACTGGCTGTCCATCAAGGACAACCACGACCTGATCACCTACGGCGTCCAGGGCAAGGACTGGAACCCCGTCGGGGACGACAAGTACGAGATGCTGTCCACCTACACGTTCCCGGGCTTCGGGCTCTCCTGGCGGGCCAAGCTGGAGCGCCGGATCAAGGACATGACCGAGTCCGAGACGACCTGGTTCGACTGGGCGCAGGACATCGACAACTTCACCGTCGACCCGTACGCCAGCTTCGTCCCCGACCCCGAGCCGGTGAAGCGGGAGAACACCCAGATCACCGCGGCCATGACGCAGTTCGCCAACCCGCTGTTCATCGGCGCCGTCGATGTCGACCAGGGGCTGGACAAGCTGAAGAAGGCCCTGGACAGGGCCGGCCTGGCCAAGGTGCAGGCGGAGCTGGCCAAGCAGGCCGACGCCTACCTGAAGGGCCAGTGACCCATGGCGCACCACCTCAGCCGCCGAGCCGTGCCGGCGTCCGCCGGCACGCCGGCCGCCGCCACCTGGTTACGGAACGGCGAGAAGCGCCCGCACCATGCACGTGACCGGCTCCGGTCACGCCCGTGATCTCGTCACCGGCCGCCGCGTTCCGCTCGGCCGCCCGATCGAGATCGGACCGCTCAGCACCGTGGTGCTCTTCCTGGAGGACTGAGCTCGCATGATCCGCAATCCCGTCCTGCCCGGCTTCCACCCGGACCCGTCGATCCTGCGGGTGGGGGAGGACTACTACCTGGCCACGTCCACGTTCGAGTGGTACCCGGGCGTACGCGTCCACCACTCGCGCGACCTGGTGAACTGGCGTCCGCTGGGCGGCATCCTGACCGAGCGCAGGCTGCTCGACCTGTCCGGCGTGCCCGACTCCGGCGGCGTCTGGGCGCCGGACCTGACCCACCACCACGGGCTGTTCCACCTCGTCTACGGCGTGATGGACAACTACGCCCTCGGATACAAGGACATCGCCAACTACCTGATCACCGCGCCTTCGATCGAAGGGCCGTGGTCCGACCCGGTACGGCTGCCCGGCCGCGGGTTCGACGCCGCCCTCTACCACGAGGACGGCCGGAGCCAGCTGCTCACCATGGTCTTCGACTCCCGGCCGGGACGAGGGTTCGCCGGGATCGAGCTGCAACCCCTCGACGGCGGCAAGCCCGAGCTGATCCTGCCCAACCGCAACGTCACCGAAGGTCCGCACCTCTACAAGGTCGACGGCTGGTACTACCTGATGGTGGCCGAGGGAGGCACCGGTTTCGAGCACGGGATCACGGTGCTGCGGTCCCGCTCGCCGGCCGGGCCGTACGAGGAGGATCCGGCGGGGCCGATGCTCACCTCGCGGCACGACCCGAGCCTGGAGCTGCAGAAGGCGGGGCACGGCTGCCTGGTGCGGACGCAGACGGGGGAGTGGTACGTCGCCCACCTCGTGGCGCGGCCGTACCACAACCGCAGGTGCGTGCTCGGGCGTGAGACCGCGCTGCAGCGCGTGGTCTGGGAGGACGGCTGGCCGCGCGTGGCGGGCGGTGTGCCCGCCGTCGAGGTGGTCCCGCCCGCGCTGCCCGCCCATCCGTGGCCGGTGACCGAGGACTCCCCGGGCGGGCTCGGACCGGACTGGAGCACGCTGCGGCGGCCCGCCTCACCGGACTGGCTGGTCGCCGGCCCCGGCGGCCTCACCGTCCGGGGCGGGCAGTCCCCGTACGGCCTGCGCAGCCCGAGCCTGGTCGCCCGCCCGGTCACGGCGCGCCAGTGCTCGCTTGAGACGGTCATGCGGTTCGAGCCGGACAGCGTCCATCAGGCGGCGGGCATCACCGCGTACTACAACTCACGCAACTGGCACTACCTCGCACTGACCACCGACGGCCTGGTGCTGACCAGCAGCGACCGGGGCACCCGCACCGAGCGCCTGCTCGGCCCGGCGGGGCCCGAGGTCAGGCTGCGGGTGGAGCTCGACGGGCCGGTCGTGCGGTTCAACGACGGCCCCGAGCTGGACGCGACCATCCTGTCGGACGAGCACGCCGACGAGTTCGTCGACGGTCACGTGCGCTCGTTCGGCTTCACCGGCGCGTTCGTCGGACTCTGGGTGCAGGACCTGGCGGGTGAGGGCTGTGCCGCGCGGTTCGAGCAGATCCGGTACGACACGTGAACGTGTACGCGGAGACCCGGGGGAGTGAGGGACCCCCGCTGCTCCTGGTGCACGGCTGGGGCGGTGACCACCGGGTGTGGCGCGCGCTGGACTTCGGCGAGCGCCGGGTGATCGCCCCCGACCTGCGCGGCCATGGCAGGTCCCCGGCTCCGGCGACCAGGTATCGGCCGGTGGACCTGGCCCGCGACCTGCTCCCGCTGCTGGACGAGCCGGTGCTGGCCATCGGGCACTCCATGGGCGCCCAGGTGGTCACCGCGCTGGCGGTGGAGCATCCGGAGCTGGTCAGCGCTCTGGTGGTCGTCGCCCCCGCCTACGGCGCGGACGAGGCGGAGGAACGGCTCATCCCCGGGCGGCTGGCGGCGTTGCGCGCCGACGGCGCTGCCGCGGCGTCGCGGCAGCTCGGGCCGCTGCCCCCGCCGATCACCGGGCAACTGCTGGCCACACCCGGTCACGTGCTGGCCGAGTGCTACGCCGGGATGTACACCGTGCCGGGCGCGTTCGGGGTGCGCCGGGAGTCCGAGCGTTACCTGGCCAGGCGGACGTGCCCGGTGCTCGCCGTACACGATGTCCCGGAGGCGGCGCGGTGGGAGGCGGGACTGTCCGGACACCGGCGCTCGGCGACCGTGCTGTGGCCGGAAGCCGGGCACTTCCTGCACCTGGACCGTCCCGCTGCGTTCGTGGACCTGGTGGCATCCTGGGGCGACCGGCTCAAGACCAGGGACGACTGGCAGGACCTCTCGGTGGGGGCCCACGGCGACCTCGATCAACAAGATCGCTGACAAGTGAGAAGCCTACGACAGCCGGACGGGCCCGGGTCCGGGCGAGCGGCTGACGATCCTCGCCGCGCCACTGAACGCGCTCGAGACGGCATCCGTATCCAGGGATGGGCCGGTGCTTGCCCTGCTATG
Organism: Nonomuraea sp. NPDC050733; assembly: GCF_040654215.1. Taxonomy (NCBI): domain Bacteria; kingdom Bacillati; phylum Actinomycetota; class Actinomycetes; order Streptosporangiales; family Streptosporangiaceae; genus Nonomuraea; species Nonomuraea sp. NPDC050733. The sequence continues at coordinate 72,365 of NZ_JBFAHO010000021.1, read as the reverse complement.
AGAGATAGTACGTCTCGCTCCCGACGACAATTGCCACGAACAGGATAACAAGGCCCGCCGCTTCTGTACGATCTTGGCCCAAGGGTGGGTTTTTACGAGGAGGCATCGTAGTGGCCGTGCCGACAAGGCTTGGGCAGCTGGCAGCGGTCGCGGCGCTGGCATCCGGCGCATTGGTCTCCAACGCCGGTGTCGCCGCCGCGGAGCCGTCGCCGGCCAGGGTCAGGGCCAAGCTGGTGAAGCTGAACGAGCGGGCCGACCAGATGGTCGAGCGGTACAACCAGGCCACCGAGGCGTACAAGAAGGCCAAGGAGAAGCACGACGTCCTCGACGCCGAGGTCGGACGCAAGGACGCGCGAGCGGAAGCGCTTCGCGGGGATCTCGTCACGGCGGCGGTCAGCGACTACCAGTTGGGCCCGATCACGACGTGGGGAAGAGTCGCCTACGAAGGCAGCCCGCAAACGATGTTGAGCGGCATGGCCTCCCTTGAGCAGATCGCGGACAGCCGGACGGCGAAGCTGCTCGCCTTCCGGGCGGCCACCAAGGACCTGCGCGACCGGCGCGACGAGGCCCGGAGCGTGCTGGCGGAGGCCGAAACGGCCCGCGAGAAGGTACGCGGGGAGAAGGCGAAGGTCGACAAGCTGGTGGCCGAGCAGACCAGGCTGTTGCGGAGGCTGGGCACGTTCCGGGCCGGCGACCCCGACAGCACGGGCATCACGTACACCGGACCGGCCTCCGGCAACGCGCTCGTGGCCCTCCAGTTCGCCTTCGCCCAGGTCGGCAAGCCGTACCGGTACGGCGGCACCGGACCGGGCTCCTTCGACTGCTCCGGCCTGACCCAGGCCGCCTGGCGTACCGCAGGGGTCGCGTTGCCCCGGACGACGTGGACGCAGTGGAGCTGGGGCGCGTCCCGCCGGGTCCCCCTGGACGCGTTGCGCCCCGGGGACCTTCTCTTCAGCAGAGGGCTGGGACACATGGGCATGTACGCGGGCAACGGGAAGATGGTCCACGCACCGCAGACCGGCGACGTCGTCAAGGTGGTCGACCTGGACGACTACTGGCGCAACCGCCTGCTCGGTGCCGTCCGCCCTTGACGGGCCAGGCCGGGGCGTCCGCGAAGGAGGTCAGCGGGTGAAGGCGGTGGAGGCGCGTTCGATGAGGTCGGGCTGGAAGATGACCTGGCGGTGCTCGTGGAAGTCCGGGTGGTTGGCCTCCTCCAGGAGCATGAGCGCGCCGGTGTGGCCGAGCTGCTCGCGCGGCTGCCTGATCGACGACAGCGGCACCGCCGCCGCGGCCGCGAAGTCGATGTCGTCGTAGCCCAGGATCGCGACGTCGTCCGGCACCCGCAGGCCGTACTGTGTCAGCTGCTGCAGCACGCCGAGCGCGACCAGGTCGTTGGCGCAGAACACCGCCGTCGGCCGGTCGCCGGGGGGCCGGGCGGCGATCTCCCTGCCGGCCGTGCGGCCGGTGCCCACGGTGAGGTCCGGCAGCGGGATGACGGTCAGCTCGTCCGCCGGCGACAGCACGCCGGCCAGGCCGCGGTGGCGCTCCTCCACCTGGCGGACGGTGAACGGCCCGCCCGCGAACGCGATGCGGCGATGCCCCCGCTCCCGCAGGTGCAGGCCGGCCAGCCGGCCGCCGAGCACGTCGTCGGAGGCGACGGCGCACCCCCGGCCGTGCCGCGACGAGCTGTCGAACAGCACCACCGGGATGCCGCGGGACACGAGCCTGCCCAGCCGCTGCTCCTGGCCCTCGGCGTTCACCGGCGTGATCAGCACCCCGAAGGGGCGCTCCTCCTCGAACATCTCCAGCAGCCGCGCCTCGCGGGCGGCGTCCTTGCTGCTGTTGACCACCATCACGTTGAGGTCCGCGGTCTCGGCCGCGCTCTCGACGCCGCGCAGCACGTCGATGACGAACGGGTTCGACAGGTCGAGCGCGACCACGCCGATGGTCCTGCTGCGCCCGGCCCGCAGGTGACGCGCCGAGCCGTTGCGGACGTAGCCGAGCTGGGTGACCGCCGTCTGAACCCGCAGCCGCGTCTCGGGAGCCACCAGCTCGGGGCGGTTGAGCACGTTGCTCACGGTGCCGACGGAGACGCCGGCGAGGCGCGCGACCTCTTTGATGCTCGACATCGTTCCTCGTCTGGTGGGCGTTCCTCGTGCGGTGAGCCGCGTGCCGGATGGGCGGGTGAGCGGGCGTGGGCGGGCCGTGCGGGTCACGCGCGTCTGTGGGATGGAGACCGGCGCCGGATCGTGCCGGCTCTGGCGCGCCGAGGGCCCGCATGATCATAGCGCAAGCCCGACGGCCTCATCGAAACGATTTTACCGCGTTAAGGCGATTGTCTTATTAAGGCGGCTGCCTTAACGTCGAACATGATCAGACATCGACATGAGGGGGCGTCATGACCGAGTCCGTGCCGACCTATCCCTTCGACCGGAAGGAGACCCTGGAGCCGCCGCGCGAGTGGAGCGAGCTGCAGGAGCGGTGTCCCGTGGCGCACGTGCGGCTGCCCAGCGGCGACACCGCCCAGCTCGTCACCCGTTACGACGACGTGCGCGCGCTGCTCACCGACCCGCGCTTCCAGCGCGGCGGCCAGAACGCCGCACGGGTGGCGACCACGCAGGACGGCGGCCTGTTCGCCCGCAACACCATGAGCATCACCGAGGGCGAGGGTCACCGGCGGTGGCGGCGGCTGCTCACCCGCTCGTTCACCATCAAGAAGATCGAGGCGTGGCGACCCCGCGTCCAGCGGATGGCCGACGACCTGGTCGACGCCATGCTGGAGGCCGGGCCGCCGGCCGACCTGTCGGCCCGGCTGGGCCTGCCGCTGCCGGTGCAGGTCATCTGCGCCCTGGTGGGCGCCCCGGCCGAGGACCAGGACAGGTTCGCGCACTGGTCGCAGGTCATGCTGACCCTGACGCGCCACACCCAGGACGAGGTGCAGCGGGCGTACGAGGAGTTCGACGCGTACGTGTCCGACCTGGTCGACGCCAGGCGCGCCGACCCCGGCGACGACCTGCTCAGCGAGCTGACCCAGGTCTCCGACAGCGAGGACGGCCGGCTCAGCCACGAGGAGCTGATCGCGACCGTGCGGGCGCTGCTGCTGGCCGGGCACGAGACCACGTCCAACATGATCGTCATCATGACCGCGATGCTCCTGTCGGAGCGCGAGCGCTACCAGGCGGTGATCGACGACCCGGGCCTCATCCCCGGCACGGTCGAGGAGGTGCTGCGCCTCGACAGCACGCTCAGCGTGGTCGGCTTCCCCCGGGTCGCCGGCGAGGACCTCGAGGTCGGCGGCGTCCCGGTGGCCGCGGGCAGCACCCTCATCCCGTGCCGCCCCGCCGCCAACCGGGACCCGCGCAAGTTCGACGACCCCGACCGCTTCGACCCGCTCCGGACCAACGCCAACCAGCACCTCACCTTCGGGGCGGGCCCGCACTTCTGTCTCGGCCAGCCGCTGGCCCGCCTGGAGCTGCAGGTGGTGCTCGACACGCTGACCCGCCGGCTGCCCACCCTCGCGCTGCGCGACGGCGCCGAGGCGCTGCGCCTGCGCACCGGCCTGCTGTCGGGCGGCCTGGAGAACGTCTGGGTGACCTGGTGAGCGGGTCACGACGACCGTGACGGTCTCGACATGCACGATATGCACGACATGCGAGACATGAGGGTCGTCGCGGACCGGAGCGGGGCGCTTCCCCCCGCTCCGGCGAGCGCGTCCTCGCCGCGCTCCGCCACCGCGAGGACTCTCATCATGCGCGCCGCCGAGAGGCTCTACGCCACCCGCGGCCTCGCCGGTGTGTCGATCCGGCAGATCGGCGAGGCCGCCGGGCAGCGCAACAAGTCAGCGGTTCAGTACCACTTCACCGGGCGCGACGCGCTCATCAAGGCGGTCCTCGCCGAGCACGCCGACGCGATCGAGCGGCACCGGCTGGCCATGATGAGCGCGCTCGGCGACCCGGCCGGCATGTCGCTGCGCGACCAGCTCCGCTGCGCCGTGCTGCCCCGCATCGAGCACCAGATCGACCTCGGAACCCCGTCCTGGTACGCCCGGTTCCTCGCCCAGATCGTCGTCGAGCCGGCCCTGCGGGAGCACGCCGTCCGCGCGCACCTGGACACCCCGTCCCTGCGCCGCCTGTACGACGCCATCCACGCCGCGCGGGCGGCCGTACGCGCCGGGAACGCAGGAGTGGCGGAGCGCGACCCCGGTGCGACCGCGCGCCGGGAGGCCATGACCCGCCAGCTCATCGTGCACATGTGCGCCGAGTTGGAGACGGACCTGGCGGCCGGCCGCGCCCGCGCCGAGGCGGCGGCCCAGGCGTGGCGCCGCCTCGGTGACGACCTGGTCACGGCCCTGTGCGGCATGGTCGGAGCCCTGGACGCGGACGACCCGGCCGCGGGCGCCTCCGGCGAGGACCTCCGGGGGAGCCGCCCGCCGGAACGGTGACGGGCGGCCGGCCCCGCGGCACGGTCACCTCACGGGTAGGACGTTCTGCGCGTAGCGGCCCGACACGTTGCCCGGCGCCTGGTAGGCGCACGCGATGTACGTCTCGTAGCCCCGGGTGCCCTGGCCGGCGGCCCGGGCGCAGCCGAGCCGGGTCGTGCCCTTCCAGACGACCTGGGTGAAGAAGCCCGTGCGGGAGGAGAACCCCGGGGCCCGGAAGTCGTAGGACCCGACGCCGGCGTACCACTTCTTCACCGCGTCCGCGCAGGTCGCCGCCCGACCGGAGGAGGTCAGGAACCAGTGGATGTTCTGGCCGTACCCGGGATCCCTGCCGGCCTGTTGGAGGCCCTCGTACCGGCTGAGTTCGGTCACCCGCCGGCTGGCGTGGTCGACGAGTCCCTGGTCGGTCGTGAGGGCGGGCGCGCCGTGGCGGGCGCGGAAGGCGTTGTGGGTGGCGAGGCATTGGCTCTGGAAGGCCGCGTCCGTGCGGAGCGGCAGGGGCGGGCGGGCCCGCGTCGCCTCGGCGGGCCCCGCCACGGCCGTGAGCGCGGTCACGAGCGCGACCCCGGCGCCCACCGTCGTGGTGGCCTTGATCGTCCGTCCAGTGAGTCGGGACATCTCATCTCCAATCTGCCCACGCCTCGGTCAGGCGGTCCTGCCTGGTGAGAGGCGAGGCGAGGGACAGATCGAAAGTCTCACCACGATGACGGCCGGCGCGATGTCGGCTGGAGATACTCGTTGGCCTGCGGATTTGCGGCGTGTCCCCCGTAACGGCCGCGTGGGCTCCCGCAGAGCTCGGGCACAAGCCGCGTAAGGTGAGAATCTGTCAGGCGAACGGGATTCGCGGTGCTCTGAAGGCGAACTGGTGCGCCATTTGTGGTGAAATGCCCGGTCGTCGGGACATATGGCAACGCGGTCCGGCGGCGTGGCAGGATGGTCCGGTTGTGCCGTCGCGATTTGCTGATTTGGAGCATTATGTCGTCCGCTCGCGATAGGGGGAACGTGACCGGAAATCCCCATGCCGGAGTGCCGGAAAGCGGAGCCGGCAGAGAGGCCCGTCGCTCCGGGCCCACGGCGCTGCGGATCCTGGTCGGCGCGCACCTGCGCCGGCTGCGCGAGGCGCGGGGGATCTCCCGCGAGGAAGCCGGGTACCTCATCCGGGGCTCCCACTCCAAGATCAGCCGTCTGGAGCTCGGCCGGACCGGCTTCAAGCTACGCGACGTGGCCGACCTGCTCACCCTGTACGGCGCGGACGAGGCCGAGCGCTCGGCGCTGCTCACCATGGCCGAGCAGGCCAACGCGCCCGCCTGGTGGCACGACTACCGCGACGTGGTGCCCGACTGGTTCGAGGACTACCTGGGGCTGGAGCGCGACGCGTCGCTGATCCGCGCCTACGAGATCCAGTACGTGCCCGGCCTGCTGCAGACCGAGGAGTACGCCCGCGCGGTCATCACGCAGGGACGCGAGGGCAGCCCCGCCGAGGAGATCGAGCGCCGGGTCAGGGTGCGCATGCGCCGCCAGCAGATTCTCGTCTCGGCCGCCCCGCCCAAGCTGTGGGCGGTGATCGACGAGGGCGCGCTGCGCCGGCAGGTGGCCGACTCCGCGACGATGCGCGCCCAGCTGGAGCACCTCGCGACGCTGGCCGAGCTGCCGCACATCACGATCCAGGTGCTCACGTTCCGCTCCGGCGGCCACGTCGGCGGCACGGGGCCCGTCACCATCCTGCGCTTCGCCCCGGCGGAGCTGGACGACGTCGTCTACCTGGAGCACATCGCCGGGGCGCAGTACCTGAGCCGCAAGCAGGACGCCCTGCCGTACCAGCACCTGCTGGACCAGCTCGTCGTGCACGCGCGGCCCTCGGCCGCCACCCCGTCGATCCTGCGGCTGCTCGCCGCCGGGGTCTAGCGCCCGCGTCCGTACGACCTGTCACGGCTTGCGGCCCACGCCGCAGAAGGCGTCCACCTCGTCCGGCACGCCGAACACGCCCGCCTCCACCCGCCAGCGCGACACCGACACGACGCCCGGCTCCACCAGCTCCAGCCCGTCGAAGAAGCGGGAGATCTCCTCGGGGGTGCGCAGCCGGTACGAGTAGACCTTCCCCTCGTCGCGAAGGCGCTCGGCCTCGGCGGCGGCATCCGGGTTGACCGTCTTCGTGCCGTCCTCGAACACCAGGTGGCTGCCCGGCGGGAGCGCGTCCAGCAGCCTTTCGACCAGCGCGTACGCCTCGTCGTCGTCGAAGATGGTGCCCATCACGCCCAGGAGGATGAGCGCGGTGGGACGGGTGAGGTCCAGGGTCTTGGCCGCGAAGTCCAGGACGGCGCCGGGATCGCGGACGTCGGCCTCGATGTAGTCGCAGGCGCCGAGGGGATGGCTCGTGAGCAGGGCCTGAGCGTGGACCAGCACCAGGGGGTCGTTGTCCACGTACACGATGCGGCAGGTCGGATCGACCCGCTGGGCGACCTCGTGGGTGTTGTCCACGGTGGGCAGCCCAGTGCCGATGTCCAGGAACTGCCGGATTCCGGCCTCTTCGGCGAGGTATCGCACTGCGCGTCCCAGAAAGGCCCGGGTATGGCGGGCGATATTCTCCATGCCGGGATATACCTGGCGGAGCTGCTCGGCGAGTTCGCGGTCGACCGGGTAGTTGTCCTTTCCGCCCAGCCAGTAATTCCACACCCGAGCCTGGTGCGGCCTGGTGATGTCGATCCTGGGGAGAGGCGTTTCGTCGGCCACGCAAATTCTCCTCTTGTGTCGCATCTGTAGTCATTCAAACCTAATGCCGCCCCCCTTTCCGCGCCACCGGCGATCACCGGCCGGACAGGGCCATGGGGATCACCGGTGGCGGCGCGTGGCTGCCAGGCAGGCGAGGGCCGCCACCGTGAGGGCGGCGTGGACGGCGAACCCGACGGCGGGACCCGAGGACAGCAGGACACCGCCGAGTGCGGTGCCGTCAGGAGCGGCCGCGGCCGGTGAGGGCGTCCCTCAGGCGGTCGATCAGCCCCGCACCGGGCGCCAGCAGCTTGTCGGCGGGCGGCTTGTCGGGCGCGGACGGGTGCGGGCGGGTCGGGGCCAGCTTCTTCGCCCGCTCCACCTTGGCCCCGAGCTCGGTGAGCGCCTCGGGCGGGCACGCCGCGCGCAGCCGGGGGAACAGGTCGCCCTCCTCCTCCTGGACGTGATGGCGGATCTCCCTCATCAGCTCCTCCAGGACGGGCCAGAAGTCGTCGTCGCCCGGCTCCAGGCGCTCCAGCCGCTTCATGGTCTCCTCGGCCTCGGCGTGCTCGGCGAGCTCCTTGTCGGCCAGCTCGTCGCCGCCCGGCACGTGCTCGCGGACCGCCGGATACAGGTACGCCTCCTCCGCCACGGAGTGGCGGACCAGCTCGATGACGGCCTGTTCGGCCAGGGTCTGCGGCCGCTCCCCGATGGCGCCGATCATCGTCTCCAGCTCCGCGAAGAGCTGTTCGACCTCGCGATGGTCCGTCACGAGCACGGTGATCACGTCCCGCTGCTCGCTTCCGCCCTGCTGATCGTTCATGTCGATTCCTCCCCTGTCACCCCTCTCCGCGCTGTGACCTGGCCAAACGCACCCCGTCGGCGGGGAGGTGGCCGGCCGCCTTGAGGGTGGCGAGGACGGGGGCGGTCTCCAGCGTGCGTACGCCGTCGAGGGCGCCGAGCCGGTGGACGAGGTAGCGGTGCAGGTCGGCGGGGCCGGAGCAGAGCGCGTGGGCGAGCAGGTTCGTGGTGCCGGTCGTGGCCATGACCACGGCCAGCTCGCGATGGCCGGCCAGGGCGGTGGCCACCCGCTCCAGGTCGGCGGGCGCGACCGCCATCCAGAGCAGCGCCTGGGTGGTGACCCCGTAGGCGGCGGCGTCGATCTCCACGTCGAAGAACAGGACGTCGCGGGCGCGCAGGTCGGCCAGGCGGCGGGCCACCGTCGCCTGGGACCAGCCGGTGACGGCGGCCAGGTCCGCGTGGCCGGCGCGCCCGTCGTGGCGCAGCGCGTCCATCAGCGCGCGGTCCGCACCGGTGAGCGGGGCGCTGCCGGACGGGGCGGGCAGGGTCGGGCGCAGCCGCTCCTGCTGCGCGTCGTCGAGGGTCTGGAGCCGGCCGCGCCAGGCCGCGGGGCCGCCCAGGTACGTGTGCAGCAGGCAGTGCGCCGAGACGCCGGTGATCCCGCTCCTGCGGGGGACGTCGTGGAGCAGCGGCGGGCGGGTGGCGTCCGGCGCGTGCACGATGGCGAAGATCTCCGTGCCGCCGGAGGTCAGCTTGACCCAGGAGGTGTCGGCGCGGCGGGCCAGTGAGTGCGCGAGCGTCCGGGCGGCGGCGGGGGTCGTGGTGAGGCGGACCACCCACTGGGTGTGGCCGGACCGGCCGTGGTCGGCCAGGCCCACCACGCGCAGCCCCGCCTCGCGGCGGAGCCGCCGGTAGCGGCGTGTCACCGTCTGCGCGGACACGCCCAGCACCTCGGCGACGCGGCTGAACGGGGCCCGGCCGTCGATGTGCAGGGCGTGGACCAGCGCGCGATCGAGGTCATCCATGGCGACCATATTTCCTCATATATCGCCCCTGGATGGAAAAAATCACCACTTCAGGCCGCCTGGCTGGAAGGCCACCCCCCTCCGCCCGACCCTGTTCCCCGGAACGACTCCGAGGAAGAGGGAACCCGATGCTGCTCCATCACCACGTCGCCCACCGGTGGCGATGGGCCGGGCTGGCCGCCCTGCTCGTCGCCGAGGCGATGAACCTGCTCGACGCGACGATCGTGACGGTCGCCGCGCCCGTCATCCACGCCGACCTCGGCGGCGACGCCTCGGCCATCCCGTGGTTCAACGCCGCGTACACGCTGCCGTTCGCGGTGCTGCTGATCACCGGCGGCCGGCTGGGCGACCTGGCCGGGCGGCGGCGGGTGTTCGCCGTCGGCGTGGCCGCGTTCGCGCTCGCCTCGGCCGCCTGCGCGCTCGCGCCGGACGCCGGGACGCTGATCGGCCTGCGGGCGGTCCAGGGCGCCGCCGCCGCGCTGGTCATCCCGCAGACCATCGGGCTGATCCGGACCATGTTCGACGGCGCGGAGCTGGCCAGGGCCATGGGGAGCATCGGGCCGGTGATGGGGCTGGCCGCCGTCACCGGGCCGGTCCTGGGCGCCGTGCTCACGCACGCCGACCTGCTCGGCTCGTCGTGGCGGTCGGTCTTCCTGGTCAACGTGCCCCTGGCCGCCGCCGTGCTGGCCGTCGTCCCCCTGATGCCGCCCAGGGAGCCCCGTACGGCGGGCGGCCCGGCCCTCCCGCGCCTCGACGGGACGGGGACCGTGATCGCGGCGCTCGGCACCGGCCTGCTGGTGTACCCGCTCATCCGGGGCGACGCCGCCGGAGGGCCGGCGGGGGGCTGGACCATGGCGGTGGCAGGGGTGGTCCTGTTCGTGGTGTTCGGCATCCACCAGCGTCGCCGGGCCCGGACGGGTCGTGGCGGGCTGGTCGAGGTGAGCCTGTTCCGGGACCGCGGCTTCCCGGCCGCGCTGGCGACCTCGGCCCTGTTCTTCGCGGCGATGAACGGCCTGACGCTCGTGGTGGTCCTGGAGGTCCAGCTCGGCCTGGGGCGCGACGTGGTGACCGCCGGGCTGTCACTGCTGCCCTGGTCGGCGGCCATGGGGGTGGCCTCCCTCGTCGCGGGCGCCCGCCTGGTGCCCCGGTACGGTTCACGGCTGATGTTCGCCGGGCTCGCCGTCATGCTCGCCGGACTGGCGATCACTCTCGTCGCCGGCACGGGAGCCGCCGGGGGCCTCGGATCGCCCGGATCGCCCGGATCGCTCGGGTGGCTCGTGGTGGCGGGACTGGCCGTCACGGGCGCCGGGAACGGGCTGTTCACCACCCCGTTCTTCACCGCCGCGCTGTCCCGCGTTCGCCCGCACGAGACCGGCTCCGCCGCCGGGCTGCTCAACGCCGTCCAGCAGTTGGGCGCGACGCTCGGCACCGCGGTCCTCGGCGGCGCCTTCCTGCGCGGCCTGGCGGAGGGCGCCGGGCACGTGTCCGCCGCCCGGTCGGCCGGCCTGCTCGCCGCCGCGCTGCTGGCTGCCACCGCCGTCGCCGCCGCCCTCATGCGCACGGATGAGCCGGGCGCCGCCACGTAGGGGGCCGGAGCGGCCTGTCGAAGGCGTGGACAGGTGTTTCGGACATCCCGCTCCGGGCCGGGGCGCGGCGGCCCCCGCCGTCAGTCGAAGATCACCACCTGGCGGATCACGTCCCCGCCCTTGTCCAGGATCTTGACGGCGTCGGCCAGGTCCTCGAAGCGGATGCGGCGGGTGATGAGGCTCTCCAGGTCCAGCCGGCCGGCCCGCCACAGGTCCACGAACCGCTTGGCGTCGCGGCGCAGGTCGGAGCAGCCGTAGATGGAGCTGAGCATGTTCTTGCCGTCGAACAGCAGGGAGAAGGCGTCGATCTCGACCTGGTCGTCCGCGGCGCCCGCGCCCACGACCACGACGTTCCCGCCGCGCCTGGCGGCCTGCCAGGCGGCCTTCACGGTGCTCGACCGGCCGACGGCCTCGAAGGCGTGGTCGAAGCCGCGCCCGCCGGTGAGCAGGCCCTTGACCGCCTCCATCTGGTCCGGCGTGGTGGCGTGGGTGGCGCCGAAGCCCTTGGCGACCTCGTGCTTGGCCGCGACCGGGTCCACGGCCAGGATGGTCGCCGCGCCGGCCAGCCGCGCCCCCTGGATGACCGACAGCCCGATGCCGCCCGCGCCGATGACGACGACGGACGAGCCCTCCTCGACCCTGGCCGTGTTGATGACCGCCCCCACGCCGGTGGCGACCGCGCAACTGAGCAGCGCGGCCAGCTCGAACGGCACGTCCGGGTCGATTCTGATCGCGGCCTGGGCGGGGACGACGAGCTCCTCGGCCCAGGCGCCGACGCCGCCGAAGCCGAAGCACGGGGTGTCGCCGGCGAGCCGGAAGCGCGGCTTGGTGAAGCCCTCCAGGACGTACGTGATGCACAGGTACGGCTGGCCGCCCAGGCAGTCGGGGCAGGTCCCGCAGGCCGGGATGAACGACAGGACCACGTGGTCGCCCGGCGCCAGCCCGGTCACCCGGGAGCCGATCTCGACGACCTCGCCCGCGGCCTCGTGCCCGAGCACGGCCGGCAAGGAGGTGGGCAGCACGCCCTTGAGCGCGGAGACGTCGGAGTGGCAGACGCCGGTCGCCCGGACGCGGATCCTGACCTCGCCGGGGTCGGGCCCGGCGACCGTGACGTCGTCGCGCAGTTCGAGGGCGGCACCGGGCTCGTGGACTATGGCGGCGCGCATGGTCGGTTCCTCCCGGACGGGATCTGGAGTTCCTTGGTAGAACCTGTTTCACAACGGATGTATTGTCGCCTCGCACTCGTGCTCCAAGCAAGCGTTTGGTCGAATGGAGGGGAGGTCGCCGCGGCTGAAACGTTCCCCAAGATTGACGGGACGCGGGCACGCACGAGCCCCGGCCGCGTCCCGGCGCCGATGAGCATGGCTGCGAAGGCACCACCACGGGGGACGCGCATGGCCATCGAACCAGGGACACCCGACCGCCTGCTGGAGCTCGCCGCCGAGCGCCGGACCGCGCCCGGTGAGGCGCTGGCCCGCGACGCCGGACGGATCGTCCGCGCGGCCGGGGACATGGCCGAGCGCTTCCGGCGCGGGGGACGGCTCATCACCTTCGGCGACGGCGCGGCGGCGGCCGACGCCGGGCACGTGGCCGTCGAGTTCACCCACCCCGTGATCGTGGGCAAGCGGGCGCTGCCGGCGATCTCGCTGGCCGGCGACGCGGCGGCGCTCGGCGGCCTCGCCTCGTCCGGCGGTCCGGACGAGGTGTTCGCCGCGCAGGTCAGGACGTTCGGCCGGCCGGGGGACATCGCGCTCGGCGTGCCGGTCGGCGAGCGGGACCGGCGCGTACTGGCCGGGCTGGCGGCGGCCCGCGAGCTGGGCATGCTCACGGTCGCCCTGACGACCACCTCATCGGCCTCCCCGCCCGGCGACACGGACCGCCCGCTCTGTGATGAGGACGTCCCGCTCGGCGGTGTCGTCGTCGTGGATCATGTGATCGCGGCGCGTTGCGGCGACCCGCTGATCGCCCGGGAGGTCCACGTGACGGCCTACCACCTGCTCTGGGAGCTGGTCCACGTGCTGCTCGACGATCCCGGGCTCGCGCCGCCCGGCCCACCCGCCCCCGACGCGACCGAGGACACGCCCGGCGGCTCCACCGGCGACTCCACCCGCGGCACCACCGGCGGCATCGCATGCGGCTCCACCGGCGACGGCGCCCGCGACACCGCCGGCACCTGCGTCACGTGCGCCGACACGGCCGTCCCGGTGCACGTCACCGAGCTGCGACCGGGTGGCCTGGCCCTCGTCGAGACCGGCTGCGGCACCGAGGAGGTCAGCGTCGCCCTCGTCGAGGCGCGGGTCGGCGACGTGGTCCTCGTCCACGCCAAGGAGGCCATCGTGGTGCTCGGCGGTGACGGCTCGTGAGCGCGATCTACCCGTTCCTGACGCCGGCCGGCGACGCGGCCGGGGACGCCCGGGGAGACGCCGCCCGGGACGCCCGGGAGAACGCCGCCCGGGAGCTCGTCCGCTCCACCGCGGCCAAGGCCGCCGACAGCCTGGAGCTGCGCCTGCGGGTCCTGGCCACGCTGGGCCCGGCGCTGGCCGCCTGCGCCGTGGCCATGGCGTCGGCCTTCCGGGCCGGTGGCACGCTGTTCGCGTTCGGCAACGGCGGCAGCAGCACCGACGCCCAGGCCGTCGCCCAGTTGTTCCGCACGCCGGACCGGGACGGCGGCCGGCCATGGCCGGCCCTGCCGGCGATCTCGCTGACCGGTGACGCGGCGCTGCTGACGGCGCTGGCCAACGACGTCGCGTTCGACGTGGTCTTCGCCCGGCAGCTCGCCGCGCTCGGCCGCCCCGGCGACGTGGCGATGGCCCTGTCCACCAGCGGCGGCTCCGTCAACGTGCTGCGTGGCTTGGAGCAGGCGCGCCGCACCGGCATGGTGACGGTGGGGTTCGCCGGGTCGGGCGGCGGCCGGATGGCCGAGGAGGGCCTGGCCGAGCACCTGTTCGTCGTCCCGTCGTCGTCGGTGCACCGCGTCCAGGAGGCGCAGACGACGGCCTGCCACGTGCTGCGCGAGCTCGTGCGCGCGGAGCCGGCGGAGGCGTGAGCGGGCGGGTGCGCTCGCTGATCCGGGTCGAGGGCATCGTGCAGGGAGTCGGCTTCCGGCCGTTCGTGCACGGACTCGCCTCCCGGTACGGGCTGGCAGGGCTGGTCGGCAACGACGGCGGCGGCGTGTTCATCGAGGCGGAGGGCCCGCCCACCGCGGTCGCGGCGCTGGTGGAGGCGGTGCGCGAGCGGGCGCCCGCGCTGGCCGTCGTCGAGCGGGTCAGCGTCACCCCCGTGCCGCCGACCGGCGCCGGCGGGTTCCGGATCGTGCCCAGTGTCGCCGGCGACCCCGGCGCCCCCGGCCGGGCGCTCGTCCCGCCGGACGTGGCCACCTGCGACGACTGCCTGGCCGAGCTGTTCGACCCGGCCGACCGGCGCTTCCGGTACCCGTTCGTCAACTGCACCGCCTGCGGGCCGCGCTTCACGATCATCACGGCGGTGCCGTACGACCGGGCGGTGACCACGATGGCGGGCTTCGCCCTGTGCGCCGCCTGCGCCCGCGAGTACCACGACCCGGCCGACCGCCGCTTCCACGCCCAGCCCACCTGCTGCCCCGCCTGCGGCCCCCGGCTCGCGCTGCGCGCGCCGGACGGCACGGCGCTCCCCGGGGACCCCCTCACGCGGGCGGCCGCCCTGGTCGCGGACGGCGCGGTGCTGGCCGTCAAGGGGCTGGGCGGCTACCACCTCGCGGTGGACGCCGCCGACGAGGCCGCGGTCGCGCGGCTGCGGGCCCGCAAGCGGCGGCCGGACAAGGCGTTCGCGGTCATGGCGGCGGACCTGTCCGCCGCGCGGGAGCTGTGCGAGGCCGGTGAGGCCGCCGCGGCCCTGCTCACCGGGCCACGCCGGCCGATCGTGCTGCTGCCCCGGCGGCCCGGCGCGCCGGTCGCGCCCTCGGTGGCGCCCGACGGCCCCGACCTGGGCGTGCTGCTGCCGTACACGCCGCTGCACCACCTGCTCTGCCGCGAGCTGGCCCGGCCGTACGTGCTGACCAGCGGGAACCTGGCCGACGAGCCGATCGCGCACGACGACGGGGACGCGCTGCGGCGCCTGGGCGGCGTCGCCGACGCGTTCCTGTGCCACGACCGGCCGATCCACGCGCCCGCCGACGACTCCGTGCTGCGGGTGTTCCGCGGCGCGCCGGCACCCGTACGACGGTCGCGCGGGTACGCCCCGGAGCCGCTCACACTGCCGTGGCCGTTCCGCCGGCCCGTCCTGGCCTGCGGCGCCGAGCAGAAGAGCACCTTCTGCCTCGGGCGGGGACGGCACGCGGTGCTGTCGCAGCACCTCGGCGACCTGGAGAGCCACCTGGCCCTGCGCGCCTTCACCGACGAGGTCGTGCGCTTCCGGCGGCTGCTCGGCGTCGATCCCGAGGTCGTCGCCCACGACCTGCACCCCGACTACCTGTCCACCAGGTACGCCCAGGACCTGGACGGCGTGGAGACGGTCGCCGTGCAGCACCACCACGCCCACATCGCCTCGTGCCTGGCCGACAACGGCGAGGCCGGCCCGGTCGTCGGGGTGGCGTTCGACGGCACCGGGTACGGGCCCGACGGCACCGTCTGGGGCGGCGAGCTGCTGGTGGCGAGCCTGGCGGCGTACGAGCGGGCCGGCCACCTGGAGCCGGTGCCGCTGCCGGGCGGCGTCACGGCCATCCGCCAGCCGTGGCGGATGGCGGCGGCCTGCCTGGGGGCGGCGGGGGAGCCGCCGGACGGGCTCGCGGTGGCCCGCCGCAACGCGCGGCACTGGCCGGCCGTGTCCGCACTGGCCGCTTCCGGTGGCCCCGCCGCGCCGCTCACCTCCAGCGCCGGGCGGCTGTTCGACGCGGTGGCGGCGCTGCTCGGCGTCCGCGACACCGTCACCTACGAGGGACAGGCGGCGATCGGCCTGGAGCAGCGGGCCGATCCCGACGTGCGCGACGGCTACCCGGTGGCGGTGACCGGGACCGCGCCCGTGGTGATCAGGAGCACCGACCTGGTGCGGGCCGTCGCCGGCGACCTGCGGCGCGGGGTGCCGGCCGGGGTGATCGCGGCGCGCTTCCACCACGGGCTGGCCGGGGCGGTGGTGACGGCCGTCGGCGTGGTCGCCGGGGCCACGGGGATCGGCACGGTGGCGCTGTCGGGCGGCGTGTTCGCCAACGGGCTGCTGCTCGGCGGCGTGGCCGACGGGCTGCGCGCCCGTGGGTTCCGGGTGCTGACGCACCGGCGGGTGCCCTGCAACGACGGGGGGATCAGCCTCGGCCAGGCGGTCGTGGCCGCCGCCCGCCCCTGACCCACCGCCTGGCTCACGACCTGACCCACGGGCCGCCCCTGACCCGCCGTTCCCGTCGGGTCAGGGGCGGGCGGTCCTCAGCAGATGCGGGGGAGCGGGTCGCCCACGAGCAGGTCCACGATGCGGGTGCCGCCGAAGGCCGTTCGCAGCAGGACCAGCCCCGGCGGGTCGTCCCGCACCGTGCCGATCACCGCCGCCCCCGCGCCGAGCGGGTGCCCGCGCAGCACCTCGACCGCGCGCTCCGCGTGCCCGCCGTCCACCACGGCCACGAACCTGCCCTCGCACGCCACGTACAGCGGGTCGATGCCCAGCAGTTCGCACACGCCGGTCACCTCGGGCCGCACCGGCAGCGCCTCCTCCTCGGCCACCACGGACACGCCGGAGGCGGAGGCCACCTCGTTGAGGATGGTGGCCACCCCGCCGCGCGTGGCGTCGCGCAGCGCCCGCACCTGACCGGGCAGGGCGTCCAGCAGCGCGGAAACGATCCCGTGCAGCGGAGCCGTGTCGGAGACGATCGGCGCCTCGATGCCGAACTCGCCGCGCGCCAGCATGATCGCGGCGCCGTGCTCACCGATCGGCCCGGACACGATGACCGCGTCGCCCGGCCGGGCGTGCGCGACCGACAGCTCCGCGGGCCGCTCCAGGAGGCCGACCCCGGTGGTGGTGACGTAGCAGCCGTCGGCCTTGCCGCGCTGGACGACCTTGGTGTCGCCCGTGACGATCTCCACCCCGGCCGCGGCCGCCGCCGCCGCCATGGACGCGGCGATCCGCCGCAGGTCCGCGACGGGGAAACCCTCCTCCAGGATGAACCCGGCGGCCAGGTACGCCGGCCGCGCCCCGCACATCGCGAGGTCGTTGACGGTGCCGTTGACCGCGAGGTCGCCGATGTCGCCGCCGGGGAAGAACAGCGGCGACACCACGAACGAGTCGGTGGTGAACGCCACCCGCGCCTCGCCCATCCGCAGCGTCGCCCCGTCCTCCAGGGGAGCCAGGAGCGGGTTGCGGAACGCCTCCAGGAAGACCGCCTGGATCAGTGTCTGCGTGGCCTTGCCGCCCGCGCCGTGGGCCAGCGTGATCCGCTCCTCCCTGACCACCGGCCTGCGCCGCCTGGCGCGGGCGATCCGGTCGAGGACCTGCTGCTCGCGGTCGCGGTGCGGGGTGCCGGGAGCGGGGAGCGGGTCCTCGTCGGAGGCCGGCGCGCGCACCGGGTCCGGGAGGTCCTCGTGGAGCGCGCCCCGCGGGGTGCCGGTCATGACCGGGTCGCCTCCCTCACGCGCTCGCGGCTGAAGCGGCCGAAGTTGTAGTACGCCGCGCAGGCGCCCTCGGAGGACACCATGCAGGTGCCGATGGGCGTCTCCGGCGTGCACGCCGTCCCGAACACCTTGCACTCCCACGGCTTGAGCACGCCCTTGAGCACCTCGCCGCACTGGCAGGACTTGGGGTCGGCCACGCGTATCCCGGGCAGCTCGAAGATCCGTTCGGCGTCGAAGGCCGCGTACGCGTCGGACAGGCCGAGCGCCGAGTGGGAGATGAAGCCGAGCCCGCGCCACTCGAAGTGCGCCCGCATCCGCATCACCCGGCCGATGACGTCCATGGCCGTGCGGTTGCCCTCCCAGGGCACCACGCGCGCGTACTGGTTGGCCACCTCGCAGCGGCCCGCCGCGATCTGCCCGAGCAGCATGTGCACGGACTGCAGGATGTCCAGCGGCTCGAACCCGGCGACGACCAGTGGCTTGCCGTAGTCGCGGGCGATGAAGTCGTACGGCCGGCAGCCGATCACGGCCGAGACGTGGCCCGGCCCGATGAAGCCGTCCAGGCGCAGGTCCGGAGAGTCCAGGATGGCCTTGATCGCCGGAATGATCAGGACGTGGTTGCAGAAGACCGAGAAGTTGCGCACGCCCTCGGCGGCGGCCCGCAGCACGGTCATCGCCGTGGACGGCGCGGTCGTCTCGAACCCGATCGCCATGAACACCACCCGCCGCTCCGGGTTCTCCTTGGCGATCTTGAGGGCGTCGAGCGGGGAGTACACCATGCGGATGTCGGCGCCGGCGGCCTTGGCCTCCAGGAACGAGCCGGTCCCGCCCGGCACCCGCATCATGTCGCCGAACGACGTCATGATCACATCGGGCTGGGAGGCGATGTGGATGGCGTCGTCCACCCGGCCCATCGGGATCACGCAGACCGGGCAGCCGGGGCCGTGCACGAGCACGACCTCCTCCGGCAGCAGGTCTTCCAGCCCGTGCTTGTAGATCGTGTGGGTGTGCCCGCCGCACACCTCCATGAACGTGTACCGGCGGCCCGGCTCGCACCGGGCGGCGATGTCCGCGGCCAGTGTCCGTGCCCTGTCCGCGTCGCGGTACTCATCGACGAACCGCACACGCCCCCCTCACGTGATGTCCGACTGGCGCAGCGCGTCCAGCTCGTCGTCGTAGGCCTGCCCGAGGCCCTCCAGGTAGTCCAGCACCGCCTGCGCCTCCGACTCGGAGATCTTCGACAGCGCGAACCCCACGTGCACCAGCACCCAGTCGCCGACCTTCAGGTCCTCCTCCACGAGGAGGCCGACGTTGATCCGGCGGCGCACCCCGGCGACGTCCACCACGGCGAGGTCGGCGTTGTCCGGGTCGGCGGCGACGAGCTCACCGGGGATGCCCAGGCACATCGGCCGGCTCCTCCCCGAAGGTGATGGACTCCAGCACCAGCTCGTCGCCGCCGGAGACGTCCACGTCGGCGCTGCCGCACGGCGGGCAGACCGCCAGCACGTCCAGCGACTCGCAGCGCGCGCCGCAGGCCCGGCACGTGACGGTGACCGGCATGACGACGAGATCGACGGCGGCGTCCTGCGCGGCGGTGCCCGCCGCGGCGAGCGTGAAGGCCTGGTCGAACGCGTCGTCGACGACGGCGTGGCGGACGCCCACGCGCACCCGCGCGCCGCTGATCCGCCTGCCTCCGGCTCGCTGCTCCAGCAGCTCGACCAGGCCCTCGCACATTCCGATCTCGTGCATACGGCGCTACATCCGTTTCATCGTCAGATAACGCTGGATTTCCGGCCATTGGCGGACGATTACCGCGGTCACCACGGCTGTCGCGATCAATGCCGCTACTCGTGTCCTTCTCATGCCATGTCACCTCCTTCCGGATGCGGAGGCCGGGAGGCGGGCCCGGCGTTTTCCGCAATCATGTCCATCACCAGACGGACGGCTTGGGCGGCCGCCTGCCGCACGGGCTCGCTCAGCTCCACGAGCACGTCCTCCTCCGGCCCGCCGGCTGGTGCCACGGCGGGCTCGCAGCACACGACGACCACCCGGCCGGGCAGCCGGCCGAGCTCCCCGGCCAGCCGCAGCACCTGGACCGGGTCCATGCCGTGGCCCTCCACCTGCGCCCCCGAGGGCACGCCCGCGGGGTCCGGCTCCAGCACCGTCAGCGTGCCGGGCGCCTCCCCGCGCGGCGCGGCGTCCACGAGGATCGCGAGGTCGTAGTCCCGCTGGAGCGCGTAGACCAGGTCCATGCCGCGGATGCCGAAGTCGACCACGTCCACGCCGGCCGGCTGTGGCAGCGCGGCCATCCGGCGGGCCACCTCGACGCCGAACCCGTCGTCGCCGAGGAAGACGTTGCCGATGCCCGCGACGAGGATCCGCGTGCCGGGAGCCTGCGCGGCCGGCGAGTCCAGCGGCTCGACCTCGTCGGCCCCGTAGAAGAACCGGTGGCCGGGCATCCGGGCCTCCCCGAGGTCGCGGCCCGGGTCGTCGTCGAGCGT
Organism: Nonomuraea sp. NPDC050733; assembly: GCF_040654215.1. NCBI lineage: Bacteria > Bacillati > Actinomycetota > Actinomycetes > Streptosporangiales > Streptosporangiaceae > Nonomuraea > Nonomuraea sp. NPDC050733. The sequence continues at coordinate 52,742 of NZ_JBFAHO010000021.1, read as the reverse complement.
CACCGCGAGGTGGAAGGCGCCCTCGTCGTCCTGCTCGATCGACTCGACGACGGCGACGCGGCCGTCCAGGACCAGGTCCATGATGTCGGTCCGCCCCAGCGCGGAGGGGCGCAGCCGGACCCGGGAGCCGGACCGTACGGGCCGCCCGGCGATGGTCACCACGTCGGGGCCCCGCCGCTCCATCCGCGCCCAGAACCCCATCCCCAGCATGCGATCGGCCCCGTCCGCCGAGCCGTCGCTCATGTCGGCTCCGTGCGGAGGACGCCGTGCAGCCGCATGAGCTGCTCGGGCGTGAGGGCGTCGCACCGCTCCAGGATCTCCCTGCCACGCGGGTCGCCCTCGCGGATCTCCCGCTTCTCCTCGTCGCTCAGCGCCAGCACGCTCAGCGTCAGCAGCTGGTCGATCTCCGTCGCGTCGAACAGGTCGCCCGGACTCTCCGGCGAGATCCGCGGGTGGTCGTACAGGATGATCGGCGCCGACAGCATCGTGTGCCGCTCGCCCTCCTCGCCGACGAGGACCGGCCAGGTGCCGATGTTGCCGCAGCCCTCCGCGTGGGCGCGCAGCTCCTCGGGCGGGTCCATCAGCGAGACGAACCGGCCCTGCGGCGCGTGCAGCACGCTGTGCGCCGAGACCAGGGTGCGCCGCATCACGCCGGTACGGGTGCCGCCCTCCCATGGAGTGGTGTTGACCACGGTGACCGTCAGCCGGAACAGGCCGGGCTCCACCTGCTCGGCGCCCACCTCGACGTGCCCGCGCAGCTCCTCCCAGGACCGGAGCGCAGCGCCGGCCCCGTCGGCGAGGACCTCGGCCTCCCGCCCGGCGGGCACGTCGATCGCGGCGCGGGCGGGCCGCCGCAGCAGGCCCTCCAAGGGCAGGCCGCACGCCGCCACCTCCCGCTCCACCGCCTCCTCCCGGACGAGCACCCGCGCGCCGCCGGGGTCCGGCACGGGCTCGGGCACGCCGCCGGGGACCGGCTCCGGTACGGGCTCCGGCACGCCGTCCCGGAGGACGGCCGGCTCGCGGACGACGACGTGCAGGAAGCGCACCCGCACGTCCACGGCCGCGCCGGGCTCCGCCTCCAGGAGGCACTGGGTCCGCATCAGCCACGGGTTGCCGTCGTGCGCCCGGCCGTACGGCTCGGGGTGCACGCCGCCGATCGTCCAGCGGTGCCGGTTCTTCAGCGCCGACTGCCGGTACGGCCACAGCAGGTAGCCCTCGTACAGCACGGCCCGCGCGATCTGCCTGACCTGGTCCATCAGCGGCTCCCTGCCTTCAGCAGCGACTCCACGACGTCGTCCCAGCCCGGCAGGGCGTTGCGGGTCCGGTAGGCGTGCAGCCGGTCGAACGTGTCACGGCCCAGCCGCAGCCAGGCGCCGCCGGGGAAGTAGTGGTCCATGAGCTCCCGCCAGGTGGCGGCCGGCATGCGGAAGCCGGCCTCGGTGTCCCACGGGATGCGCGCGGCCCGCAGCGAGCCGCCGTCGAGGTGGAACGTCGTGCCGCTGAAGAGGAACTCCAGCGGGATCTCCCCGTCGCGCACACCGTGGAGGTACTTGGCGGCGGCCACGTCGAAGTCGTAGGTGCAGGGCACCCGTACCACGGCGGCCGTCTCGCCGGTGAAGGCGGGCAGGTGCGTGACGGTCTGCGCCCACATCAGGCTGCCCAGGCTCCTGCCCCACAGCTCGGACGGCCCGAACACCTCCGCGAGCCGCTCGCGGCTCGCCTCGTCGTAGCCGCGGCGGGCGGCGGCGATGCGCAGCTGCGTCTCCAGGATGACCGACCGCACCTCGCAGCCGCTCGGGTCGGTGATCCGCAGCGCGAACTCCAGCGTCGGCACGGCCGCGAACTCGGCGGCCCGGGCCTCCTCGACCGTGATGCGCAGGGCCGGAACGCCGCCGGCCGTCGTCGTGTCGGGCACCGGATCAGGCGGGGGAGAGGTTGGGCATGTCGGGGTCGATGACGTCGCGGTCCGCGGCGTTGACGCCGGTGGAGCGCGCGGCGGTGGAGCGGCCGTCGATGAGGTGCCCCACCTGGCGCTCGTAGTGGCCCACGGCGTTGCCCTCGTTGACGCCCTTGATGTGCGAGGGCGTGTCGGGGCGCACCTGGCGCCGTCCCGTCCTGATGTGCGATTCGCTCTTGCGGGTCATCGCGTTCTCCCTTCAACTGTCGTCGACCTCGTGCGCAGCTCGCCGAAGAAGTCGCTGATCGCGTCCCAGACCCGCGATCCTCCGGCGAGCCCCTTCCAGTGGGTGCGGAGCAGGCCGACCAGGGTGTAGCAGTCGTCCACGGGCACGATCCAGTGCTCTCTGGCGCCGCCGGTCCGGTTGACGAGCAGGGCCTCGACGTCGGGTGTCACCCGCCGCAGCACCGGGTTGGCCTCCTCCAGCCGCCGCCACAGGGACGGCTCCAGCGGGGACTCGACGGCGCCGGCGGGGCTCGGGTAGAACAGCGCCGTACGCCGCGCCGCCGCGTCGTGGAAGAGGAACGCCATCTGGACCGGGATGCTCAGCCCGGCCCACGTCTCGTCGTCCAGCTCGAACCCGTCGAGAAGCCACCGGCGGTCCGGAACCAGCCGGTAGGGCCCACCCGCGGCCCCCCTGCCGCCCGTCTTGCCCGTGTTGCCCGTGTTGCCCGTGTTATCGGAGAACAGCACGGAGCACGGCCGGCAGGCGCAGCGCAGCTCGCGGGCCGTGAGGTCGAGCAGGTGCCGGTGTGCCTCGGGAAGAGGGGCGGCGCACAGCTCGCACCACTCCCCGGCCTCGCCCCCGGACCTGACCGCCCGCTGTCCCGGCGCCGCGCCCGGACGGGCGATGAGCCTGCGCAGCGCGCTTCCCGTCATGGCCGCCGCCTCACGCCCGCGTCCTCGGGGCCCTCAGCAGGCTCTCCACGGGGATCACCACGGGAGCCGGTACGGCGGCCGGCTCCTCCACCACGACCCGCTCGAACTCCGGCGCCGCGTCGCGCACCGCCTGCTCCACGGCCGAGCGCACCCGCGCCGCCGAGGACCGGCAGCCCCCGACCGGCCGGCGCAGCCGCAGCCGCACCAGGTCGTCCTCGACCGCCACGACCTCCGCCTCGGCCCCGCCCAGCCGATCCCGCGCCGCCTCCAGCGCGTGGCCGATGCGGGTGGTCGCGTCCAGCGGGTGCAGGCCGTGCAGCAGCAGCAGGTGCGCCACCAGGCCGTCGGCCGCGATCCGCTCCGGCAGGCCGCCGCCGGCCGCGGCGGCCACGGCCATGACCCGCCCCAGCGCCTCGCCGTACAGGTCGAGCAGCGCCTCGGCGAGCTCCACGGCCCGCGGGTCCGTCCCGCCTTCGAGCAGCGCCTCGACGCGGCGCACCCGCTCGGTCACCTCCAGGTCGTCCATCGCGGATCAGCCCGGGACGCTCGTGCCGAGGGTGGGGGAGTGGACCTGCCGCAGCACCTTGCCGTCGCCGAGGTACATGTGCACGCCGCACGGCAGGCACGGGTCGAAGCTGCGGACGGTCCGCATGATGTCGATGCCCTTGAAGTTCTCCGGCCCGTTCTCCTCGAAGATGGGCAGGTCCTGCACCGCGTCCTCGTACGGGCCCGGCGTGCCGTAGATGTCGCGCGGGCTGGCGTTCCACGGCGTGGGCGGGTACGGGTGGTAGTTGGCGATCTTCCCGTCGCGGATGACCATGTGGTGCGACAGGACGCCCCGCACCGCCTCGTGGAAGCCGCAGCCGATCGCCTCGTCCGGCACGTCGAAGTCGGTGAAGACCTTGGTGCGCCCGGCCCTGACCTCGGTGAGCGCCTGCTCGACGAAGTGGAAGGCCAGCGCGGCGGCGTAGGCGACGAAGTACATGCGGGCCCGGTTGCGCTCGATCGTGTTGGCCCACTTCGGCACGTGCCACTCCAGCCGCGTCTCCGGCAGGGAGCCGGACTTCGGCAGGTTGATCTCCACGCTGTGCCCGGTGGCGCGCACGCCGCCGACGTCGACCAGCCCGGCCAGCGCCGTGGTCCACAGCCGGGCCAGCGGCCCGCCGCCGGTGTCCAGGGCCAGGTGGTCGCCAGTGCGCCGGTCGTACCAGCGGGGGCTCATGACCCAGCTGTAGTTGCCGTTCTCCAGGTCGCGCCGCTGCGGCTTGGGCAGCGTCGTCTGGTTCCACGGGTGGCGCTGGTCGACGGGGTTGCCGAGCGGGTCGTGGGTGACGAACGTCTCCTCGCCCTGCCAGTCGTCGTAGTAGGAGCTGCCGAGCAGGATGCGGATGCCGAGGTTGATGTCGACGAGGTTGGTGGTCAGCAGCTCGCCGTCCAGCACGATGCCGGGCGTCACGAACATGGCCCGGCCCCACTCCTCCATGTGCCGGTAGTCGTAGTCGACCACGTTCGGGTCCTGGAACGCCCCCCAGCAGCCCAGCATGACCCGCCGCCGGCCGACCTCCTCGTAGCCGGGCAGCGCCTGGTAGAAGAAGTCGAAGACGTCGTCGTTCATGGGGACGGCCCGCTTGATGAAGTCGAGCGCCCGGATCAGCCGCACCAGGTAGTCGGTGAACACCTGCGGCGTGGCGACCGTGCCGACGCCGCCCGGGTAGACCGTCGACGGGTGCACGTGCCGGCCCTCCATCAGGCAGCACATCTCCCGGGTGAGCCGGCTGATCTGCAGCGCCTCGCGGTACACGTCGCCGGTGAACGGGTTGAAGGCGCGCATGATGTCGGCGATGGTCCGGTAGCCGTGGATGTGCCCCCGTGGCGCCTCCGTGGTCTCGGCGCGGCGCAGCATGCTGGGGTTGGTCTCCTTGACCATCTGCTCGCAGTAGTCGACGAAGACCAGGTTGTCCTGGAACAGGGTGTGGTCGAACATGTACTCGGCGGCCTCGCCGAGGTTGAGGATCCAGTCGGCCAGCGGCGGGGGCTTGACCCCGTATGCCATGTTCTGCGCGTAGACGGAGCACACCGCGTGGTTGTCACCGCAGATGCCGCAGATGCGGCTGGTGATGAAGTGCGCGTCGCGCGGGTCCTTGCCCTTCATGAACACGCTGTAGCCGCGGAACAGGGACGAGGTGCTCTTGCACTCCGCGACCTGCCTGTTCTTGAAGTCGATCTTGGTGTAGATGCCCAGGTTGCCGATGATCCTGGTGATCGGGTCCCAGGACATCTCCACGAGCTGCCGGGTCTCCTGCTCTGGCACTGATCGGGTCGTCACCTCGACGCTCCCCCTTCTAGCCCTGCCAGCGGGGGTCGTACCCGCTGGTCAGCTTGCGTTCGTTGTGACGCCACTTCGGTTCGGTGTTGACCGTCTTGTTGGTGATGGCCCGCAGCCCGCGCACGAGCCCCCCGTAGACGCCCGCCATGCCGGCGGACACGGACGCCCCCGGCGGCTGGTCCATGAACGGCATGAACTTGTCCGGGAAGCCGGGCATCGTGCAGCCGATGCAGATGCCGCCCACGTTGGGGCAGCCGCCGATGCCGTCCATCCAGCCGCGCTTGGTGACGTTGCAGTTGACGACCGGGCCCCAGCAGCCCACCTTGACCTGGCACTTGGGCGAGTTGTAGTCGAGGGCGAAGTCGCCCTGCTCGTAATAACCCGCCCGGTCGCAGCCCTCGTGGACCGTCTTGCCGAACAGCCAGGTCGGCCGGAGCTGCCGGTCGAGCGGGATCATCGGCGCCAGTCCGGCCGCCTGGTACAGCAGCCAGGTCAGGGTCTCCATGAAGTTGTCCGGCTGCACGGGGCAGCCCGGCACGTTGACGATGGGCAGGCCGCCCGCGGAGCGGAAGTCCGGGCCCAGGTAGTCGGCCAGCCCCATCGAGCCCGTCGGGTTGCCCGCCATGGCGTGGATGCCGCCGTACGCCGCGCAGGTGCCGATCGCGACCACGGCCCACGCCCGCGGCGCGAGCCGGTCGATCCACTCGTTGACCGTGATCGGCTGCCCGGTCGCCGGGTCGTTGCCCATCGAGGTCCAGTAGCCGTCCCCGTTGATGTTCTCGTTCGGGATGGAGCCCTCCACCACGAAGATGAACGGGCCGAGCCGGTCCTCGGCGGCATCGTGGAACGCGGCCATGAACGCGCTGCCGACCTCCGGGGCGAGCACCTTGTTGTGCAGGTGGACCTTGGGCAGCCCCGGCACGAGCCCGAGGACGACGTCCTCGATGCTCGGCAGTGAGGCAGCCGTGATCGAGACGGTGTCCCCGTCGCAGCTCATGCCTTCGGACGTCCACAGGATGTGCACCTCATCCAGGGCGGTATCCGGCTTGGCTGTGCTCATGGCCCCGAGCCCCCTTTGTCGGCCTGGCATCGCCGTACAGTGTCCGTTCGGTCACCGTGTGTAGTGCTTTACCGCGTCGCGGAGGGTTGCAAACCATGACACCGATCGCGAAACCGCGATCGCCCCGCCACGCTGTGTCAGCGCGCGAGGGATCGGGCGCGGGGTGCCCGGGTCGGGGAGGCGCCGGTCGAGCGGGCCGCCCAGAGCGCGACCGCGATGTACAGCGCCTGCTCCGGGAGCCGCACCCACAGCGGCGTGGCGGGGGCGCCCTGGAAGGGCACGCCGGCGAGTGCCGCGTACACGTTGGCGGGAAGCAGCAGTACGAAGAGGACCGCCAGGGCGACGCCCGCGGCCCCGCGGGTCGCCGTCACGACCAGCCCTGCGGCGCCGAGCAGCTCCAGCACCCCGGTCGCGTACACCATGAGGCCGGGCAGCGGCACGAAGGGCGGCACCATCGCCACCATGTCGGCGTGGTTCGGCATGAAGGTGACCCCGGCCGGCACGAAGTGCGCGCTCGCGGTGACGACGAGCAGCAGTGCCAGGGCGTGGGCCGCGCTGACCGGCCAGCTCGCGAACCGGCGGACGCCGAGCCTGCCCAGCAGGCGCAGGCCGAGTGTCGTGGCCAGTAGAAGGACGATGAGGGAGAACACGGGCACTCCTCTAGATAGTTACGCTATCCGAATACTGGATAGCGTAACTATCTAATCGGCTCGTGTCCACCTATTGACGACATCCGAAACCGGCGCCTACGGTCGTCCGGACCGGTCTGAACAGGCCGGGCCGAACAGGTAGGTCTGATGGACGACACGCAGGACGCACGCGCCGGCGGGCGGCTCAAGGTGGAGACGCACGGGCTCGACATGATCGGGGACGCCGATCGGAAAGGACGCCCCCGACAGCTCTTCTGGCCCTGGTTCGCGGCCAACGTCTCGGTCCTCGGGCTGAGTTACGGCTCGTTCGCCCTCGGCTTCGGGATCTCGTTCTGGCAGGCGCTGGTCGCCGGGACCGTCGGGATCGTCTTCTCCTTCCTGCTGTGCGGGTTCGTCGCCGTGGCCGGCAAGCGGGGCTCGGCCCCGACGATGGTGCTGAGCCGGGCGGCGTTCGGCGTGCGCGGCAACCGGCTCCCGTCCGCGATCTCGTGGATGCTCACCCTCGGCTGGGAGACCGCCCTGACGGCGCTCGCCACGCTGGCCGCCGCGACCGTCCTCGACCGTCTCGGCTGGGGCGGCGGGACCTCCACCAAGGTGATCGCGCTCCTCGTGGTGGCCGCGCTGATCGTCGCCGGCGGCGTCATGGGCTTCGACGTCATCATGCGCATGCAGACCGTCATCACGGTGGTGACCGGGGTGCTGACCGTGGCGTACATCGTCCTGGTCCTGCCGCACATCCACTGGGACGCCGTGCAGTCGGTGGCGCCGGGCTCGGCCCAGCAGTTCATCGGCGCCCTGGTGTTCATGGTGACCGGGTTCGGGCTGGGCTGGGTCAACGCGGCCGCCGACTACTCGCGCTACCTGCCGCGCCGGTCGTCGAGCGCGGGGGTGGTGGGCTGGACGGCCTTCGGGGCGTCGCTGGCGCCGCTGGTCCTGCTGGTGTTCGGCCTGCTGCTGGCCGGCTCGTCCCCGGGGCTGAACAAAGCGGTCGCCGCGGACCCGATCGGGGCGCTGACCACGGTCCTGCCCACGTGGTTCCTCATCCCGTTCGCGGCGGTGGCGGTGCTCGGCCTGGTCGGCGGGGCGGTGCTCGACATCTACTCCTCCGGGCTGGCGCTGCTGGCGGCCGGCCTGCGGGCGCCGCGCTACGTCGCCGCGCTGATCGACGGAGTGCTGATGGTGGTGGGCACCGTGTACATCGTGTTCTTCGCGGACGACTTCCTCGGCCCGTTCATGGGGTTCCTCACCACGCTCGGCGTCCCGATCGCCGCCTGGTGCGGCGTCATGCTGGCCGACCTCGCGCTGCGCCGCCGCGACTACGACGAGGCCGACCTGTACCGCCCGCGGGGCCGCTACGGGGACGTGCCGCTGCTGCCCGTCGCGGTCGTGGCCGCCGGCGCCGTCCTCGGCTGGGGCCTGGTCACCAACAGCGGCGCGAGCTGGCTGGGCTGGCAGGGCTACCTGCTCGGCCCGCTCGGGCTGGGCGGCAAGGAGGGCGACTGGGCCTTCGCCAACCTGGGCGTCCTGGTCGCGCTGGCCGTCGGCTTCGTCGCCATGCTGGTGCTCGGCCGGTCGCGGGTACGCGCCCAGGAGAGCGCCCCGTCCTCCACCGAGACCACCGAGGATGCGCGGGCATGACGTCGCGCACGGGCCGGCTGGCGGTCATCGACATGCAGCGGATCTTCGGCGAGCCGGACAGCCCCTGGTTCGCCCCCCGCTTCGCCGAGATCGTCGAGCCGATCAGGAAGCTGGTCGGCGCCTTCGGCCCGTGGGTCACGTTCACCCGGTTCGTCGCCCCCGAAGCGCCCGCCGGTGCCTGGGTGGACTACTACGAACGCTGGCCGTTCGCCCTGCAACCACCCGGCTCCCACGCGTACGGGCTGGTGGACGACCTCGCCGGCCTCGCCGCCGACGCCGGCCCGACGCTGGACGCCCCGACGTTCGGCAAGTGGACGCCGGAGCTGGCCGGCCGGGTCGGCCAGGACGGCCGCCTGGTGCTGGCGGGCGTGTCCACCGACTGCTGCGTGCTGTCCACGGCCCTGGCCGCGGCCGACGCAGGCGTCGAGGTGCTCGTCGCCGCCGACGCGTGCGCGGGCGCGGACGACACGAGCCACCAGCGGGCCCTGGAGGTGATGCGGCTGTACGAGCCGCTGATCCGCGTCGTCACCGTGTCGGACATCCTCGCCCGCCCCGACTGACCGCCCGCCCCTTGCATCGGCCGGCGGTCGCCAAGACAAGATCGATATCACCCACAGCCCTACCGGCTGCCCCGTCACTGCGGGTAATTCATCCGTTTCCCGTCGGATGTCCTAGGGATGATCAAGAATGGCGCCATGGGATGGATCGGGATCGCGACGGGCCACGAGCTCACTGTCGGGGGGACGCGGCGGCCGGTGCTCGCCTGCCGGACGGCCGCGGGCCACGTGCTGGCCAAGGTGCCCGCCAACGTCAGGAAGGATCCGATCGCGGTACGGGTCGCCGCCCTCTGCGACCGGCTCGGCGAGCATGCGCGGGCGGTGCACGACCGGGTCGAGTCCTGGATGGTGCGGTCGCTGCCCGTCCCGGCCGCGGTGTTCGCGGCCGTGTGGCACGACCCGGTATGGCGCGAGACGCTCACCGACCTGGTCATCGCCCCGATCGTCGACGGCGCGCCCGACCTCCGCCGCTGCGCGCTCCTGCGCGAGGGCGCGTGGACGGGCGCGGACGCCTTCGCGATCCCGCACCCGCTGCTGCTCGGCGACGAGCTGCCCATCTGGCGGGGTCGGAACATCACGCAGGTTGTCGAGCAGGTACGTCGCGAGGTGTGGACGCGTCCCGCGAGCATGGACCGTACGTTCGGCGTGGTCGACACCTTCGGATACATGGACGCCCGCTATGAGAGCGGCGCCGCGTTCGAGCGCCGCGTGCATGAGCTGGGCGGGCGCATCAAGAGGGACAGGGCGCGGTTCACCGTGCACGCGCCCGAGCCGCTCGGCATCGAGATCGACCTGGACTGGAGCGGGCCGATGAGCCCGGCCTCCATGGCGTGGCTGAGCTTCAGCGCGGGCGGCCGGGAGATCGGCGACATCGCCTGGTCCGAGGGCGTCCGCATTCTCATGGCTCTGTACGCGGACCGCACCGTGGACGAGACCGAGCCGGTGGCGGAGGCGGCCGAGGCGTACTCCCACTACTGCGACGCCCACCAAGGCGAGCCCGGCACCGTGGTGCCCTCCGGCATCACCGCCCCGACGCGCGAGGTGCTGCTGCGCGCCGGGGCGGTGCTGCCGGGCACGCCCGCCGGCTCCGACGAGGACACGTGCGTCGCCGTCCGCTACGAGCACTCCGTCCTGGACGAGCCGGTCGTCGAACTCGTCCGGCGAGCGGCCGTCGACGGCGACAAGGCCGAGAAGTCGCTGTACGACCTGGACCCGGTGGCGGAGACCGGCGTCGGGGCAGTGCACGCGGGCCCACTCGGCTTCCTCGCGTCCGCCCTGCACCGGTACCCGGCGCACCGCGCCCGCATCCTGGCCGCGCACACCGACCTGCGGGCCGCCCGCGGCCTGGCCGCCCGCAAGCCCGGCCTCGCGCGCACCGCGCTCACCCGTACCGGCGACGACCTGGAGACGCACGCGCCCGAGCTGCTGCCGCCGTTCTACGAGGAGTGCGCGCGGATCCTGGCCGCCGCGGGCAGCGCCCGCTTCGCCGCCGCCTTCTTCGAGAAGGCCCGCGCCGCCGAGGACGCGCACGCGCTGCCGGTCGACGAGGCCGCGCTCGTCGCGGCGCACCTCGCCGCGGGACCGGACGCCGCCGGAACGGCCACGCTCAAGAAGCACGGCAAGCGGCTCGCCGCCCGCCATCCCGCCCCCGGCGCATATCGCTGGCACCGCGGCCTGCTCACCGAGTGGTGCGAGGAAGTCCCGGACGGCGCGGACGGCGCGCTGGCCCTGGCCGACGGCTGGGCGGCGCTGGCGAAGGCCGCCGGGCACGCGCTTGCCGGGCCCGAGGACGAACGCGCCGTACGGGCCTTGCTGGAGAGCGGCTGCATGGAGTCGGCACCGCAGGCACTCTGGACGTTCGTCCTTCCGTTGCTCGGCCCGATGGCACGGGCGGACGCGGGCATCGGCCGCGCGCTCCTCGGCATCCTGCCGCTGCCCGCCACGGACACCTCCAAGGCGAAGAGCGCGGCCGTGTCGCTCCTCCTCGGCAACCTCGCGGGCGCGGGGCTGACCGCCCCGTTCACGACGTCCCCCGGACTGGCGGGGGCGGCGGCGAAGGACTGGCTCGGCCGCTTCCTGAAGCTGTACGCGGGGCTCGCACTCCCCGTCGCCGGTCTGGGCGAGCTCCTGCACGACGCCGGTACGCGGCTGCGCGCGGAGGGCCTCACCTGCGACGACCATGAGGCGGTCCTGGGAGTGGACGAGGACGAGGTCAACCGCTGGGAGGAGACCGTCGCCGACCTCCCGCTCCTCGATCTCCTCCTGGACCGCGGCGTCCCGCTCGCGCGGCCGCGGCTGCTGCACACGTTCAAGCTGTACGACCGGCTCGCCTCCGGTGTGGGCACCGACCTGGCCGCCGTCGCCGCCGACCCGGACTGGGCTCTGCTGCTGCGCGACGCGATCGTGGGCAACGTGACCAACCAGCTCAACGTCACCGAGCCCGCCGTCCCGAAGCAGACCGCCCCCGAGACCGTACGGGCCCTGACCGCGACGCCGGGAACGGCGCGGATCGTCGCCGCCATCCTGGCCGAGCATGCCGAGCGGGTCCCAGATCAAGGGCTTCCGGACGCGCACGCCGCCCTGTGCGACGCCGAACGGTTCACCATCGCCGGAGTCCCCGGCCCCCTCCTGGACAGCGTCCGGACGATCGCAATCGGGACGGACCCGGCCCGCGCCCTCGCCGCCACGCTGAGCGGCGGCGTCCTCGACGAACTGGAGTTGCCCGCCTTCGTCCCCGGCCACGTCAACACCATCACCGACTACCTGGAAGAGAGCGGCACCGACCTGCTCCTGATCGAGTCCGGCCGGCTCTGGGAGCACAAGTTCCGCGCCTCCGTCGTCACACCGGATGGAGTCGGCCCTTCCCACGGCTTCGGCACGTACGAGTACGTCTCCAGCCGGTCCCACGAACGGACCGAGGCGCGCGACCTCTACGACCGCTGCCTGATCGTCGTGAACGGCCGGGTGACCGTACTGGACCACGGCGGCCCGCACTGCCCGCACGGCAGCGCGCACCCCGCCGCCCGCCGCGTCGTACCGGCCGACGGAGAACGGGTCGCCTTCCCCGGTGGCGCCGAGGCCACTGTGTGGCGCGGCCAGGGCCGGATCATCGAGCTGCGGGACCCGGCCGGGCGGACCATCGGCCGCTACGTCCGCGGCTGGGGCAGGGTGCCCGAGCACCACGGTGCCGAGAACATCAGCACGGTCGAGCACCACCGCTACGCATCCGGGACCCACCTGGTCATGCCTCCCGGCCGGTGGTCGGCGATGCGGCCGCGCGACCCCGAAGGATCCAGGGCGCTGCGCGCCGTCGACGAGAAGAAGGCGCAGGCCCTGATCGACGTCGCGGACGCCGCGCTCGCCGCCGACCTCATGCGGGTGCTGGACCCCGAGAGCTGGTACGCGGAGATGTACGCAGCCCGCGACGAGCTGGCGGGACGGCTCCACCCGCTCCTGCCGGAGATCACCGACGAGTCGCTCTGGAAAGGCGTCACGTTCCTGGTGTGGACGGCCGTCGAATGCCGCGAGCGCGCGTTCGCCCTGCTGGAACGCCTGGGGATGACCCCGCCGCCCCACCTGCGCCCGGCGCCTGCCTCCGCGGCACCCACCGTCCAGTCCGAGAAGTCCCCCGAGCCGGACGATCCGGGGCCTGAGTCCGCGTACGAGAGGATCGTCCACTTCACCCGTGCCGCCGTCGATGTGCCGTACGACAAGACGATCGCGACATTCAACGCCGCCGCCGTCGAGGGGGTCGAGAACACGCTGGGCCGCCTCGGCGCCGCCGTCCTGGAGGCCGCTTGGGGCAACGACGGCCGGCGCGCGCAACTTCTGGAACTGGCCGCCGTCCCCGAACTCCTCCGTACCGACGGCACCTGGCACGTCGCCCGGCTGCGCCCGGAGTACGACCTCGGGCAGATCCGCTCGGGCCTCGGCCCTATCATGGCCGCCGCCGTCGCCGACTACGAGCCGGTGGGGCACGGGTACGCGGTCACGGCGCTCCTCTGCACCCCGGACGGCCCCGACTCGCTCCTGTTCACCCGCAACCGCGCCGTCGAGCTGCGGACATGCCGTGGCTGGGGCGACCCGGACCGGCTCCGGCGGGCGCTCGACCTGATCGCCGAGAACGGCCCGCCGCCCGTGGACCGCGAGGCGACCGTACGGGCGTTCGCCGAGGCCACCGGCCTGTCACCGGCCCAGTGCCTGATCCTGCTGTCCACCTCGGCCCGCACGCTCTCCTGGCCGGACGGCTGGGCGCGGGGCCGCGTCGCCGCCTTCCGCGAGGGCGACGCCGCCCGCGCCCGCGAGCTCGGCCTGACCGAGATCGAACTGCGCGTCGCCGCGCTCTCCCTGGAGGCGCTCACCACCACCGACGAGGCCATCGAAGTCGTCGAGCTGCTCATGCCCGACGACCCCGCCGACCTCTGGCGTACGGGCCCCGACCTGGATCGGGCGGTCGCGTACTGGACGGAACGCCACCCGAGGCTCACCCCGCTCACCATCGAGCAGTGGGTCACCCTCGCCTGCGGCGCCGAGGATGCCCTGGAGGCGCTGATCGCCCTGCTCGGCGAGCGTTCGTCCGTACCGCCGCTGGGTCACATCGCCCGCGCCGCGAGGCTCCTGGCCGACCGCCTGCCCAAGGACCACCCCGCCCGTACGACCGCCGCCGCCCGCCTGCGTGACCTGCACGAACACGTCACCGGCCCGGACACGACCCTGCCCGTCGCCGCCGGGGTCACCTCGGTCACCGCCCTGGAACGAGCCGCCGGAGCGACCGCGGCCCACCTCCCGGAGAGCAGGCTCGCCATCGGCGAAGCCCTCACCCTGGAGCCCGCCGGAGACGGCTACCGCGTCCACCTCCGCCCGTCCCGCTGGTCCGACCTGGACGCGCTGGCCCCGGCCCTCCGCCGCGGCGGCGCCACCGATGTCGCCCTGGTCATGGAGGACCTGCGCTTCCTCCGTTCGTCCGAGCCACTGGAGGCCGCGACCCGGCTGGAGTGACGTTCCCGGAGGTGTGCGGGCGGTGGCAGGCGATCCAATGGTCCGGGGCCAGCAACCGCATCCGGGGTTCCTCACCACGCTCGGCGTCCTGATCGCCGCCTGGTGCGGTGTCATGGCAGATCTTCGGCGAGCCGGACAGCCCCTGGTTCGCCCCCCGCTTCGCCGAGATCGTCGAGCCGATCAGGAAGCTGGTCGGCGCCTTCGGCCCGTGGGTCACGTTCACCCGGTTCGTCGCCCCCGAAGCGCCCGCCGGTGCCTGGGTGGACTACTACGAACGCTGGCCGTTCGCCCTGCAACCACCCGGCTCCCACGCGTACGGGCTGGTGGACGACCTCGCCGGCCTCGCCGCCGACGCCGGCCCGACGCTGGACGCCCCGACGTTCGGCGACGCGTGCGCGGGCGCGGACGACACGAGCCACCAGCGGGCCCTGGAGGTGATGCGGCTGTACGAGCCGCTGATCCGCGTCGTCACCGTGTCCGACATCCTCGCCCCGGCCGGCTGACCGCCCTCTCGCCTTCCGCGCGCGAATGTCTACGGCTGGTACCCGAGGTGGCGGAGGAGGGTGCGCAGGCGGCCCTCGATCTCCGCGGCGCTCAGCTCCTCCTCGCCCTGCAGCAGGACGAACCCGATCGACCCGGCCAGGACGTCCTGGAGCACGCCGGGATCGGTGTCCGGCGGGAGGTGGCCGTCGGCGACGGCGCGCCGGGCGACGTCGGACAGGGCGTCGATGCGGGGCCGGAGGTAGCGCTCGGTGTAGGCGGTCACCAGCTTCGGGTAGTCCACCGAGGCGCCGATGACCCGTGCCATCAGCGCCCGGAACCGTGGCCGGCTCAGGAGCCCCGAGACGTACCCGATCAGGTCCTCCAGGGACCGCGCGTCGGTGGGCGGTGCTTCGAGACCGGGGTCGCGGGCGTGCTCCAGGGCCGCCATCAGCAGATCCTCCTTGGTGCGCCAGCGCCGGTAGACGGTCAGCTTGGCGACACCGGCGCGCTGGGCGACCGCCTCGATGCTGGTGCCCGCGGCCCCGCGCTCGATCAGCAGGTCCAGCGCCGCGTCGAGGATCGCGGCGTCGTTGCCGGGGTCACGGGGACGGCCGCGCTCTACGCCGGCCACAGCACCTGATCGAGCCATGCCGCCAGTCTGTCGGGTGCCGGGCGGCCACGCCAACCGATGTGCCCGTCGGGACGGACCAGCACCACGTCACGCGGGTCGAGACCGTGCACCCGGCCGGGGACGCCGGGCACGGGGACGAGGGCGGTGACGAGGCCGGCGCCGAGCCGGGCCGCGGCGGCCTCGGCGTGCCGGTCGGCGACGTGCCGGTCGGGGGCCAGCACCACCCACCGCCCGCCGACGGCCGCGTGCAAGGTGACCTCGCGGCCGGCGGCGTCAATGCACCTGACGTCGGGCATCCGGTCACCCGGGCGGGGGCCGGAGGCCCACCGATGCGTCTCCGGGGCCAGCGGCCCGCCCCGATAGCCGATGCCGAGCTGGGACGCGGCCAGCCACAGCCGGCGCTGCACCGCGGGCAGGCGGACGGCCGGCAGCACCACCTTGTCGCGGACCAGGCGCTTCCATCTGGTGTCGGGCAACATGATGTCCACCGCGGTGCTGGTGGCCCTCAGGACGTTGCGGGCCAGCGGACGCCGCTCGCCCTCGTAGGAGTCGAGGAGCCGCCGGTCGGCGCGGCCGTGGGCCACCAGCACCAGCTTCCAGGCGAGGTTCTCCGCGTCGCCCAGGCCGGTGTTCTGCCCCTGACCGCCGGTGGGACTCTGGATGTGCGCGGCGTCGCCGGCGATGAAGATCCGGCCGCGGCGATAGGCGTCGGCCAGCCGGCGGTGGATCCGGAACTCCGAGGCCCACCGCACCTCCTCGACCGTGTCCAGCCCGACGCCGCTGCGGCGGGAGAACTCCTTCAGCACCCGGTCGGTGATCTCGCTCTCGGACAGCCGGTCGGGCAGGCCGGCCGGTGGCTCGGTGAACACCCGCCAGGTGTCGTCCGGCAGCGCGGTCACCGACAGCATGTGGCCGGCGTCCATCCACGTGGTACTGCCGTTCCGGTCGTAGGGCCATCGGGCCCGCACGTCGACCATCAGCAGGCGTTCGATGAGGGCGCGCCCCGGAAAGGCGATCCCGGCGAGCTTGCGCGTCATGCTGTGCGCGCCGTCGCAGCCGACGAGCCAGCCGGCCTCGGCGCGGTGCTCGGTGCCGTCGCCGGTCCGGAGGGTGACGGTGACGCCCTCGCCGTCCTGCCGGGTCCCGACCAGCCGGGTGCCCCACTCGACGTCGCCGCCCAGCTCCGCCAACCGTCGCCGCAGTACTCCCTCGACCTCGGCCTGCGAGACCAGCAGCGCCTGTTTCGGCTGGTCCAGGACCGCTTGGCCGACCTGGAGCCGCAGCACGGTGCGGGAGCCCTCGTTGTAGGACATGTGGAGCGAGCGCTGCGACCTTCCGGGCAGGTCGCCGAGCGCGCCGATCCGTTCCAGGACCTCGACGCCGCGTGGTTGCAGGCCGAGCGCTCGTGAGGTGCCGGCGGGGCCGGAAGCGGCGTCGACGACCCGGACGGGGACGTCGTGCAGGGTCAGGTGGACGGCGAGGGCCAGCCCCGTGGGGCCGGCTCCGGCGATGAGTACGCTGTCGGTCATTTAATAAACGATACGGTACCGATTATTAAATAGCCAGTCCGAATGCTCCTGGTGACGCCGGGTCGGCTACGGCGTGGCGGGGAGGTGGCGGAGGTCGGCCGCCATGCGGGCGGCGGTCTCGGATAGCGCGGGCAGGACGTCGCGCAGCAGGTCGTCGGGCGTGGCGCGGCTGGCGTGGGTGGCGACGTTGACGGCCGCCACGACCCGTCCGTCCCGGCCGCGTACGGGCACCGCGATCGACCGGACCCCTTCCTCAAGCTCCTGGTCCACCAGGGCGTAGCCGTCCTCGCCGGCCCGGCGGACGGCCCGTGCGAACGCGGCGGGGGAGGTGACGGTGTGGCGGGTCAGCGGCCGGAGCGCGATGGCGGCCAGCCGCTCCTCGGGCTGGTCCGCGAGCAGGACCCGGCCCATGGAGGTGGCGTACGCGGGGAAGCGCGTGCCGACCCTGATGTCGACGGTCATGACGCTCACGGTCGGCACGCGCGCCACGTACAGGACGTCGTCGCCGGACAGCACCGCGACGGAGGCCGAATGGCGCAGCCGTGCCACCAGGTCCGCCAGGTGCGGCTGGACGACCTCGCCGAACGAGAGCTCCGACAGGTGGGCGTAGCCCAGCTCCATCACCCGGGGCAGCGGCCTGAAGCGGGAGCCGCCGGCCGCCGCGTACCCGAGGCGTTCCAGGGTCAGCAGCGACCGCCGCACCGTGGCACGGGGGAGCCCCGTGGCCCTGGCGACGTCGGCCAGGGTGGAGCCGCCGGGCGTCGAGCCGAGCGCCACCAGCACGGCCAGCCCACGCGCCAGCGACTGCAGTGCGCCGTCCGGGCTGTCCACGGGAGCCTTCACGGAGGCCGGTCGGTGGAGGTCCACGGGGGCGGGCCGGGCGGACCCCCGGGCGGGGCAGGGGGCGGCCAGGGTCGCTTCCATCTCCGTGACCGTCCTGAGCAGGCTGGGCATGGCGTGCTCGCGCAGCCCCCCGGCGGTGTGCCTGCTGGTGTGGCTGACCACGCTCACCGCGCAGACCGGCGCGCCGTCCGGGTCCCGTACGGGCATCGCGACCGCGACCAGGCCCGGCTCGACGAGCTGGTCGTCCTCGGCCCACGGCGCGCCGGGAGCGAGGAGGACGAGGCCCGCCGCGCAGCGGGCGGCGGGCAGCAGGTCGCCGACCCGGAAGACCACCGACATGGTGCGCCGCCGCGTGAACCGGCCGACGAAGCGGACCCCGTCGCCGTCGAGGACGGCCAGCGACACCGACTCGTCCAGCTCCTCGGCCAGCCGCTCCGCGAGCGGCGCCAGCCGGTCGCGCAGGCCGCCGCAGGCCAGGTACGCCTCGCCCAGCTCCATCAGGCGCGGGGCGAGCCGCACGTCGCGCCCGTCGAACCGCACGTAGTCCAGGCAGGCGTACGTGGCCAGGATGCGGTCGATCGTGGACCTGGCCAGCCCGGTCGCGTGCACCAGGTCCGACGCGCGCATCCGCCGCACGGGCTCGGCGGTCAGCGCCCGCAGGACGGCGAGCCCGCGCTCCAGGGTTCCGGCCGGCTCCATCCGCCCCTCCTCCGACAGCTCGTGACGTGCGGCCCGCCAGCGGCGGTACCACCAGGGCCGCGCCAGACGGCTGATCCGGCCCGCCCGCCCAGGCCGGTGTGCCGCCTCGGGACGGTTTGACAGTGGCGTCGCGGCGTCCGCATACTCGTCCACACAATAGTGAACTGAAGTTCGCTGTGCGAACACCTTCGGGGCGGAAGGAGCGTCGTGCGGAGGGACAAGGTGGTCGCCACCGCCGGTGAGGCGCTGGCCGGTGTGCGTGACGGCGCGTCGTTCGCGGTCGGCGGCTTCGGCCTCAGCGGCATCCCGAGCGTGCTGATCCGGGCCCTCCACGCCACCGGGGTGAGCGGCATCTCCGTGGTGTCGAACAACTGCGGAGTCGACGGCGGCGGCCTGGGCGTCCTGCTGGCCGCCGGGCGCATCGCCCGCGTGACCGCCTCCTACATCGGCGACAACAAGGAGTTCGCCCGCCAGTACCTGACGGGGAAGCTGGAGGTCGAGCTGACCCCGCAGGGCAGCCTGGCCGAGCGGCTGCGCGCGGGCGGCGCCGGGATCCCCGCCTTCTACACCCCGGCCGGCGTCGGCACGCCCGTCGCCGAGGGCGGCCTGCCGCTGCGCCACAACCCCGACGGGTCGATCGCCGTCGCCTCGCCGCCCAAGGAGACCCGCGAGTTCGACGGC
Organism: Nonomuraea sp. NPDC050733; assembly: GCF_040654215.1. Taxonomy (NCBI): domain Bacteria; kingdom Bacillati; phylum Actinomycetota; class Actinomycetes; order Streptosporangiales; family Streptosporangiaceae; genus Nonomuraea; species Nonomuraea sp. NPDC050733. Next base: position 33,811 of record NZ_JBFAHO010000021.1, on the reverse strand, counting down.
CGGCCGTACGTGCTGGAGCGCAGCATCACGACGGACTTCGCGCTCGTCCGCGCGGCCAAGGGGGACCGGCACGGCAACCTGGTCTTCGCCAGGTCCGCCCGCAACTTCAACCCGCTGGCCGCGATGGCCGGGCGGGTCACCGTCGCCGAGGTCGAGGAGCTGACCGAGCTGGACGCCGACGAGGTTCACCTGCCCGGCGTGTTCGTCCAGCGCCTGCTGGTGCTCACGCCCGAGCAGGCCGCCGACAAGGCCGTCGAGAAGCGGACGGTCGCCCCGTGAGCTGGACCCGGGACGAGATGGTCGCGCGGGCGGCGGCGGAGCTGCGCGACGGCGACCACGTCAACCTCGGCATCGGCCTGCCCACCCGGATCCCGTCGTTCCTGCCCGAGGACGTGGACGTGGTCCTGCACTCGGAGAACGGCATCCTCGGTGTCGGCCCCTATCCCGCCGAGCACGAGGTGGACCCCGACCTGATCAACGCGGGCAAGGAGACGGTGACCGTCCGGCCGGGGGCGTCGTTCTTCGACTCGGCGCTGTCGTTCGGGATGATCCGCGGCGGGCACATCGACGTGGCGGTGCTCGGCGGCATGCAGGTGTCGGCGCGCGGCGACCTGGCGAACTGGATGGTTCCCGGCAGACTGGTCAAGGGGATGGGCGGGGCGATGGATCTGGTCCACGGCGCGCGCCGGGTCATCGTGCTCATGGAGCACACCGCCAGGGACGGCACGCCGAAGATCGTCGAGGAGTGCACGCTGCCGCTCACCGGCCGGGCGTGCGTGCACCGGATCATCACCGACCTCGGCGTGCTGGACGTCGCCGGCGACGGGCTGAGACTGGTCGAGACCGCGCCCGGCGTCACCCCGGCCGAGCTGCGCGACCGCACGGCCGCGGAGGTCCACGCGTGAGGATCCGCCGCCGAGGCCCCCGGCCGTGGCGGTGCCGTCGTGGTCGGGCAGCCGTACGTCGGGCAGCCGTACGTCGGGCAGCCGTACGTCGGGCCGCCGCACGTCGAGCCGTCGTAGTCGAAAGGTAGCCGCTCATGATGCCACCCCTCACCCAGGCCGACATCGACAGGGAGATCGCCGAGATCCGCGCCGCCCGCGACGGCCGGCAGGCGGACCATCCCGACCGGGACTACGCCCCCTACCGCAGCACCGTGCTGCGCCACCCGAAGCAGCCGCTGGTGGCGCTGAAGGACCCAGAGGCGGCGGAGCTGACCGGCCCGGTCTTCGGCGTCACGGACGTCACTGCGCTCGACGCCGACCTGACCCGGCAGCACGTGGGCGAGCCGCTGGGCGAGCGGATCACGGTGCAGGGCCGCGTCCTCGACAGGGACGGGCGGCCGGTGCGGGGCCAGCTCGTCGAGATCTGGCAGGCCAACGCCTCGGGCCGCTACCCGCACCAGCGCGACGACCATCCCGCGCCGCTCGACCCCAACTTCACCGGCGTCGGCCGCTGCCTCACCGACGACGAGGGCCGGTACGCGTTCACCACGATCAAGCCCGGCCCCTACCCCTGGCGCAACCACGTCAACGCCTGGCGGCCGGCCCACATCCACTTCTCGGTGTTCGGCACGGCCTTCACCCAGCGGCTGGTCACGCAGATGTACTTCCCGAACGACCCGCTCTTCCCGTACGACCCGATCCTGAACTCCGTCACCGACAAGCGGGCCAGGCGGCGGCTGGTGTCCGCCTACGACCACGAACTGTCGCGGCCCGAGTGGTCGCTCGGCTACCGCTGGGACATCGTCCTCGACGGCCCCGCCGCGACCTGGATGGAGGAAGGCCGTTGAACCCCACCCCCTCGCAGACGGTCGGTCCCTTCTACGGCTACGCGCTGCCGTTCCCCGGCGGCGGTGACCTCGCCACCGGCGGGATCACCGTGCACGGGTACGTCCATGACGGCGCGGGCGCGCCGGTGCCGGACGCGCTGCTGGAGTTCTGGCAGGCCGACCCCGCCGGTGACCTGCGGGGCGCGCCGGGCACGCTGCGCCGCGACCCGGTGAACGGGGCGATCATCGGCAGGCACGGCGTCGACTTCACGGGGTTCGGCCGGGTGCCGACCGACGCCGACGGCCACTGGACCCTGCGCACCCTGGTGCCCGGCACGGGGTACATCAGCGTCTGCGTGTTCGCGCGCGGCCTGCTGCACCACCTCTACACCCGCGTCTACCTGGCCGAGCACCCCTTCCTCGACACGCTGCCGCCCGAGCGGGCGCGCACGCTCCTGGCCACGCGCGAGCGCGAGGACGTCTACCGGTTCGACGTCCACCTGCAGGGCGAGAAGGAGACGGTGTTCTTTGACTTCGGCTGACCGGCCCGCGGCCGGCGCCCGGCCGCCGGCTGCTCGGTCCGCGAGCGGCGGCCGCACGCGGGCCGACCGGCTCACGAGCGGTGGCCGGGCGCCGGTCGAGGGCGCGGACCTCGGGCTGTTGTCGCCCATGCGGGGCGGGACCGAGGCCACCGGTGACGCCGCCGTCCTGCGGGCGATGCTGGACGCGGAGGCCGCGCTCGCCCGCGCGCAGGCGGCCCTCGGACTGGTCCCGGCGGAGGCGGCCGACGCCGTCACCGCCGCCGCCCGGGAGCTCGTCGTCGACGTGGCCGGACTGGCGGAACGCGCCCGCTCCGGCGGCAACCCGGTCATCCCGCTGGTGGAGGACCTGCGCGCGGCCGCCGAGCCGCACGGCGGGTACGTCCACCTGGGCGCCACCAGCCAGGACATTCTCGACACCGCCCTCATGCTCGTCGCCCACCGCGCTCTCGGCCCCGTGACGGACCACCTGGACCAGGTGATCGACCGGCTGTCCGGGCTGGCGGCCGAGCACCGCGACACGGTCATGGCCGCCCGCACGCTCACCCAGCAGGCGGTGCCGACCACGTTCGGGCTGAAGGCGGCGGGCTGGCGCAAGCTGGCCGTGGACGCCCGGTCCCGGCTCCTCGCCGCCCGGCGGGCGCTGCCGGTGCAGGTCGGCGGTCCGGCCGGCACCCTCGCCCCGGCCCGCTCGGCTGCCGATCACGGGGCCGGCGGGACGCCGGGTGGTGAGGCCGTACTGGGCCTGATGGCCGCCTTCGCCGCCGAGACCGGGCTGGCCGAGCCCCTGCTGCCGTGGCACGTGCTGCGCACCCCCGTCGCCGACCTGGCCGGGGCGCTCGCGTTCACCGCCGGAGCGCTGGGCAAGGTGGCGGCCGACGTGCTGGTGCTGTCCCGTACCGAGATCGGCGAGGTGGCGGAGGGCGTCGGGGGCGGCTCGTCGTCCATGCCGCACAAGCACAACCCGGTGCGCGCCACGATGATCGCCGCCACCGCCCGCCAGGTGCCCGCGCTCGCCGCGATCCTGTACGGCTCGCTGGCCGCCGAGGACGAGCGGCCCGCCGGGGCCTGGCACGCCGAGTGGCAGCCGCTGCGCGAGGCGCTGCGACTGGTCGCCGGTGCCGCCCGCGACGCCGCCGAGCTGGTCGGCGGCCTGCGGGTGGACCCCGTCAGGATGCGCGCCAACCTGGACGTGGACGGCACGCCCGGCTGCGCGGCGGCTCTCGTCGACCGGGCGCTGGAGGAGAGATGACGTCGCTGCGCTATCGGCTGGACGGGCCCGAAGGCGGGGAGCCGCTCGTGCTGGGGCCGTCGCTCGGCACGTCGACGCGCGTGTGGGAGCCGCAGCTCGCCGCGCTGACCCGGACGTTCCGGGTGCTCAGGTTCGACCTGCCCGGCCACGGCGGCTCACCGGGGCCCCGAGGCGCCCTCACCATCGACGCTCTCGCGGAGCAGGTGCTGGAGGTGGCCGACGCGGCCGGAATGGGCGGCGTGGCCGGAGCCGGCGGCACGACCGGAGCGGGAAACGGGGAGAGCGCGGACGGAACGACGGGCGCGGGCGGCAGGGAGGGGGCGGACGGCACGGGCGGCTTCCACTACGCGGGGGTCTCGATCGGCGGTGCGATCGGCGCGACGCTGGCGGCGCGCCACCCCGGCCGCGTGCGCTCCCTGGCGATGATCTGCTCCTCCGCCCGGTTCGGCGAGCCGCGGGCCTGGCGGGAGCGGGCGCGGCTGGTCCGGGAGCAGGGCACCGCGGCGCTGCTGGAGGCCACCGCCGGGCGGTGGTTCGCCGGCCCCGCCGACCGGGCGCTGCTGGACGACCTCGCGGCCACGGACCCGGAGGGGTACGCCGCCTGCTGTGACGCCCTGGCCGCCTACGACCTGCGGGGCGACCTCGGAGACATCACCGTTCCCACGCTGGTGCTGGCCGGGCGGGACGACCCGGCGACGCCGCCCGCCCACGCGAGGGAGCTGGCCGACGGCATCACCGGCGCCACGCTCGTGGAGGTGCCGGGCGCCGCCCACCTGGCCAACGTCGACCAGCCGGAGAAGGTCACGTCCGCGCTGCTCGCGCACCTGCCCTCGGAGCCGGGCATGCGGGTGCGGCGCGAGGTGCTGGGCGACGGGCACGTGAACCGGGCGATCGCCGGCACCACCGGCTTCACCAGGGACTTCCAGGACTTCATCACCCGCTACGCCTGGGGCGAGATCTGGACCCGGCCGGGCCTGGACCGCCGCACCCGCAGCTGTGTCACGCTCACCGCGCTCGTCGCCCGCGGCCACCTCGACGAGCTGGCCATGCACGTCCGCGCCGCCCTCCGCAACGGCCTCACCCCGGACGAGATCGGCGAGGTGCTGCTCCAGACCGCCGTCTACTGCGGTGTGCCCGCCGCCAACGCCGCCTTCGCCGTGGCGCAGCGCGTCCTGTCCGAAGGCCCGGGCACGCCGGCCTGAGGGCTCACTCCTCCACGTGGATGGCCAGCGCGGGGCAGACCGCCGCGGCCTGCCGGACGTCGTCGGCCAGCTCGGCGGGCGGCGTGGGGTCGAGCAGGATCACGATGCCGTCCTCGTCGCGCTGGTCGAACACGTCCATGGCGGCGGTCACGCACTGCCCGGAGGCGACACACTTGTCCTGATCAATGGTGATCTTCACGGGTTCCTCTTGCTCTCGGTGGGGTTTACCAGGTGACGGGGAGTTCGTAGACGCCGTAGACCTGGCCGTCGTGCTTGAACGGGATCTTGTCCAGGTCCGTGGCCAGGCGCAGGGTGGGGATGCGCCGGTAGAGGGTGCTGTAGACGACCTGGAGCTCCATGCGGGCCAGGGGCTGGCCCAGGCACTGGTGCACGCCGAAGCCGAACGCCACGTGGCGGCGGGCGTCGCGGCGGATGTCGAGGTCGTCGGGGTCGGGGAAGGTGCCGGGGTCACGGTTGGCGATGTCGTTCGGCATGATCATGCCCTCGCCGGCGCGGATGACCTGGCCGGCGATCTCGATGTCCTCCAGGGCGACCCGGCGGCGGCCGCTGTGGGTGATGTTGAGGTAGCGCAGCAGCTCCTCCACGGCTCCGGCGACCAGCTTGGGGTCGTCGGAGTCACGCAGGAGCGCGAGCTGGTCCGGGTTCTCCAGCAGGGCCAGCGTGCCGAGCGCGATCATGTTCGCGGTGGTCTCGTGGCCGGCGATGAGCAGGAGCACGCCCATCTGGGCGGCCTCCTCCCGGCTCAGCTCGCCGGCCGTGACCCGGCCGGCCAGCTGCGACAGCAGGTCGTCCGCGGGCTCGGCGATCTTGCGTCCCACCAGGTCGTCCAGGTACGCGGCCAGCCGGCCGCCGGCCGCGGCCCGCTCCTCCGGCTTCGCGTCCCGCCGGATGATGACCTTGCTGTTGTCCTGGAAGAAGCCGTGGCCGGCGTACGGGACGCCGAGCAGCTCGCAGATCACCAGCGACGGGACCGGCAGCGCGAACGCCTCGACCAGGTCCACCGGCTTAGGGCCGGCCAGCAGGTCGTCGATCAGGTCGTCCACGATCTTCTGCACGGCCGGGCGCATGCCCTCCACCCGCTTGACCGTGAACGGCGCCTGCACCATGCGGCGCAGCCGGTGGTGCTCGGGGTCGTCCATCAGGATGAAGCTGATGAACCCGCCCTTGGGGGTGGGCGCCGAGATCGGGTAGCCGGGGCGCAGGAAGTCGGCGCTGACCCGCGGGTCGGCCAGCAACGCCCGCTGCTCGGCGTAGCGGGTCACCAGCCACGGCGTGCTGCCGTCCCACAGCCGTACCCTGACCAGCGGCGCCTCCTCCTGCAGGGACCGCAGGGCCGGCGGCGGGTCGAACGGGCACGTGGCGGCCCTGGCCATCGGGAACTCCGGGACGGCGGCCGGGCCGGCGCCGGCCTCGCTCAACGTGTCGGTCATCGCGTGATCTCCTCATCGTCGGGACTCTTGGCCGGGACCCTTGGTCGGGACCCTTGGGCGGGGCTCTTTGCAGGGACGCGTCGCCACGTCCCGCCCGGGGCGGTCGTGGCGGTGCGACCTCATGTCGTCACGGCTCACGCGTGACGGGGGCGAGCCACACACCGGTGATCGCGTCGATCAGTCCGGTGGCGGCGTCGTGCCAGGTGGAGCGTGGGGTGGGGACGCCCTCGGCCAGGGCGTGCTCCCGTACGGCGCACATGTGCACCATGAGCTGGCCGCCCATCTCGGCGCGCTCGGCGCGCACGTCCTCCGGCAGCTCGGGCAGGTGGCGGCGCAGCCCGTCGATGATCTGCCGCAGCGAGGGCGAGGTGAGGGACTCGTCGATCATGATCTCGCGCAGCGCCGGGTCGGTCATCACCTGGGCGCCGAACCGGGCGAACCAGGTGGGGTTGCCCAGGGCGGCCAGGTGGTCGGTGACCGGGCGCACCAGGCAGGCCACCCAGTCCCGTACCTCGGTGGAGTCGCCCATCTCGGCCAGCATCCGCCGGCGGGCGCGCTCGATCGGCTGGGCGTGCTTGCGCGCGATGGCGCGCACCAGGTCGGCCTTCGTGCCGAAGTGGTAGCCGACCGCGGCGTTGTTGCCCTGCCCCGCGGCCTCGCTGACCTGGCGGTTGGACACGGCGTACACGCCGTGCTCGGCGAACAGCCGCTCCGCCGCCGTCAGGATCTGCTCCCGCGTCTCGCCGACCCGCACGGCCCGCGCGCTCCGGGCGGTCACGCCGGCCCGCCGTCGTCTCGGCCCACGAACGCCCCCTCCGAACCGATTTCGGTCAAGCTCAGTCAATCGGCACAGTCAGCTTAAGTCAAGCGACTGCTTTAAAAGTCGATGTGCGCTGTGCACAGGATGTGCCGTATGCACTGAATATGTAGGTTGCACATACGGTGTGATAGATATGCTGGCGCGCACTGACGGCAAGAAGGACTGGCATGGACAAGCCCACGGACCTCATCGAGTACGAGACCATGCTGCTCGGACGGCACCGTCACATCGACCGCATGGCGTACATCCTGCTCAGCCGCGTCCGGCTGGAAGGCATGATGTCGATCGGGCAGCTCAGCGACGCGTTCGGCCTGGACGTCTCCACCCTGAACCGGCACACCTCGGCCCTGCTGCGCTCCGGCCTGGTCGAGCGCATCCCCGATCCCGACGGCGGGATGGCCCGCAAGTTCCGCCTGACGAGGGCCGGGGAGCAGTACCTCGACGACGAGCGGGCCAAGAACATCAACGGCCTGGAGAAGGTGCTGGTGAACTGGACGCCCGAGGAGGTCGCCACGTTCGCCGCCTACCTCAGGCGGTTCAACACCGACGTCGAGCGCCTCGCCGGACGGCCCTGGCCCCGCCCCTGACCCCTGCCACTACGACACGGTGACCGCCCCGCCCGCCGCGGCCTCGGCGCCCAGCCGGGAGCCGGTCATGGCGTCGGTCACGTGCCGGCGGTGCAGGCGGGCCGCCTTGGCCATGTTCCAGCCGAGCACACCGGTGACCGTGCCGCCCTCCCGGTACAGCGCGACGAAGCGGCCCTCCTCCGGGTCGCCCTCGACCACCTCCACCTCGGCGCCCGCCGTGGGCAGGCCGTGAGCCTGGAGCTTGACGTCGTACTGGTCGGTCCAGAAGTACGGGACCGGCGTGTACGACCGGTTCGCGCCGAGGATGTTGGCGGCCACGACCTGGGCCTGCTCGACGGCGTTCGTCCGGTTCTCCAGCCGCAGCCGTCTGCCGAGCCCCTCGTGGTGCCAGGAGGCGACGTCGCCCACCGCGTAGACGCCGGAGGCCGCGCGGCAGCCGGAGTCGCAGGCCACCCCGTCGTCCGCCGTCAGGCCGCTGCCGGCCAGCCAGCCGGTCGCCGGCCGTGAGCCGATCGCCACCACGACCGCGTCGGCGGGCAGCAGCTCGCCGGAGGCCAGCCGTACCCCCGTGACGTGGCCGCCGGAGCCGGTGAGCTCCCGGACGGCGACACCGAGCCGCAGCCGGACGCCCCGGTCGGCGTGCAGCCGCGTGAGCGCCCCGCCGATCCGCTCGCCGAGCTGGTCGGCGAGCACGGCCCGGCCCAGGCCGGCGAGCGTGACGTCGAGGCCCATGCCGCGCGCGGTGGCGGCCACCTCGGCGCCCAGGACGCCCTCGCCCACCACGACGAGACGCGGACCGGCCAGCAGGTGCTCGCGCAGCGCGAGCGCGTCGTCCAGGGTGCGCAGCACGTGCACGCCCGCCAGCCCGTCCTGGCCGGGAAGCCGGGCCGGCGTCAGGCCCGTGGCCAGGACGACGGCCTCCGCGCGCAGCGTCCGGCCGGAGGCGGTCAGCACCTCGCGCGCGGCGGCGTCGAACCGGACCGCGGGGTCGCCGAGCACGAACTCGGCGTCCAGCCCGGCGAGCTGGTCCGCCGTCCGCAGGTGCGCCCGCTCACGCTCCCAGGCACCGGAGAGCACCTGCTTGGACAGCGGCGGCCGGTCGTAGGGCGGGTGCCGCTCGGCGCCCAGGACGGTCAGGCGGCCCTGGTGGCCGTGGCGCCGCAGCGCCTCGGCGACGGCGAGGCCGCCCGCGGAGGCGCCCACGACGAGCACGTCGGCCTGGACCGTCAAGACCGCTCCTCCACGCTGATCGCGGCGGCCGGGCACACGCCGGCCGCCTCGCGGACGACGGCGTGCAGCGCCTCGGGCGGCGTGGCGTCCAGCAGGATCACGATGCCGTCGTCCTCTCCCTGGTCGAAGACGTCGGGCGCGAGCAGCGCGCACGTTCCCGCGCCGCAGCACTTGTCGGTGTCGACGGTGATGTTCACGTTCGTCCTTCCTTCCGGTTCAGTCGTGGGCGCGAGGAGGCGGAGCGGTCACCACCGCACCGGCACCTGCTCCAGGCCACCGACGATCAGTCCCTCGCGGCGGGCCAGGACGTCGGCGGGCACGGCCAGCTCCAGCGTGGGCAGGCGATCGATCAGCACCTTGAGGACGGTCTGCAGCTCCGTGCGGGCCAGGGACTGGCCGAGGCACGCGTACGGGCCGGCGCCGAAGATCAGGTGCGGGTTGGGGGAGCGGGTCAGGTCCATGTCCGCGGCGCCCTCGAAGGCGCTCTCGTCGCGGTTGGCCGAGGACAGGCTGCACACGACCGTGGCGCCCTTCGGCAGGGTCGTGCCGCCGATCTCGACCTCCTCGCTGATGTAGCGGGGGATGCCGAAGCCGAAGTTGGCGTCGTAGCGCAGGCACTCCTCGACCGCGGTGCGGATGAGCGAGGGGTCGGCGACGAGCCGCTCCCAGCGGGTGCGGTCGGCCAGCAGCATGGCCACCATCTTGCCGATCATGTTGGCGGTGGTCTCATGGCCCGCGACCAGCAGTCCCTGGGCCGTCATCACCGTCATCTCCTCGGTGACCCGGCCGTCGAGCGCGCCGACGAGGGTGATCAGCTCGCTGACCAGGTCGTCACCCGGCTCGGCCCGCTTGGCCGCGGCGTGCGCGCGCATGTACGCGGCGAAGTCGGCCTGCGCGGCGTCGATCTCCTCCTGGGTGTACTTCGTCAGGCTCAGCAGCGTGTCCGACCAGTGCGCGAACCGGTCACGGTCGGAGTCCGGCACCCCGAGCAGCTCGCAGATCACCCACACCGGCAGCGGGAACCCCAGCGCGGCCACCAGGTCGGCGGGCGAGCCCTGCTCGACCATCTCGTCCACCAGGCGGTGGGCCGCCGCCTCGATGCCGGGCTGCATGGCCGAGACGCGCTTGGCGGTGAAGGCCTTGCCGATCAGCTTGCGCCACTCCCGGTGCGCCTCACCCCTGACCGTGGTGCCGCCGCTGGCGAACACGCCTCCGCCCTCGTTCGCCGTGATGTTGGCGGCGTCGTCGGCCACGAGGTGGTGGGTGAAGCGCGGGTCCGACAGCAGGTCCTTGACGTCGGAGTACCGGGTGAGCAGCAGCGCCTCGTCCCCGCTGGCCAGCCGGATGGGCGCCACGGGGCAGCGGCCGCGCAGCTCGGCCCACTCCTCCGGCGGCTCCAGGGCGCCGGGGGCGGGGAACGGGTAGTCCTGGATGTCCGTCACATGTCCTCCTGGATGGCCAAGACCGGTCGCGGAGACCGGCCCGCTGATGGGATGCCGCCGCGCCACCGGACAATGTTGTCCGGTTGTCACCGTAGCCCCACCCCGGGCATGTGTCGAGCGGGGCGGCCGAGCAACCGGACAATATTGTCCGGTTGCTACTCTAGGCTCCATGTCGGATACGCGTCGACCCAACAGGGGACCGAGTGCCGCGGCGGAGAACCGGGCCGCGCTCATCGCGGCGGCCAGCCACGTCTTCGCCGGCTCCGGGTACGACGCCCCGCTCAGCGCGATCGCGCGGGCCGCCGGGGTCGGCCAGGGCAGCCTGTACCGGCACTTCCCCGACCGTGTCAGCCTCGCGCTGGCCGTCTTCGAGGACGGCGTGAGCGAGCTGGAGGCCCTGGCCGCCGAGCCGGGCGCCACCCTCGACGACGTGCTGGCCCTGATGACCGAGCACACCATCGCCTCCACGGCGTTCATCGACATGGTGAGCGTGTCGCCGGCCGACCCCCGCATGATCGCGGTGCGTGGCCGGGTGGCCGACCTGCTGGACGACGTGCTCGGCCGGGCCCGCCGCGCCGGCGCGGTCCGGGCGGACCTGACGACCGAGGACCTGGTCATGGCCGTCGGGATGCTCGCCGGGGTGCTGCGCAGGACCCCCGCGCCGGCCCGGCGGCAGGCGGCCGAGCGGGTGTGGCGGATGCTCCGCCACGGCATCTACCCCCCGGACCGGCCTTGAGCACGCGACCGATCCACGAACCGGAGGCACCCGGCATGCTCCCCTCACTCACCGGCCCAGCGGCCGAGGCCGCCGACCGTGTCGGCGCGCTGCTGCACGCCTCCGGGCGGCTCGGCGTCGCCTTCTCCGGGGGCGTGGACTCCTCCGTGCTGCTGGCGCTCGCCGTACGGGAGCTGGGGGCGGACCGGGTGATCGCGGTGCTGGGCGTCTCGCCGAGCCTCGCCGCCGCCGAGCGGGCGGTGGCCCACGAGGTCGCCGCGTACGTCGGCGCGCGGGTGGTCGAGGTCGCCACCCACGAGGGCGACCTGCCCGCGTACCGCGCCAACGGCCCGGACCGCTGCTTCCACTGCAAGAACGAGCTGTTCGTCCGCATCTCCGACGAGGTCGCCGCCGCGCACGGCATCACCGCCGTGGCCTACGGGGAGAACGCCGACGACGTCCGCCGCCCCGACCGGCCCGGCAGCCGGGCCGCCGCCCGGCACCAGGTGCTGCGGCCGCTGGCCGACGCGGGCGTGGACAAGGCGGAGGTCCGCCGCATCGCCGCCGCCCTCGGCCTGCCGAGCGCCGCCAAGCCGGCCGCTCCCTGCCTGGCCTCCCGCATCCCGCACTTCTCCGAGGTCACGCCCGAGAAGCTGGCCCAGGTGGAGCGGGCCGAGGCGGCGCTGCGGGAGCTGGGCTTCACGGACTGCCGGGTGCGCCACCACGGCGAGGTCGCCAGGATCGAGGTGCCCGTCGCCGAGATCGCGCGGCTCGCGGGCGACCTGCGCGAGCCGGCGCTGTCGGCGGTGCGGGAGGCCGGGTTCCGCATGGTGGCCGTCGATCTGGCCGGCATCCAGTCGGGCGCCTTCACCCTGCCTCTGGTGCAGGGGCCGGACGCGGGGGCGCGGCGTGGCTGACGGCTGGAGCGCGCCGGAGTCGTTCGCCCGGCTGGACCACGACAGGGCGGCCCGCCGGGGCTACCCGGAGGCGGTGTACTGCGCGGGAAAGACCCCGGAGCAGGTCCGCGCGATCGCCGCCGAGCTGAGCGAACGCACCCGGACGGCGCTCCCGCCGGCCGTCGCGGCCGGGGCGGCGGCGGCCGGGGCGGCGGGAGGGGCGACGCTGTTCACGCGGGCCGAGCCCGAGCACGCGCGGGCCGTGCTGGCCGAGCTGCCCGACGCCCGCCACGATCCGGACTCCCGGCTGCTCGTGTGGCCGCCCGAACCCCCGCCGCCCTTCGGCGGGCAGGTGGTCGTGCTGGCCGCGGGCACCTCCGACCTGCCGGTGGCGCGCGAGGCCGAGCTGACCGCCCGCTACCTGGGCCGGCCCTGTGAGCTGGTCGTGGACGTGGGCGTGGCCGGGCTGCACCGCGTGCTCGGCCTGCTCGACCTGCTGCGCTCCGCCCGCGTCGTGGTCGTGGCGGCGGGCATGGACGGGGCGCTGCCGAGTGTGGTGGCCGGGCTGATCTCCGCGCCGGTGGTGGCCGTGCCGACGTCGGTCGGGTACGGGGCGGCGTTCGGCGGGCTGGCGCCCCTGCTGGCCATGCTCAACGCGTGCGCGCCCGGCGTCGCGGTCGTGAACATCGACAACGGCTACGGCGCCGGCCACCTGGCCGCCCAGATCGCCGCCCCGCCGTGAACGAGCGCCGCGACGATCCTCGGGCGCTCAGGCGCGCAGCAGGGTGACGATGCCGGCGGCGACCAGCGCGGCGGCCCACATGCGGTCCACGTTGAACCACGCGCGGCGCAGGACGGCCAGCCCGGCCACCTCGTAGACGAGCACCGCCACCACGCCGGCGACCGTGAACATCCCGAGCGTGTGCCACAGCGCCACGCCCAGGCCGCCGGCGACGGCGTGGCCCGCGTGACCGCCCCCGGCCGGGCCGCCCCCCTCGGCGGCCAGACCGGCGAAGACGGGGACCAGCATCAGGCCGGCGCCGTGCGCCGACGACATGAGGAACGACCAGGCGGCGAGCTGCGGCAGGGACAGCCGCATCCCCACCCAGCGGAAGTGCCGCTTCGACAGCAGCCGCCACAGGCCGAAGGCGACCAGCGTCACACCGCCGGCGACCGACAGCACGGTGGCGGTCGTGAGCGAGCCGGTCACGCCGACCACGACCGCGACCAGCGCGACGGAGGCCAGGTGACCGGCGGCGATCGCCGGCAGCGAGGCCAGCAGCATGTCCCTGCTGCGCTCCTGCAGGCCGCGGGCCACCGCGAACAGCCAGCCCATGGCCGGGTTCAGGCCGTGGAAGGCGCCCAGCAGCAGAGCGGCGGCGACGGTCATGGGCGGCCGGTCAGGGGTAGCAGTAGGAGTCGGACGAGGCGTCGCCGCCCTGCAGCCGCACCTGGTGCGGGCGCAGGCCGCGGAAGGCGTCGCCGTGCGGCAGGAACCGCTCATCGAAGGTGAACGAATCGGTGTCGATCCTGGCCAGCCAGGCGCCGACGCCGTCGGGGTAGAACTGGTCGTCCCAGGCGCCGTACAGGGAGTTGGTCAGGTAGACGCGCCTGCCGTCCCTGCTGACCTCGACCATCTGGGGGCCGCCGCTCAGCGGGCCGTCGGCGGCCGGGTGCGACTCGCGCCGGACGATGCCGCCGATCCGCAGCGAGCCCAGCTCGACGGGCTTGAACGGGTCGCTCACGTCGTACTGCTTGAGCTCCCCGGTGCCCCAGCAGGAGACGTACAGGCGCTGGTCGTCCACCGACAGGTCGATGTCGGTGACCAGCGGCGGCACCGCGCCGAACGGCTTGAGCACGTCCGGCAGGTCCTGCTCGCCGGCGGGCTCGGCCGGGATGTCGATCACCTTGCGCGCCTGCCAGCGGCCGCCCTCCTGGAACCACGTCCACACCGAGGCCGACAGGTCCTCGACGCTGACGACGACGCAGGCGAAGCCGTACGTCCTGGTCGGGTCGTGCGCCGGGCGCAGCTCCAGCGTCATCTGGTACTGGTCGCCCAGGTCCACCTCCTGGAGGTGGCGGCGCTTGCGCAGGTCCCAGAAGTGCAGGCGGTGCCCGTACTTGCGGCCGAGGAGCAGCTCGCCCACCACCCCGTCCTCGATCATGGACGGCGTGCCCCACTCCGAGGTGACGAGCACGTCGTGGTTGATGTGCCACCAGAAGTCGTAGGACAGGTACTGCGGGCCCCGGTCCATCTCCCAGCGGCCGAGCACCTCGAACGACTGGTGGTCGAGGATCGCGATCCCGCCCGGCCCTTCCTCGCCGTTCGCGCCGCCGAGCGCCGAGACGTAGAGGCCCTCGGGGCCGCAGTGGACGGTGTGCGGCCGCGAGTACCCGGCGCGCCGGGCCAGCTCCTCGGGCTCGATCACCTTGACGATCTCCGGGCTGATCCGGTCCTTGGTGTCGAGGATGTGGATGCGGGAGGAACGCAGCCCCGGCACGACCAGGTAGCGGCGCTCGACGTGGGGGTGCGGGGCGTAGGGGCACAGGGCGCTGCTGCAGGCGTTCCAGCCGAAGTGGTGCAGCTCGTCGCCCGTGTTGGGCAGATCGGTCCAGCCGGTCACCTGACCGTAGCCGGGCGAGGACGGGTCGGTGTCGACGACGGCGATCGCGTCGGGCCGGGCAGCCCGGCGGTCGAACGCGGCCACGTAGGCCAGCCGCTCGGGAGGCGCGGCGGCGGCGTCGCGCGGCGAGGGGTAGAACGTGGGGTCCGGAGTCCAGAGTGCCATGACCCCATACTTCATGCATTACCTACCCGGTCAACAGACAAGCTTCCCCGACCTGTGCCGGCTCAGGAGGAAATATTGGCCCGCGCGGATGGAGCCGTGACCCGCAGGAACTCCGGCACCTCGGTGGGCCGTTCGAGACTGGGCAGGTGACCGGCCCAGGCCAGCTCGACGTGGCGGGCCTGTCGCAGCCGCTCGGGAAGCCGGGCGCCGATCTCGCGGAAGTCCGGCAGGTCGTGCGCGCCGGACACAGCCAGGCACGGCACCGCGATACACGCCGGATCCACCTCGACGGGCGTGCGTCGACCGCCTGGTCGAGGAGGTGACGGCCGAGCGGATGGGCGCTGCCTTTGCCGCACGCCGATACGCCCAGCTGCTGATCTTGGAGGTGCTTCGGGCTTACCTGGGCCAGGCCGAACTGCCGCCGGGGTGGCTGCGGGCGCTGACCGACGACCGGCTGCGTCCCGCGCTGACCCTCATGCACCGCGAACCGGGCCGGCCCTGGGGGTTGGCGGAACTGGCCCGTGCGGCGGCGATGTCGCGGACGTCGTTCGCCGTGCGGTTCCGCTCCGTGGCCGGTGTCCCCCTCTGACCTACCTCAACTCCTGGCGGATGCTGCTGGCCCAGCGGGCGCTGAGCGACGACGACGTCCGGATCGGGGCCCTCGCCGTGCAACGTGGCTACACATCGGAAAGCGTCTTCAGCACTGCCTTCAAACGAGAGGTAGGAGAGGCGCCATCGCGCTACCGATACCGGCTCCGACAAGCGTCCTGACCAGTGGCGCCGACGGCGAAGCTCCGATCAGCACCAGTGCCTGTGCGGCGTCTTGTCGAACCGGAAGGCCAGCCCACGCCACGCCACTCCTTCATCCGGTTGATGCAGCGTTCGGCCGTGTTGCGCTGCTTGTAGAGATAGGGATCATGCGTGACCGGCCGGCGGCCGCGGCAGCTGCGCTTCTTGCGGTTGGCCGCCTGATCGGCCTTCTCCGGGACGACCGCTTCGATCCGGCGTCAGCGCAGGTAGGTGCGGTTGCTCCGGGAGGCCGACGCGCTGCTGGGCGGCCTCGTCCGGCAGGCCTGGGAGGAGGGCAGCGTGTGCCGCGGCATCACCCCGCAGGAGGTGCTCGACCTGCTCGACGTGGCGATCTGCCGTCCCGGCGCCCGGCCTGGCGACCCGCTCACGATCGTCCTGCTCGACGGGCTCAGGGCCGCCTGTCCCTGAGACGGCGCGACCGGAGGCCGGATGTTCACCCGGCGGTCCGGATGTCCCGGTCAGGCGGGGTAGGGGGCGGGCATGCGCTATCACGCACTGGCCTGCGACTACGACGGGACCCTCGCCAGGAACGGCCGGGTCGAGCCGGAGACGGTCGAGGTGCTGGAGCGGCTCTCCCGGGCCGGGGTCAAGCTGCTCATGGTGACCGGGCGCGAGCTGGAGGACCTGCTGGCGGTCTTCCCGCACGCCGGCGTGTTCGACCTCGTGGTCGCCGAGAACGGCGGCCTGCTGTACGACCCCGCGCAGCGGCACGCCGAACCGCTGGCCGACGCGCCGCCGCCCGACCTCGCCGAGCGGCTGCGCGCCGAGGGGGTCAGCCCGCTCGGCGTCGGACGGGTGCTGGTCGCCACGAGGACCCCGTACGACGTCCAGGTCCTCGCCGCGATCCGTGACCTGGGCCTGGAGCTACAGGTGATCTACAACAAGGGCGCGGTCATGGTGCTGCCCCCTGGAGTGAACAAGGCGAGCGGCCTGGCCGCCGCCGTCGAGCGCCTGGAGCTGTCGCCGCGCAGCGTCGTCGCGGTCGGCGACGCGGAGAACGACCACGCCTTCCTCACCGCCGCCGAGTGCGGGGCCGCCGTCGCCAACGCCCTGCCCTCGCTCAAGGACACCTGCGACGTGCGCCTGGCGGGCGAGGCCGGCGCCGGGGTGACGGAGCTGGCCGGGCTGATGCTCTCGGGCGAGCTGGACGCCGTGGAGGTGCCCCGCAGGCACATCCTCCTCGGCGACGATGGCGGTGGCGGTGACGGTGACGGTGGAGGCGGCGGTGGCGGCGGTGAGGTGCGGCTGCCCCCGTACGGGGTGGGGATGATGGTGGCCGGCCCGTCCGGGAGCGGGAAGTCCACGGTGACCACGGCGCTGCTGGAGCGGCTGGTCGGCGCCGGCTACCAGTGCGTGATCGTCGACCCGGAGGGCGACTACGCCGACTACCCCGGCGTGATCGTCCTCGGCGACCCGGAGCGGGTGCCCGCCGTCGAGGAGGTCCTGCACGCGCTGCGGCTGCCGGACCAGAGCGTCGTGGTCAACCTGATCGGGCTGCGGCTGCGGGACCGGCCCGCGTACTTCGCCGAGCTGCTGCCCCGTCTCGCCTCCCTGAGGGCCGGGCTCGGGCACCCGCACTGGGTGGTGGTCGACGAGGTCCACCACGTGATGCCCGCCGAGCTGAGGCACGTGCCGCTGCACGCGGCCGGGGACGTCGGCTCGCTACTGATGATCACCGTTCATCCCGACGCGGTGAGCCCGGCCGCCCTGCGGCTCATGACCTCCGTCCTGGCCGTGGGCCGGGACCCCACGGCCACGCTGGCGGCCTTCGCCACCGCCGCCGGGTACGACCCGCCGCGCGCGGGGTCGCCGCGGGACGGCGACGTCGCGCTGTGGCGGGTCGGCACGGAAGCGGCGCGGCGCGTCACACCGGCGCCCGGCGAGGTGGAGCGGACGCGGCACCGGCGCAAGTACGCGGCCGGCACGATGTCCAAGGACAAGAGCTTCTACTTCACCGGCGCCGAGGGACGGCTGCGGCTGCGGGCGCGCAACCTGCACACGTTCGTCGAGCTGGCCGAGGGCGTGGACGACGAGACGTGGCTGCACCACCTGCGGCGGGGCGACTACTCCACCTGGATCCGCGAGAGCCTGGGCGACGCGGATCTGGCGGAGGAGGTCGCGGCGGCGGAGCGGGACTGCCGTGAGGATGCGGAGTCCGGGCGGCGGCGGATCGCCGGCCTCATCGCCGACCGCTACACGCTGCCCGCCGAGCCCACCGACTACGACCCCGACCACGACGACACCTGAGACGGCCTGCCCGTTGTCTCCGGTCGTTCAGGCCATGGCGAGCAGGCGGGCCCGTACCCGGGCGATGACCTCCTGCGGCATCGGGGCGTAGCCGAGCAGCGACAGGTACGACTGGCCCGCGTTGCCCGCCGCGTACCGCAGGAAGCTCCGGGTGAGCGGCGCCGTCCCCCGCGCGCAGACGATCTCGTAGGTGACCAGGACGATCGGGTACGCCCCCCGCCTCCTGCCCGTGTAGTCGAGTGTCATCTCCAGGCCGCCGACTCCGTCGGCGATCCGGGCGTCCTCCAGCCCCCGGGTCGCGCCCTCGGGCGACAGCGCGACGAACTCGCCCGCGCCGTTGCGGACCTTCGCCGTGGCCAGCCCCGCGCGGCCCGCGAACCCGTACTCCACGTACCCGATCGACCCCCAGGCGTCCCGGATGGCCGTGGCCATGCCGTCGGAGCCCTGGACCCCGCGTCCCGCCACCGGCCACGTTTCCCATGACCGGTGCGACGGGGAGCCGCCCGCGGCCAGGTAGGCGGCGAAGCCGTGGCTCGTGCCCGAGTCGTCGGAGCGGTGGAGGACCTCGATGTCGCCCTGGGGGAGGTCCGCGCCGGGGTTCTCCGCGGCGATCGACGGGTCGTCCCAGGTGGTGATCCGCCCGCCGAACACCCCGGCGAGGGTGCCGGGCGACAGCCTCAGGCCCGGGACGGACGGCAGGTTGTAGGCCACCGCGATCGGCCCCACCACCATCGGCAGGTGCAGCGCCCGGCCGCGGCACCGCCCGTCGGCCTCCGCCTGCTCCCGGGGGTTCATCACGCGGTCCGAGCCCGCGAACGCGGTGGCGCCCCGGATGAAGTCGCGCACGCCGGCGCCGGAGCCGTCGGCCCGGTAGTCGATCCTCGTGCCGGGATGGATCGCCTCGAAGTCCGCCCGCCAGGCGTTCATCGCCGTGAGCTGCGCCGTCGAGCCCGACGCGACGATCGTGTCCGTACGGTCCGAGGCGGTCGCCGTCCTCGCGGGCGGGCTCCACACCACGTGAACCGTCAGCCCGGCGGCGGTGAGCAGCAGGGACAGGAGCATCGCGGTCATCTTGGGCACATATGCGAGGTTATGAAGGCCTCATGACCGAAGGGTGAACCCCCGTGCAGGTCGATCAGAAGGAAAGCCCATCAAGTGGTCAAGACCTGGATGACTTCCGGCTCGGGTGGCGCTGCCGGAGGGCGGACAGGTCGGCCGATGCCCGTCCACACCGCGTAGGCCGTGCCGACCTCCAGGCTCTTCAGGGCGAACGCGAGCAGGCCGAAGCTGGCGACCGCGAAGACGCCGAAGCAGATGCTCGGCGGGAGCGACGAGAACCCGTCGCTGAGCTTCAGCGAGTAGGCCATGGCGACCTCGAACAGGCCGGCAGCGACGATCATGAACCAGGCCATGACGGCTCCTCTCGTGGGAGCGTCGTCTTGTCAGGCCGGGTACGGCGCGTCTCGTCCGGGCGGGCCCCGGAACGGACCCACGTCCAGGGCAACGGCCGGTCACCCGGTCGCATTCCCTCACCGACGACGGGACGCCAGGAATAGATCCGGCGAAACCGGGCAGGACCCCGCTCGTGCCAGGTAGTGGGTGGTTCGCCCGCTGGCCGGTGGTCCGGCAGCTCAGGGGCGAGGACGGACGAGGCGCCGCCGCGCGCTCGGCCCGTACCGACGCGCTCCGGCCCCGCACCGAGGAGGCCGACAAGGTGGCCCGCTCCGTCTGCCCGTACTGCGCGGTCGGCTGCGGCCAGCTCGTCTACGTCAAGGACGGCCGGGTCACCCAGATCGAGGGCGACCCCGACTCGCCGATCTCGCGCGGGCGGCTGTGTCCGAAGGGCTCGGCCAGCAAGCAGCTCGTGACCCATCCGGGCCGCCAGACGCAGGTGCTCCACCGCAGGCCGTACGGCACGGAATGGGAACGGCTCGACCTCGCGACTGCGATGGAGATGATCGCCGACCGGGTGGTGCGCACGCGGCGGGAGACGTGGCAGGAGACCCACGAGGGCAGGGTCGTGCGCCGCACGATGGGCATCGCCGGCCTGGGCGGGGCGACGCTCGACGACGAAGAGAACTACCTGATGAAGAAGCTCTACACCGCCCTCGGCGCCATCCAGGTGGAGAACCAGGCCCGTATTTGACACTCCTCCACCGTCCCCGGTCTGGGGACCAGCTTCGGGCGCGGCGGCGCGACCACCTTCCAGCAGGATCTGGCCAGGGCGGACTGCATCGTCATCCAGGGCTCCAACATGGCCGAATGCCACCCCGTGGGCTTCCAGTGGGTGATGGAGGCCAAGCAGCGGGGCGCCAAGGTCTTCCACGTGGATCCGCGCTTCACCCGCACCAGCGCGGTGGCCGACCGGCACCTGCCGATCCGCGCGGGCAGTGACATCGTCCTGCTCGGCGCGCTGATCAACCACGTGCTGGAGAACGGGCTCGACTTCCGGGAGTACGTGCTGGCCTACACCAACGCCGCCACGATCGTGTCGGAGGACTTCCGCGACACCGAGGACCTCGACGGCCTGTTCTCCGGCTGGGACCCGGGGAGCGCCACGTACGACCCGAGAAGCTGGGCGTATGAGTCCACCACGGGCGAGTCCACGGGCGCGCAACCGGCGGCCGAGGAGGCGGAGGGCGGCCCGCGGCACGCCGCCGCGGCCGGGCCCGACACCTACGGCGCGGGCGGCGCCGGCGCGCACCCCAGCCCCAGCACCGACCCGACGCTGACGCACCCGCGCTGCGTCTACCAGATCCTCAGGCGGCACTTCGCCCGCTACACCCCGGAGCTGGTCGAGCGGCTGTGCGGCATCTCCCGGGACGGCTTCGCCGAGCTGGCCGAGGCCGTCACCGCCAACTCCGGCCGGGAGCGCACCACCGCCTGGGTCTACTCGGTCGGCTGGACCCAGCACACCGTCGGCGCGCAGTACATCCGCACCGCCTCGATCCTGCAGCTCCTCCTCGGCAACATGGGCCGGCCCGGCGGCGGCATCATGGCCCTGCGCGGCCACGCCAGCATCCAGGGCTCCACCGACATCCCGACGCTGTTCAACCTCCTGCCCGGCTACCTCGCCATGCCCGACGCCCACCGGCACGACGACCTGAACCACTACCTGGAGCGCGAGGGCGGCGAGACCGGCTTCTGGGGCAACCGGCGCTCGTACCTGGTGAGCCTGCTCAAGGCGTGGTGGGGCGAGGCGGCCACCGAGGCCAACGACTACTGCTTCGGCCACCTGCCCCGCCTGACCGGCGACCACGGCCACTACACCACGGTGATGGGCCAGATCGACGGCACCGTCAAGGGCTACTTCGTGATCGGGGAGAATCCCGCCGTCGGCTCCTCCGGCGGCCGGGCGCAGCGCCTCGGCCTGGCCAACCTCGACTGGCTCGTGGTACGCGACCTGACCCTGGTGGAGACCGCCACGTTCTGGCGGGACGGCCCGGAGCTGGAGACCGGCGAGCTGCGTACCGAGGACATCGGCACCGAGGTGTTCTTCCTGCCCGCCGCCAGCCACGTGGAGAAGGAGGGCACCTTCACCAACACCCAGCGGCTGCTCCAGTGGCGCGAGAAGGCGCTCGACCCGCCCGGCGACTGCCGCAGCGACCTGTGGTTCTACTACCACCTCGGCCGGCTCGTCAGGCAGCGGATGACCGGCGACGAGACCGACCGCCCGGTACGCGAGCTGACCTGGGACTACCCCGAGCACGGCGAGCACGGGGACCCCTCGGCCGAGGCCGTGCTCCGCGAGATCAACGGGGTCGGCCCCGACGGACGGGCCCTGTCCTCGTCCACCGAGCTCAGGCCCGACGGGTCCACGGCCTGCGGGTGCTGGATCTACTGCGGCGTCTACGCCGACGAGGTCAACCAGGCCGCCCGACGCCGCCCCGGCCGCGAGCAGAGCGTCGTGGCGCCCGAATGGGGCTGGGCGTGGCCGGCCAACCGGCGCATCCTCTACAACCGGGCCTCAGCCGACCCCGACGGCCGCCCCTGGAGCGAGCGCAAGGCGTACGTGTGGTGGGACGCCGAGCGTGGCGAGTGGACCGGCCACGACGTGCCCGACTGCGAGATCGGCAAGCCGCCCGGCTACGTGCCGCCGGAGGGCGCGCGGGCCGAGGCCGCGCTCGCCGGCACCGACCCGTTCATCATGCAGTCCGACGGCAAGGGCTGGCTGTACGTGCCGGCCGGGCTCGCCGACGGGCCGCTGCCCGCCCACTACGAGCCGCACGAGTCGCCGGTCGCCAATCCCCTGTACGGCCAGTGGGCCAACCCCGCCCGCCGCACCTACGACCGCCCGGAGAGCCCGTACAACGCGCCGGGGCCGGCCTTTCCCTACGTGCTGACCACGTACCGGCTGACCGAGCACCACACGGCGGGCGGCATGAGCCGGCCGCTGGCCTACCTCGCCGAGCTGCAGCCCGAGCTGTTCTGCGAGATCGACCCGCGGCTCGCGGCCCGCCTGCGGCTGGCCGACGGCGACTGGGCCACGATCGTGACCAGCCGGGCCGTCCTGGAGGCCAGGGTGCTGGTCACCGGGCGCATGCGGCCGCTGCGCGTCGAGGGCAGGGTGATCCACCAGATCGGGCTGCCGTACCACTGGGGGTGGGGCGGCGGCGGCCTGGTCACCGGCGACGTCGTCAACGACCTGACGCCGCTGGTGCTCGACCCGAACGTCTACATCCAGGAGGGCAAGGCGATGACCTGCGACGTACGGCCGGGCCGGCGGCCGAGGGGCCGGGCGGCGCTCGACCTGCTGGAGACGTACCGCCATGGCTGAGCGGATGGGGTTCTTCACCGACACCAGCGTCTGCATCGGGTGCAAGGCGTGCGAGGTGGCCTGCAAGGAGTGGAACCAGCTGCCCGACGACGGGTTCGTCTTCGAGGCCACCTCCTACGACAACACCGGCATGCTGGGCGCGAGCACCTGGCGGCACGTGGCGTTCATCGAGCAGTCGCGCCCGGTGGCCGTCCACGGCGACCAGACCGGAGACGGTGACCAGGCCGGCGACGGCGACGACGGGGTGGAGCGGTGGCTCATGTCCTCCGACGTGTGCAAGCACTGCACGCACGCCGCCTGCCTGGACGTCTGCCCGACGGGGGCGCTGTTCCGCACCGAGTTCGACACGGTGGTGGTGCAGGCCGACATCTGCAACGGCTGCGGCTACTGCGTGCCGGCCTGCCCGTACGGGGTGATCGACCGGCGGGAGGACGACGGGCGCGCCTGGAAGTGCACGATGTGCTACGACCGGCAGCGCGGCGGCCTCGAACCGGCCTGCGCCAAGGCGTGCCCCACCGACTCCATCCAGTTCGGGCCCCTGGACGAGTTGCGGGAGCGCGCGGAGGAGCGGGTGACGCGGCTGCGCGCCGACGGCCACGAGGAGGCCCGCCTGTACGGCGAGAGCCCGTCCGACGGGGTGGGGGGAGCGGGGGCGTTCTTCCTGCTGCTGGACGAGCCCGAGGTGTACGGCCTGCCGCCGGACCCGGTGGTCACCACGCGCGACCTGCCGGCGATGTGGCGCTGGGCCGGGGCGGCGGCCCTGTCGGTGGCGGGCACGGTGGCGTTCGCCTTCCTGGGGTCGCGCCGGGCCGTTCCCGGGCGGGGTGCCCGGTGAAGGGTTCTCCGGGTGCGATGTCCGGTGAGGGCAGCACAGTGAAGGGTGGAGGCGGGGAGAAGGCCGTCGTGCCGGAGGCCGAGTTCCGGTCGTACTACGGCCGCCCGGTGATCAAGGCGCCCGTCTGGCACGAACCCCACATGCCGACATATCTCTATCTGGGTGGTATGTCAGGCGTGTCGTCGTCGGTGGCCGTCATGGCCCGGCTGACCGGCAACGTCCGCCTCGCCCGCACCGCCCGCCTGGCCGCCGCCGCGGGCGCGAGCATCGGCGCCGCCCTCCTCGCCGCCGAGCTGGGCAGACCCGAGCGGTTCCTCAACATGCTGCGCGTCTTCAAGCCCACCTCGCCGATGAGCGTCGGCTCCTGGATCCTGGCCGCCCAGGGCGGGCTGTCGGCCGCCGCGGCCACCTCCGACCTGACCGGCGTCCTGCCGGCCGCCGGGGACGCCGCGCTCCTGGCCACCGCGCTGACCGGCCCGCTGACCGCCACCTACACCGCCGTCCTGGTCGCCGACACCGCCGTGCCCGCCTGGCACGAGGCGTACCGGGAGCTGCCGTTCCTGTTCGCGGGCAGCGCGATGGCCGCCGCCGGGGGAGTCGCCATGCTGGCCACGCCCAGGCCCCAGGCCGGGCCCGCCCGCGCGGTGGCGGCCCTCGGGGCGGCCGTCGAGACGGTCGCGGGCGAGGTCATGCAGCGCCGGCTGGGCCTCGTCGGCGAGCCGTACCGGCTGGGCCGGGCGGGCCGCCTCCTGCGCACCGCCCGGATGCTGACGGCCGGAGGAGGACTGCTCGCGACGGTCGCCGGCCGCAGCCGCACCCTCACGGCCCTGTCCGGCCTCGCCCTCACGGCCGGCTCCCTGTGCACCCGCTTCGGCATCCTGGAGGCCGGCCGCACCTCGGCCGCCGACCCGAAGTACACGGTGGTCCCCCAACGGGAGCGCCTCGACGCCGCCTCCTAGCCGGGGGCCGACAGGCATGGTCCTCACGAGGGGCGCGCTACGCGCGAAGGGGTTCGGGCAGCGTCCAGCGGGGGCCGAGCCCCCCGCACCCCCAGGCAGGGGTCCTCCGGCCCCCTGCACCCCCGGGTGTGGGCCAGGTACCGCGCGGTAAGGGCGAGGACCCCTGGCTCGACATGGTGCAGACGTCCTGGCAGGAGGCGGGGCGGATCAGCTCAGTGAAGGAGCGTCAAGAACCTGCCACCGGTAGACGCGCTCGTCGCGATTGATGTCGATCAGGGTGACCCGAGTCAGTGTGACCGGGATGATCATGGCATGGCGGGCCAGCACTTCACGGATGGGCGCCAGCGGTGCGCCACTGATGTGAGAGTAGGCCAGGCTCACATGGGGGCGGAATCCGTCAGCGGTTTCGGGCACTCGCTCTGCTCCCCAGATGTCGCCGATACCCGCGCGGATGGCTCGGCGTACTGCGTCCACTGCTTCAGAGAACCGGACGGGCAGATTCACACCCTCGGCATCTGCCACGAGAGGCCCCAAGGTGACCGAGAGGGGGCCGATGCCGACCAAGCGGCGGCTCACAGCCTCGCTGATGGCGGACAGGTCCTCCCGGCTCACCTCATCGGTGAAGCCCACTCCCTGCACCGTCATGTGCAGCCACTCGATGGGGATCGGACCCAACGCACCGGTCGCCTCCAGCTCGGGCTGTACCTTGGCCGCGAAGTCGTGGAGGGTCCGCTGGCCCTCCACGAGGATGTGCCAAGTGCGCAAGAGAACTCGCAAGCCGCTCTGGAGAAGGCCGAGCGGCAGAACCCGTACTGGGCCTACCTCGACAGCCTCGACAGTGCCGAATCCCGCCGCACCATGAAGGGCTGCCTCGACCGGATCGCCCGCCTCATGGCCGGCAAGGACCCCGCCGGCCGCGACCCCGAGGGGAAGCCGGACTCGGCCGTGCTCGCCATCACCGGGGAGACGGTCCACTGGCACCTGCTGCGGGACCTGATCAAGAACGTCGACCACGCCACGAAGTTCACCGGCGAGTTCACCTCGATGGCCTCGCGCACGGTGACGGATGCGAAGGTGCTGCGCCGCCGGCTGCTGCTGTGCACCTTCGGGCTCGGCACGAACATGGGGATCAAACGGGTCGCCGACGGCACCGCGGCGATCGAGGGGAATGGAGGCCGACACCGAGGCCGCGCTGCGCCGCACCCGCCGGCTGTTCGTCAACCGCGACAACCTGCGCGCCGCGATCCGCACGGTGGTCAACAAGACGCTGGAGGTGCGCAACGTCTCGCTGTGGGGGCCGGGCACGGCGTGCGCGTCGGACTCGCGCAAGTGGTTGTGGCCGTGAGAAGCAGCAACGTTTGTTCGCTGGTCTGAGCGACGGCCGCGTGGTAGTCGGGGCGGTGATGTCGATGAGATATAGCGACAGTGTCATAGGGCATGCATAGGTAGAGCCCGGGCGTGGTGCCGGCCTGCCTCCTGCCGCCGAACTTGAGGCGTCGCCAGCGAAGCCGAGGCACCTGTAGGTGTTTGTCAACACGACCGAGGTAGCGGGACTTGATCGCCAGATCGCTTCGAGGTCCGGGTCGCAGCGGTCGGCGCGTTGTCACCGACCCTGGAGCAAGCCATTGATCGAAGTTCTGACACCGATTCGCAAGATAAGGATCAAGCAGGCGTACATCCCTGAGGCACGAGCGATCCTCCCTGACGGGGACACCTGCGTGGTCGTCGACGCCTACGGCCAGTTGTTCACCGTCTCGCTGTCCACCAGTGAAGTCGTCCGAGTGGAGTCGGGCTCGCTGGGGGTCTCCGCGCTTTCGGTGACCCCAGATGGTCGGCTGATGGCCACGAGCATGCACGCCTTCGGCGAGTACGGCATCCGAATCTGGGACGTGGCGAGCTGGACGGTAACCATGGAGTTGCCCGGGCACAGCCACCCGATCCTGGCGGTGTCGGCAGTGGGTCGAATCGTGGTAACGGCGGCCCGGGACGGTACGCGGGTCTGGGATTTGCGCCAGGGATCCTGCAGATTCACGCTGCCGGGCACGGAAGAGGTGATGTGGGTCGCGGTAACCCACGACGAGCGCCATGTGATCACGATGAGCTGGGATCGTTCGATCGTGCTCTGGAACCTGCGGACAGGCGTACCGATCCGGACGCTGCGGGACGCCGACTCCCGATTTCCAGCCTTGAGCTCGCCCGCGAGTGACAACGGGGTCTGGATCCGGACCGTCCTGGCGGACTCGGTACGCGGTCGCGTGCTGGCGGCCGACGGTCAACTGTGCGTGGGCGGCCTCGACGGCCGGCATCCCCTGGCGAACTGGGAGACGATACCCCAACATGACAGGATGCACATGATCCTGGGAAAGGACATGGTGCACACCTGCGTGGCGGCGCTGAATCCGGCGGACGGGACCGTGGCCGTCGACTACGGCGGACGCGTATACCTCCTGGACCCAGGCGGGCAACCGCTCGCAGTGATGGGACCGGAACCGGGGCCGGGGTGGATACCGGTGAGCACCATGACCTTCACCCCGGACGGCCGACTGGTGTACTCCTTCCCCGGCGCCTTCGCGGCCGTGGAGGTATGGCCAGCGCTCTCAGAACTCACCGAATGGGACATCTCTGCTCACCAACGGGTCGCAAGGGGCTTGAGGGGTGATGGGGGTATGACGAGCATCCGAACGAAAAGTCTCGTTAGCAGCGCGGATGAACGGCTTGCCGTGACTTTCCGTTCACATGCGTCTCGCCGAAAGGTTCCCTCGGCTGTCCTTCGACGTACGAGAAAGCCTGAGCACTCCACGGGCCGGGACAGTGTAGGAAAGAGGCGCGGGCCAGGGTCATCTGGCGTGGTCGTGAGCGCGGCTGCAATGATGCCGCCCCGTCAGCGTCAGTGGATCTGCACACATCTGCGAGAGGTGGGGGCCGTTTCAGTCCCAGCACATATCGATGCGCCCGGCGAAGTTGTCGTATCCGGCACGCTCGAAGGCCTGGGCCATCGGCTCGTTCCCTAGGTCGGTGTCCGCGGTGATGCGTTGGGCACCCTGGGCGGCGAGCAGGCGGGTCCCTTCACCGAGCAGGTCATTGACGAAGCCCTGACCACGATGGCCCTCGGTGACCCCGACGTAAGCGATCACGAAGCCGTTGGGGCTTTGCGCCGGAACGACCATCCCTACTGGTTCGCCGTTCGGGCGGACGCCGACCCGCCACCATTCGCGCGGACTGGGATAGCTCAGCAGCTCGTCGTGATACTGCACACGGGCGTACTCCTGGATGGAGGAGCGGGCGATGTCGGCTCGGCTGTAGGCATCGAGTGTGCCTGGAAGGATGCCGGTCAAGAGTGCGATCGCTTCTTCGTCGTTCCTGACCGGACGGAAACTGAGTCCGCCTCGGGGTGCGGGCAACGGTGTATGGGACGTCCAGCGGTAGCGGAGCCTCTCGACGAACACCCTGCCGCCGTTGCGCCGCACCACCTCGATCCGGTCCCTGATCCGGCGGCCGGTCTTGGCATCGTCTCTCCAGCCCGCCGGGACGGGTTGGAGGACGTACTGAGGTGGACGGGTACCCGCCGGGAAGAGCTCGGCCAGGGCCGTGCGCAGAAGATGCTCGCCGATGTCGATGCGAAACGGGTCGTCGCAGGTGTCATCGATGTCGAGGGTTTCCAGGACTTCCGGTCTAGTGCCGCTGCGAGACCACCAGCCGACCCGTGCCACCGGCCGGCCGTCCCGCAGGGCCGTCCACATCCAGTCGGCTTTGCAGTGTCCGTTCCGGAGATCTTCCGTGAGGCTGTCGTTGTAGGGGCCGGGCAGTGCGTTGAAGAGGTCAATCTCCTCTGGTCCGGTAATGGGACGGAAGATCAGGTCAGAGGTCACGACGTAGGACTCCACAGGTTTCGTTAGTGAACCAAATGCGCATGATGCCGTTTCTCTTCGCCGGGGCCTGCGCAGCGAGCATCCCGCAAGACCTCCGCCGGGCGCTGCTCCACCCGCCGACCCAGCTCCGCCCGACCGACGAGCCGGCTTGGCACTCGGTACCGAGGCTGCCTAAGATCCCCTCACGGCACCTACCTCGTCAAGCTATTTACACCGCTCCGAAGACGCCACCCTGATCAGGCAGCGGTGAGTCTCAGGGCGTCCCTCATCTGGTGCGCTATGGGGTGGTGGAGCGTAGCTGCGAAGGAAGGTCCGCACACCCCTGATGACGAGCTTAGTGATCTTGTCCTGGGGCAGTGTGACGGCGCCGTAGAACCTTTTGCTGGTTGACGTCGGTGACGGCCAGCAGGGTGAGGTGAGCGGCGGCGCTCTCGGCTCGTCGATCTTCAGCAGGCCGCGGTCGGCGATCCGGCGCAGATAGTCTCGTTAGTAGGCCTAGTGGGCTCGGCGTAACGCTCCGATGCCTCTGAGCTAGGTGTTTACGCTGGTTAAGCAGCTGGTGCCGGGCGAGCTGTGGGTGCTCGTCCGGGAATCGGCTCCCGGTGTGTGCGTATGGATTACCTCCCAAGTAATCGACAGCCGTGATGCCGGCTGTGAGCATCAGGATGCTCGCGGCCGACACCATCCGACGATGCGGATGGTGCGCCGAGTGCCCGACCCAGTTTCATTGAGGAAAGGGAACGTGCCTTGACCAATATCGCCGAAATCATGGACCGGTACACCGCGGTGTGGAACGAGGTGGACGCCGCCCGCCGTCAGCAGGCCGTCAGCGGGCTCTGGGCGAGCGATGGCTACTACGCCAACGTGACCAATGAGTACCGTGGCCACAGCCGGATCCACGAGGCCATTCATGAGGCGTACGAGGACTTCGTCGAGAAAGGATTCGCTTTCACGATCCACAACTACCAGGTGAACCACAACTCTGTGCGTCTCACCTGGCACATGGTGCCTGCCAGCGGCGGTGATGTCGCGGCCGTCGGCACAGAGTTCATCGTCCTTGGCCCGGACGGCCTCATCCAGAGCGACTACCAGTTCATGGACATGGACCCGACCCAGTAAGACGTCGCTTTATTTCCGCAGCGGGTGCTGTCGGCACCGAGGTCCGTCTGGTCTGCTCGACCAACGAGTTGGCAAGCAGGTGCAGGCCCAGGAGGCGGAGCGCGTCGAGGAGGAAGCGCGCCAGCGTGCGGTGTCGCTGGCCCGGGCCCGGGCGCGTGCTGGGGACTGCCGTTTCCGCGAGGGGGTGAGGCGCGTGGTGAACGACTTGACCTCGAAGATGACGGGCCCGTGCTCGGTCTGCAGCCAGCTGTCGACGCCGCCATCGTCACCGCTCCCGTCCATGCCCTGTGCTGTGGGATACCACCGCCGGATGAGAATCTTCACGGCGCTTCCGCGACCGGCTTCCACTGGATCACGTGTCCTCCCCGGACAGCGGTACTGATCGTCAACAGCGCGAGGCTACGCTTCGTGGCCGCTTGCGTCCGTCTGCCCGGGGACGCGCCCCTTGGAATCGCCACAAGGCCGATGAGGTCGTGCCGCACAGCGGCGCCCGCAGGAAGTCACCTCTACTGGCTGGCGGTCACGGTGACCCTCAGGGGATGAGGTCGAGCTCCACGTCGCCGCTGATCGAGCGGAGCGGGAAGGGCTGGCCGGTGACGATGGGGACGCGGCGGCGGAGTGCGGCGTCCACGACGCTCGCCGCGGTGACCGCTTCGGGCGCCGAGATGCCGGCGGCGTGCAGTGTGTCTGCGATGGCGGCGGCGTTGCCCTGGTCGATGGGGACGACGACGGTTGTTTCGAGGCCGACGAGGACGTCCAGGACGGGGCGGGCGCGGTCGGGGATGGCGGCGTAGGCGGCGGTCAGCGCGGGGGCGGGGATGACGAGCGAGCCGACGTAGGCGTCGTGCATCCACACAACCGCTTCCATATACCGGGTCCGCTGCGTCGCGAAGTCGGTCAGGGCCGACGTGTCGAGCACGCGGCCTACGGTGGCGATCACTGGGCGGCGGCTCGGGCGTCCTCGAACTGCCGCTCACGCTGGGCGGCGAGGTTGAGCATCTCGGCGGGCGGTTCGCCGCCGAACATCTCGCGCAGGCGGGCCTTCATGCTGGCCCGCTGCTCGCCGCTGAGCTCCTGCGGCTCCTCGTCGCCGTGGGGGTGGGCTGTCATGGGGGCGGTGTTCATGGTTCCAGGGTAGCCGCGGTGTGGGCGGGCTCGCCAGGAGCGGCCGCGCGGGCGGCCGCTGTGGTGCCAGGGGATCTGCGGAGAGGCTGGAGCGGTTGCTCTGGCCGGTCAAGGGTGGGCTGCTGTTGGCGCGGGGAAGCGGGCCGATGGCAAGTCACGGTAGTGATCACCGTCACTCCGGCGGTTCGTCACGTGGAGGGAGGTCTGCGGGCAGCGTTGGATCGTTCGGCCAGCGGAAGATTTTGATGATGGCGTAGAGCATTCCAGCTGCGAGTTGTTCATCCTGTACGGAGACTCCTGCGGTAGCCGGTCGGCATCGTGGAGCTTGCGGATGACTTCGCGGTCGATGGTCGGCAGACGTGCCGCCAGTGAGAGCAGAACGGCTGTGTGCGGGGTGCGATCCGCATCGAGAGGGGCAGGACCTTCTCGAGGAGCTGCCGAACCGCAGTCGCCCTTCCAGTCTCTTGTCTCCGGACAGGCGGGCCAGGCCGATCTCACGGGTTGAGTCCCGTAGACCACAGCGGGACCGGCGGCCTCGGCCGGACCTTGCGGATATTCCTGTTCCGCGGGCCTGGCCCGGATTTCTCCGAGCGCGACCGCGCGCTGCTCACGTTGCTGCGGCCGCACCTGCACGAGGCATACCTCGATGCCGAACGGCGCCGGCATCCCGCTCCCCGGCTCACCCCCCGGCAGTGGCAACTGCTGCACCTGCTCGCCGCGGGACACACCAACCTGCAGATCGCCCGCCGGCTGGGCGTGTCCGAAGGAACCGTGCGCAAGCACCTGGAGAACGCCTACCGGCGGCTGCAGGTCTCCAATCGCATGGACGCGGTCACCCGCGCGTTCCCGGAGGGAGTTGTGAGGTGTCCTCCGGAATCATCGCGGAGTGCGTGAGGCCGTCAGGCGGCCCGATCGGCGGAGCCTTGGTGCAGCGGTCCGGTCCCGGCACCTCGCCGGAGTGCCGGGGTGGTCGGCCAGGAGGTGGCGGGACCCGCAGCGCCACCGCGGAGGGCGCTCAGCGCAGGCGCAGGTGCGGGCCCTCGAAGGGGACGAGTTCGCCGATGACCGGTGCGCCGGGGATCTCGCCGGCGATCAGGAGCCCGCCCGAGGTCTGGGCGTCGGCGAGCAGCAGCAGCTCGTCCTCACCGTGGCCGCCTGGCTCCAGCCGGGGCCGCACCCAGTCGAGATTGCGGCGCGTGCCGCCGCTCACGTACCCGTCGCGCAGCGCCTCCCGGGCCCCTTCGAGGTACGGCACCGCCGCCACGTCCACCACCGCCGTCACCCGGCTGGCCCTGGCGAGCTTGTAGAGGTGGCCGAGCAGGCCGAACCCGGTCACGTCCGTGGCGCACTCCACCCCGGCGGCCAGGGCGGCCCGGGACGCGTCGCGGTTCAGCGTGGTCATCGCGGCGACCGCCTGCTCGAACACCTCACCCGTCGCCTTGTGCCGCGTGTTCAGCACCCCGACGCCGAGCGGCTTGGTCAGCGAGATCGGCAGGCCGGCCCGGCCGGCGCCGATGCGCAGCAGCCGCGCAGGGTCGGCCAGGCCCGTGACCGCCATGCCGTACTTCGGCTCCGGATCGTCCACGCTGTGTCCGCCCGAGACGTGGCACCCCGCCGCGCGCGCCACGTCCAGGCCGCCGCGCAGCACCTGCTCCGCCAGGTCCAGGGGCAGCCGCTCGCGGGGCCAGCCCAGCAGGTTCACCGCGACCAGCGGCTCCCCGCCCACCGCGTACACGTCGGACAGGGCGTTGGCCGCCGCCACCCGCCCCCAGTCGTACGGGTCGTCCACCACGGGCGTGAAGAAGTCGGCCGTCACCACCACCGCCCGGCCGCCGTCCAGGCGCACCACGGCCGCGTCGTCGCCGTCGTCCAGCCCGACGATCAGCTCACCGGCCGGTGACACGGGCGCGGGCGTGCCGGCGAGGGCGGCGACGATGGTCTCCAGCTCGCCGGGCGGGATCTTGCAGGCGCAGCCGCCGCCGTGCGCGTACCCGGTCAGCCGGACCGCGCCCCGCTCCGGCCCGTCCGTGGACGCCGTGCCGGCGCTCAAGCCGTTCGAGTCGCTCACGCCGTTCAAGTCGCTGGTGCCGCTGATGCCGGTCATGTCGCGTCGCTTACGTCGCTCATGTCGCCCAGGTCACCCATGTCGCTCACGCTGGCCTCGCACAGGTCTGTCCGTGTCGGTGTGTGCCGCCTCGACCCGTACCCGCCCGCGGGTAGGTTCTCCCTTGGAGGCGTCTGGGCGCCTGGTGGCCCCCGCGGTCTTCAAAACCGACGAGGCCGAGGTCCTCGGCCTGGCGGGTTCGATTCCCGTCCGCCTCCGCTTATGTTCGGAACGTGGACCTGCGAAGGCGTGTGCCGCGGACCGACGCCGTGCTCGCCGACCCGCGGCTGGTCGAGGCCGCCGGCCGGCTGGGCCGGGCGGTCGTCAAGGAGGCCGTGACGCGGGCACAGGAGCGGGCGCGGCGCGGCGAGATCGGCCCCGAGGAGGTGGCCGACGCGGCGGTGACCGCCCTCCCGGCGCGGGCCGCGGGCCTGCGCCCCGTCCTCAACGCGACGGGCGTGCTCGTCCACACCAACCTCGGCCGGGCGCCGCTGTCGGCCGCCGCCGTCGAGGCGATGGCCGCCGCGGCGGGCCACGCCGACGTGGAGTTCGACCTGGTCTCGGGAGCCCGGGCGCGGCGCGGCCGGAGCACGCTCGACGCGCTGGCCCGCGCCGTCCCCGCCGCCGAGGACGTCCACGTCGTCAACAACAACGCCGCCGCGCTCGTCCTCGCGGCCACCGCGCTGGCCGCCGGCCGCGAGATCGTGATCAGCAGGGGCGAGCTGGTGGAGATCGGCGACGGGTTCCGCATCCCCGACCTGCTCGTCTCCACCGGGGCGCGGCTGCGCGAGGTCGGCACCACCAACCGCACCTCCGCCCGCGACTACGCGGACGCCGTCGGGCCGGAGACGGGTTTCGTGCTCAAGGTCCACCCGTCGAACTTCCGGATCGAGGGCTTCACCGGCTCCGCCCAGGTTCCCGAGCTGGCCGGGCTCGGCGTGCCTGTCGTCGTGGACATCGGCTCCGGGCTGCTCGCCCGCGAGCCCCTGCTGCCCACCGAGCCCGACGCCACCGGCATGCTGAAGGCGGGCGCGGACCTGGTGACGGCCAGCGGCGACAAGCTGCTCGGCGGGCCGCAGGCGGGTCTCCTCCTCGGCCGCCACGACCTGGTCGAACGCTGCCGGCGGCATCCTCTCGCCCGCGCGCTGCGGGTCGACAAGCTGACGCTCGCCGCGCTGGAGGCGACGCTGCGCGGCCCCGTCCCGCCGGTCCGGCGGGCGCTGCACGCCGATCCCGCCGCGCTGGCGGAGCGCGCCGCGGCCCTGGCCGGCC
>NZ_JBFAHO010000020.1:0-143342 GCF_040654215.1 Nonomuraea sp. NPDC050733 | reverse complement strand
CTCTTCCTCACCACCGAGGCCGTCATCGCCGAGAAGCCCGAGAAGAACCCCGCCGCTCCCGCCGGTATGCCCGGCGGCGGCGACATGGACTTCTAAGTCCTTCTCGCAGTACCCTCACGCACCACCAGGGCGACCTGTCCCTCCGGGGACGGGTCGCCCTAGCGTGTTCAGGGGTTTCAGTCCTTGACGACGGCGTCGCGGGGGCCGCCGTAGACGGGGTTGCGGTCGTAACGTCTGTCCGTGACGAGCAGGCGGACCGTCCGCTTGCCGGCCTCCTCCGCCTCCCACACCACCCAGTCGTCGCCGGGGGAGGTCTTCAGCTCCGGGCCCTCGCCGAAGCCGCCCGGATTGCCCGGCGCGATCTGCATGACGAGGAAGACGGCCTTCAGGCCGCGTCTCCTGATCTCCGGCATCACCTCGCGGACGGTCTTCTCGTCGACCCGGTAGCCGCCGAGGAGGCGGCCCTTCGTGGTCGCCAGGCGGGCTCCCTGCGTGTCGACCTCCTTCGGCCTGTCGTCAGGAACCAGCTCGCACCGCCCCACCGGGTCTTTCATGAGGATGGTCCTGGTGCTGCTCCCTCCTCCGGCGTTCGAGGTGATCATCCAGACGAAGGTCTCGCCGGGCCGGAACAGCCGGGTGTCGATGCGCATCTGCCAGCCGTCCTTCTCGCCCGGGATGTTCGCGGGCCAGGAGTAGAGGCCGGCGGGAATGTCCTGCACGTGTTCCGCGCGCGGCTCCCTGCACCGCTTCCCCTCGGGCACGTAGTCCACGATGGCGGGGACGCCGAGCTCCTTCAGCCGCTTCCTCAGCCCGTCAGCGTCGCCGAAGTCCCGGACCTGGATGGTGACGATCCCGCGCTCGTCCTTGGTGACGGCGTAGGAGGCCGTCACGCCGCGGCCGTCCTCCAGCAGGCTGGGGCCGACGACGATGCCTCCGGCCAGGGCCGCCGCGACGGCGAGCCCGGCGGCCAGCCGTCCGAGCCCGCGCCGTCCCCCGCGCAGCGGTGAGCGCCACGCGACCGAGCGCCCCGCGGCAGGAGCCCCCGCGACCGGATTCTCTGCGAGCGCGTCTTCCGCGGTCAGGTCCTCTACGAGCGGGTCCTCCGCGGCGGGGCCCGCGAGGATGGAGGCCAGCAGCGTCCGGGCCCCCGCGCCGGACGGGTCGGCCCCGGGCGCACCCGGCTCGACCCGGGCCAGCGCCTCTGTCAGGGTGTCGATCTGGTCCCTGCCCCGCGTCATGTCCTTGGTCATGTCCTTCACCATGGCCTCTCCGCCGGGAGGAGCCGGCTCGTCGTCGTGATGGGGAGGTCCGCCTCCGCGAGCGCGCGGGCGAAGCGCTTGCGGGCGCGGTGGAGCCGGACGCGTACGGCGTTGCGGGTCAGGCCGAGCACCGTGGCGATCTCCTCCCGGCTCAGGCCCTCCCAGGCGACCAGCGACAGCAGCTCGCGGTCGTCGTCGGGCAGGCTCCGGAACGCCTGGGCGATCGGGGCCAGCTCGACCCCGCTGTCGGGCCGCTCCCCGTACAGGTCGGCCATCTCGGCGTCGAGCTGGGGGTTGCGCGCCTGGCGCGGGTGGGCGGGCCGGCCGTCGCCGGCCTGGAGGCGGCCGGTACGGCGGCCGTCGACCCGGCGGTGGTTGGCCAGGACCTTGCGCGCCACGCCGAACAGCCACAGCGTGGCCTGCTCGCCTTCGGGCAGCTCGTCCACGCGCCGCCAGGCGACGGTGAAGGTGTCGGCCACCACGTCCGCCGCGTCCTGCGGCGAGTCGCAGCGGCGCGCGGCGTAGGCCGTGATCTGGCCATATGTCGCTTTGTAGACGGCCTCGAATCTGGCCGTCCGTGTGTCATGCACGGGCGGTTCCCATGACAGGCTTCCTTTGCCGGCAGCAGGTACGGACATCTCCCTCTATGTAGCGAAAACGCCGATCATTACCGGCTGCCGGGAAGGAAGGGGGGCCGCGCATGACGTCGAGCCCGGTCTCCGCGGCGCGGGGGAGCGGCGAACGGCTCCACCCGGGCGGGGCGAGGGGCGTCGCTCAGGGGCGCAACTCGGGAGGGAAGCCGGTCCAGCGGAGCTCCTCCGGCAGGTGCGCGGTGTCGTTGAAGAACAGCACCGATGCCGGCCTGCCGGGCGTGTACCTGATGAGCGTCAGCGCCGCGTTGCAGTGGTTGAGGCCGAACCAGCGCCACTCGGGGGCGTCGAGCGCGGCCCGCACGAGCCAGCCGATCAGGAAGGCGTGGGTCACGACCAGCTCGTGGCGGGGTTCGTCCCCCGCGACCGGACCGGTGAACCGGTGGATCGCCGCCCGTGCCAGCGCCGCGCCGTGCGCGCGCTCCTCGTCGGTGACCTCAGCCAGGAAGCCGAGCACCCGATCGACCGCTTCCGGCGGCAGCCCATCCTTCTCCGGCACGTGGGGGACGTAGTCGCCGGCCTCCTCCGCCACCCGGACGGGCACCCCGTCCAGCCGCTCACCGACCAGCTTCGCGGTCTGCGCCGCCCGGGGCAGCGGCCCGTGGTGGACGGCCGCGAGCGGCACGTCGCGCAGTCGCTCGCCCAGCAGCACCGCCTGGCGACGGCCGGCCACCGTCAGCTCGCTCTCGTCCGGCGAAGCCTCTCCGTGCCGGGCGAGGTAGAGAAAGCGCGTGGCCGTGGCTGTCATGGGGCGGAATCCTCCGTGGGGGTGGGTCTGAGCCGTTGGTCGAGCGGGCCGGGCGCGCCACGGACGTGGCCGGCGAGGCGCCGTTGCGGCGCCTCGCCACGTGCGGGTCAGAGGCCGTCTTCCTGGAGGCCCTCGGCCACGGTCGGCGGGTGGTGGCCTGCTGGGCTTCGCCGTACTGGATGGTGGTCTTGAAGGTTTGCCGGTAAAAGATGGCGGCCTGCCGGGCTTCGCCGTACGAGAGCGCTTGTCGGGCTTCGTCGTACGAGACGGTGGTCTTGCAGGCTTGGCCGTGAAGGGCGGTCAGACGCCGTAGTGGGGAACGACGTGGCCGCGGGCGAGCGTGTTGGCGGTGATGTTGAAGCCGACCACCGCCGGGCTGGCGTCCTCGCCCACCTCCAGGCTGTCCACGCTCAGCGCGTGAACCGTGTAGACGTAGCGGTGCGGGTCGCCGGGCGGGGGAGCCGCGCCGCCGTACTCCTTGGTGCCGTAGTCGTTGCGGGCGTGCCTGGCGCCCTGCGGCAGGCCCTTGAACTCCGGGCCCGTGCCGGCGCCCGTGGGCAGCTCCGTGACCGAGGCCGGGATGTCGAACAGCACCCAGTGCCAGAAGCCGCTGCCCGTCGGCGCGTCCGGGTCGTAGCAGGTGACGGCGTAGCTGCGCGTCCCCTCCGGCGCGCCGGACCAGCTCAGCGCGGGCGACAGGTTCTGGCCGGTCATGCCCCAGTCGTTGAAGACGTGGAGGTCTCCCAGCCTTTCGCCGTCGGTGATGTCGTCGCTGCGCACCTGGAGCGCGGGGACCGACGGCAGGTGTTCGTGCGGCAGAGGTGCGGGCACGGTGTCCTCCTTGCTTGGCGGCCTTGAGAGGTCTCTCCAGACATCCTAGAAGCGCCCGTCCTGCCCCCGATCACCGCCGCGGGCCCCGGTCAGGTCGTGGCGCGGTCCACCAGCTCCTGCACCCGCTCGGGCGAGTAGATGCCGTCCACCAGGAGCTGGGCGAGCCCGAGCACCCCCGCGCGCGGGTCGAGGCCGCTGCGGACGATCTGCAGGTTGCGCGTGGCGAGCGGCAGCGACCGCCGGTAGACGATCTCCCGGATGCCGGCGAAGAGCTGCTCGTCGGTGTGGGCGAGCTGGCCGCAGACCGCGATGACCCGCGGGTTGAACAGGTTGACCATGTCGGCGATGGCGCCGCCGAGGATGCGGGCGGCCCGCCGGGCGAGCCGCACCGCGGCCGGGTCGCCGCCGCGGATCAGGCGCACGGCGTCGTCCACGGTGGCGACCTCCCGGCCCTGCTCCCGCAGGTCGCGCACCAGGGCCCAGCCGCCGGCGTACGCCTCCAGGCAGCCGGTGTTGCCGCACCGGCACACGGGCGGCTCGCTCACGTCGTCGACCGTGACGTGGATGTGGCCGACGTCGCCGGCCGCCCCGTCGGCGCCCCGGTGCACCTGCCCGCCCGCGATCAGGCCGGTGCCCACGCCCGTGCCGATCTTGATCATGAGGAGGTGCGGGACGTCGGGGTAGCGCAGGCGCTGCTCGCCGTACGCCATGGCGTTGACGTCCTTGTCGACGAGTACGGGGCAGGAGTACTGCTCGGCGAACCAGCCGGGGATGTCGAAGCGGTCCCAGCCGGTCATGATCGGCGGGCTGATCACCCGTCCGGACGTGAAGTCGACCGGCCCCGGCACGTCGAGCCCGATGCCGAGCACCGCGTCGGGCGTCTGGCCCGCGTCGTCCAGGACCTCGGCGAACAGCTTGTCGACGATCGTGAGAATGGTCTGCGGGCCCGAGGTGACGTCGGCGCGGGCCTCCCGCTCGATGCGGACGTTGCCGCCGAGGTCGCACACGGCGGCCCGCAGCGCGGTGGCTCCGATGTCGGCGACGAGCAGCACGCCGCGCTCGCGGTCGACCACGAACTGGCCGGCCGGGCGGCCGCGCGTCCTCGCCTCCTCCGGGCCCGGCACCAGCAGGCCGGCGGCGAGCAGCCCGTCGAGGCGCTGGTTGACCGTGGTGCGGGAGAGGCCGGTCAGGCGCACCACGTCGGCCTTGGTCAGCCCGTCGGGCTCGTCGC
Source organism: Nonomuraea sp. NPDC050733 (assembly GCF_040654215.1). Taxonomy (NCBI): domain Bacteria; kingdom Bacillati; phylum Actinomycetota; class Actinomycetes; order Streptosporangiales; family Streptosporangiaceae; genus Nonomuraea; species Nonomuraea sp. NPDC050733. The sequence goes on along the minus strand of NZ_JBFAHO010000020.1, from coordinate 138,623 downwards.
GGAACAGGCTGAGGATCTCGCCGCTGCTCACCCCCATCCTCGGTGTGATGGGGCCTGTGGTCGTCATAGCACCACTGTAGCTATGACGGTGACTGCTCGTAAGTCAAGCATGTTTCGTCAGAAAAAGTCGAAAGAAGGGTTGTCAGGCGTTAGAAGCGGGAATTACGGTCGGAACATCTACGCCGAAAGGGACAACCGATGTATGCCAACGCCAGAGGTCGTCGCGTGGCGGCCGTCGGTGCGATCGCGGCCGCCGGCGCGCTCGTACTGGGATCGTGCGGCTCCGGCGGGCCCGCCGAGCCGGTCACCCGGACCGTGGCCGGCGCCACGGGGGGCGCGGCCGGAGCCGCCCCACAGGACATGGCCGCTGTCATCAAGGGCCTGGACAACCCGTTCTTCCAGACGATGAAGCAGGGCATCGACGACCAGGCCCACACCGCCGGCGTGTCCGTCACCGTGCAGGCCGCCAACGCCGTCACCGACACCACCGGGCAGGCGGACAAGCTCAACGGCCTGGCCGGCCAGGACTTCTCCTGCTACATCGTCAACCCGATCTCCGGCACCAACCTCATCCAGGGCCTCGCCAAGCTCTCGGCGCTCAACAAGCCCATCGTCAACATCGACAGTCCCGTCGACCCGACGGCGGCCAAGAGCGCGAACGTCAAGCTCGCCACGTACGTCGGCACCGACAACAGGGCGGCCGGCAGGATGGCCGGGCAGCGGATGACCGAGCTGCTGCCCTCCGGCGGCCCGGTCGCGGCCATCGGCGGCATCGCCGGCGACGTGACCAGCGGCGCCCGCATCGAGGGCTTCCAGCAGGGCATCGGCCCGAACCTCAAGATGGTGCAGACCGTCGCCGCCGACTGGGACCGGCAGACCGCCCTCACCGCCGCCACCAACGTGCTGCGGGCGCACCCGGACCTGGCGGGCTTCTTCGTCGCCAACGACGACATGGGGCTCGGCGTGTCCCGCGCCATCGCCGACGCGGGCAAGACCGGCAAGGTCAAGGTCATCAGCGTCGACGGCATCAAGGACGCGCTGGAGGCGGTCAAGGCGGGCACGCTGGACGGCACCGTCGCCCAGTACCCGTACGCCATCGGGATGATGGGCGTCGAGGCGTGCCAGGCCGCGGTGAGCGGCAAGACGCTGCCGCCCGGCGTCGCGGCCCCGGTGGAGCTCGTCACCAAGGACAATGCCGCGCAGGCGCTCGCGTCCACGCCCAAGCCGTTCGGACCGTACAACGATCCGTTCAAGGCTCTCACCAAGTAGCACCACCCTTCCGGGGCGTCACGCCCGGAAGACGAGGAGAGACCTCCATGACCAACACCACCACGCTGAGGGCCGGTGAAGGACAGAACTGGTCGCACCGGCTGAAGGACGCCGGCTTCTGGGCGGAATGGGCCGCCCTCGTCGGGCTGATCGTCCTGGTGATCGTCTTTCAGGCGCTCAACCCGACGTTCCTCAGCCCCGGCAACATCGCCTCGATGCTGGTGGCCGCGGCCATCCTCATCATCCTGGCGGTGGGGCAGACGTTCGTGATCGCCACCGCGGGCATCGACCTGTCGATCGCCTCCGTGATGACGCTCGGCGCGGTCGTCTTCGGCCAGGCATACGTGGCCGGGCTGGGGATCGGGATGGCGTCGCTGCTGGCCGTGGTCGCCGCGGCGGTGGCCGGCGCCGTCAACGGGATCATCGTCGCCTGGGGGAGGATCGCGGACTTCATCGTGACCCTCGGCATGCTCTCGGCGGCCTCCGGGCTCGCCCTGATCCTGTCCGACGGCAAGCCGGTGACCGTCATCGACCCGCTGCTCCTGCGCCTGTCCACGAGCGGCATCGGGATCTTCGGCTGGTCGTTCGTCATCGCGCTGGTGGTCGCCGTGGTGGCGCACGTGGTGCTCTTCCACAGCCGCTTCGGCACCCACCTGCTCGCCACCGGCGGCTCGCCCGAGTCGGCGACGGCCATGGGCATCAGCACCGCCCGCATCAAGATCGCCGTCTATCTGATCAGCGGCCTGCTCGCCGGGCTGGGCGCGATCCTGCTGGTCGGCCGGATCGGCGCGGCCGAGCCCGCCGCCAACACGGCCTTCCTGCTCAACTCGGTGGCCGCGGTGGTGCTCGGCGGGGTCAGCCTCTTCGGCGGCCGGGGCACCATCATCGGGCCGATCTTCGGTGCCCTGCTGCTGATCGCCCTGGTCAACGGGCTCACCCTGCTCGGCGTCTCGCAGTTCTACCAGCCGCTCGCCGTCGGCATCGTCGTGGTGCTGGCCGCGCTCCTCATGAGGTTCCAGAAATGACCGACCAGCAGCAGAACGGCCGGGTCCAGAACGGCCAGTCCCAGCCCGGCGTGCTCCTGTCCTGCGAGGACGTGTCGCTGTCCTTCGGCAACGTCCGGGCCCTCGTCGACGTCTCGCTCACGCTGCGGCCCGGCGAGATCACCGCGCTCGTCGGCGACAACGGCGCGGGCAAGTCGACGCTGGTCCGCTGCATCTCCGGCATCCACCGGCCGGACAGCGGAAGCATCACCTTCGACGACCGCCTGACGGACTTCCACTCGCCGGAGGACGCCCGCGAGGCGGGGATCGAGACCGTCCACCAGAACCTGGCCCTCGTCGAGGACCTCACGGTGTGGCAGAACCTGTTCCTCAACCGCGAGCTCGTCCGCAGACTCGGCCCCGTCGCCGTGCTCGACCGGCGGGCCATGCAGTCCCGGGCCCGCGAGATGGTCTCGGCCCTCGCCGTCAACGTGCCGGCCGTCGGTTCGCGCGTCCGGCGCCTGTCCGGCGGGCAGCGCCAGGCCGTCGCCATCTGCCGGGCCGCCGGCTTCAGCTCCAAGCTCGTCATCATGGACGAGCCCACGGCGGCGCTCGGCGTCCAGGAGACGGCCCGCGTCGAGGAGCTCGTCTTCCGGCTGCGCGACGAGGGACACGCCGTGCTGATCATCAGTCACAACTTCGCCCAGGTCATGCGGCTCAGCGAGCAGGTGTGGGTCATGCGCGCCGGCCGCTGCGTGGGCGGCCGGCGCACCGCCGAGACCACCGGCGAGGAGATCGTCGGCCTGGTCACCGGCGCGATCGGCTCCTGAGAACCTCCACCGAACGAAAGAAGGCATGCTCGATGGCCACCGACAACCCGGCCAACCCGATCGGCGTCCACGCTCTGGTGTGGGTCGGCGACACGAGTCCCGCCTCGCTGGACCTCGCCATCGGCAAGACGAAGGCCGCCGGGTTCGACCTGCTGGAGATCTCCCTGCACGACTCGGCGAACCTCGACGTCGCGGCGGCGCGCGAGTCGCTGCGCTCGGCCGGTCTGGGCGTGGCCTGCTCGCGCGGTCTCGCCTTCGACGCCGACGTCTCCAGCGACGACCTCGCCGTGGTCGAACGCGGCGAGAAGCTGCTGCACGACTCCCTCGCCGTCACGCGCGGCCTCGGCGGCACCCACTTCACCGGCGCCCTCTACAGCGCGCTCGGCAAGTACGGCCACCCGCTGACCGAGGCGGGCCGCCGCAACGTGGTGTCGGTGCTGCGCCGCCTGGCCCAGGAGGCCGCCGAGGACGACATGACGCTCGGGCTGGAGATCTGCAACCGGTACGAGACCAACGTGGTCAACACCGCCCGCGACGCGCTCCGCCTGGCCGACGACATCGGCGAGGACAACGTGCTCATCCACCTCGACACGTACCACATGAACATCGAGGAGGAGGATCTCGTCCGGCCCGTCCACGAGGTCGGGGACCGGCTAGGTTACGTCCATGTGGGTGAGAACCACCGCGGCTACCTCGGATCCGGGCACATCGACTTCACCGCGTTCTTCCACGCGCTGGGCGACATCGGCTACCAGGGGCCGATCACGTTCGAGTCGTTCTCCTCGGCGGTCGTGATACGCGGCCTGTCCAACGACCTGGCCATCTGGCGCAACCTGTGGACGGACGGCGAGGACCTGGCCCGCCACGCCCGCGCGTTCATCGGCGGCCAGCTCCACGCGAGCCGCGCCCGATGACCCTCGACGACCTGGCGGACCGGGCCCGCTCCCTGGTCCGGGGCGGCGGACGCGCGCTGCTCGGCATCACCGGCGGCCCCGGGGCGGGCAAGTCGACGCTCGCGGAGCACCTGGTGGCCGCGCTGCGGCAGGCTCCGCCCCCCGGCCGGCCGCCCGAGTGGGTGGCGCACGTGCCGATGGACGGTTTCCACCTGGCCGACGTGGAGCTCGACCGGCTCGGCCGGCGCGACCGCAAGGGCGCTCCCGACACGTTCGACGCGGCCGGTTACGCGGCGCTGCTGCGCCGGCTGCGTGAGGACGAGGACGAGGTGGTCTACGCGCCGGCGTTCGAGCGGAACCTGGAGCAGCCGGTCGCGGGGAGCATCCCGGTGCCCCGGGCCGCCCGGCTCGTCATCACCGAGGGCAACTACCTGCTGCTCGACGAGGGCGACTGGGCGCGGGTGCGGCCCGGCCTGGACGAGGTGTGGTACTGCGCGCTCGACTCGACGGAGCGGGTGCGCCGGCTCGTCTCCCGCCACACGCGGTTCGGCAAGGAGCCGGAGGCGGCCGTGGCCTGGGTGATGGGGACCGACCAGCGCAACGCCGATCTGATCGCCACCACCCGGGACCGCGCGGACCTCGTCGTCCCGGACCGGCTGCTCCGCTCGATCGGGAACGACCCGATCGGGAACGACCCGGCCGGGAATGACCCGATCGGGAACGACCCGGTCAGGGCCGACCCGGTCGGCGACGACCCGAGCGGGGCCGGCGTCAGGCTGTGAGCTGCGCCGGCAGCGGCTTGCTGTGGACGACCGTCAGCGAGGTGACCGCGCGGGTCAGCACCACGTACAGCCGGGCCAGCCCCCGTGGCTCCGCCTCCACGATGTCGGCCGGCTCCACCACGATCACGTGGTCGTACTCCAGACCCTTGGCCAGCGTCGCCGGCACCACGAGCAGCCGGTGCTCCTCGGTCGAGTCGGGCCCGAGGACGGCGTGGGCGAGGCCGGCTTCCGCCAGCGCTCCCGCCACCTCGGCCACCAGGGCGTCCGGCGCGATGAGGCCGATCGACCCCTCGCGGCCGAGCGCCTCACGGACGGCCGTGACGACCTCGCCGCCCTCCCGTACGCTCAGGGAGCCCGCGCCGGGACGCAGCGAGCGGGGCGCGGCCAGGCCGGGCGCGATGGAGGGCAGCAGGCGCGCGGCGTAGTCGAGCACCTCGCGCGGCACGCGGAAGCCGAGGGTCAGCTCCGTGACCTCGCCCTCCTGCCCGAGGTGGGTCAGCACGGCCTCCCACGTGGTGGCAGACCAGGGCGTGGTGCCCTGGGCCAGGTCGCCGAGGACGGTGGCCGAGCCGTTGCGGCAGCGGCGGCCGAGCGCGCGCAGCTGCATCTCCGACAGGTCCTGGGCCTCGTCCACGACCAGGTGGCCGAGCGACGGCGTGCGCTCCATGAGGTCGGCGAGCTCGTCGAGCAGCGCGGCGTCGGCCGCCGACCACTTCGCCGACTTCCATCCCCGGTACGGCTTGGGCCAGAGCAGCCGCTGCTGCTCCTCGGGCGACAGGTCGGCCTTGGCGGCGCGGGCCAGGAACTCCGGGTCGGACAGCAGCCGGAAGAGCACCTGTTCGGGCGTCAGCTTGGGCCAGACCGCGTCGACGAGCTGCCGCACCGGCTTGGAGCGGGCCACGGCGTCCTGCACCCGGTCGTCGGGCGACTCCCCCCGCTGCTCCATGCGGACCAGCACCTGGTGCGCGAGGCGCTGCGCCAGCGCGGCCCGGCCGGGCGCGTAGCGGGTCGTGCCGCGCAGGGAGGCGACGATCTCGCTGACCTCGTGGTCGGCCACCCGGAAGCGGTAGGCGCCCTTGGTGAAGACCACGCCCTCCTCCGGCTTGACGACGTGCAGCCACAGGGCGCGGTGGAGGACCTTGGCCATGCGCGCGTCGCCCTTGAGCGCCGCCACCTCGGGGTCCTCGGGGGTGGCGTGCTCGCCGAGCAGCCCGGCGACCGTCGTCTGGTCCACCTTGACCTCGCCGAGCGCGGGCAGCACGGAGGAGATGTAGGACAGGAACGCGCGGTTCGGCCCGACGATCATCACGCCGGACCGGGCCAGCCGCTCGCGGTGGGTGAACAGCAGGTAGGCGGCCCGGTGCAGGCCCACGGCCGTCTTCCCGGTGCCGGGCGCCCCCTGGACGCACACGGTCTGGGTCAGCGTGGAGCGGACGATCTCGTCCTGGTCGGGCTGGATGGTGGCGACGATGTCGCGCATCGGGCCGGTGCGCGGGCGCTCGATCTCCTCGGTGAGGATCCGGGACGGCCCGATCTCACCGCCCTCGGCCAGCGGCTCGTCCTCGTACGCGGTGAGCGCGCCGCCGTGGTAGCCGAAGCGGCGCCGCCGTACGACGCCCATGGGCTCGGCGGGGCTGGCCTGGTAGAACGCGCGGGACACCGGCGCCCGCCAGTCGATGACGAGGGGGCGGCTGGTGCCGTCGTGGACGTGGCGGCGGCCGACGTAGATGGTGGAGGGCAGGTCGTCGCCGCCGGCGCGGTCGAGGCGGCCGAAGAACAACGGAGTGTCGGGGTGGTCGGCCAGGGCGGCCACCCGCTGGTCGAGCAGGCCCTGGAGGATCTGCTGGGAGACCCAGTCGCCGGCCGCGTCGGCCGACAGGGACTGGGCATGGGTGCGCATCGCGCGCAGCGCCGTCCGGGACTCGGCCAGGTGGGCCTGCTCGGCGGCGAGCACGTCGGCGGGGGCGTCGGGTATGTCGGGGGCCAGCTGGTGTGCGGGCATGCGGAAGCGCCTCCCTGAGGAGTGTCGGCGGTGGTGGTGGTCATGCAAGGTAGCGAGCCGGACAGTGTAGTAGGGGCCCCGGCATGCTTCCAATGCATTTACCCGGGGTAGGCACAGGGCGTGGGACGCGTCCAGCTTCGCTGCTCGCCGATCATCCCGACCATCGCCAGCTTCCTGCTGGCCGCGTTGTGGGGATTGTCGGTGTTCGCCGGTTGGGGCACGGAGGCGTTCTGCTCGGGCAGCCGGCCCGAGGCCTGCACGCAGCGGCTGGACGCGGTCTCGACGGTGTCGGGACTGTTCGCGGTCCTGGCGGCGTGCTGCACGGCCGGGGCGTGGCTGATCCCGACGACCAGGCGTGATCCGCGCGCGTTCACCTGGTTCATGGGGGCGGGTGTGGCGGCCTGGATCGCCGCCGAGGGAGTGCTGTTCCTGGGCGGCCTGCTGGCCGGGTAATCAACCTGGAAGAAACCTGGCAAAACCTAGAAATTGGGGCATACCAGGTGGGTTTGCCGGATCATGGGGGTATGTCGCCAGCGGTTCGGTTACGGCGGCGGATCGCACGCAGAGGGGGGTGGTTCGATTGTCGACGGCCCGCGGAGTCTCGTGGACGTGACGGACACCGGTGCCCGGCCGCGCAGCGGCCGGGTCATCAGCCAGTGAGGCCGGTGAAGCCGGTGAGGCCGGCGAGCCTCACACCCCGCCCAGCACGTCGTCCGCGTCGATGATCTGGTACGCGTACCCCTGCTCGGCCAGGAACCTCTGGCGGTGCGCCGCGAACTCCTGGTCGACCGTGTCGCGGCTGACCACCGTGTAGAACCGCGCCCCGCCGCCGTCCGCCTTGGGCCGCAGCACCCGGCCGAGCCGCTGCGCCTCCTCCTGACGCGAGCCGAACGTGCCCGACACCTGGATCGCCACCGCCGCCTCCGGCAGGTCGATCGAGAAGTTGGCCACCTTGGAAACCACCAGCACCTGGATCTCCTTGTCGCGGAACGCCTGGTAGAGGCGCTCGCGCTCCTTGATCCTGGTCTCGCCCTTGATGACCGGTGCGTTGAGGTGCTCGCCCAGCTCGTCGAGCTGGTCGATGTACTGGCCGATGACCAGCACCTGCTCGCCCAGGTGACGGCGGACCAGCGCCTCGGTGACCCGCGTCTTGGACGGCGTCGTGGCGCAGAAGCGGTAGCGCTCCTCCGACTCGGCCATCGCGTACGCCAGCCGCTCCTCGTCGGAGAGCGTCACCCGCACCTCGACGCAGTCGGCCGGGGCGATCCAGCCCTGGTTCTCCATCTCCTTCCACGGCGCGTCGTAGCGCTTCGGCCCGATCAGCGAGAAGACGTCGCCCTCGCGGCCGTCCTCGCGCACGAGCGTCGCGGTCAGGCCGATGCGGCGGCGGGCCTGGAGGTCGGCGGTCATCCGGAAGATCGGCGCGGGCAGCAGGTGGACCTCGTCGTAGACGATCAGGCCCCAGTCGCGGGCGTCGAACAGCTCCAGGTGGCTGTAGACGCCCTTCCGGCGGGTCGTCATCACCTGGTAGGTGGCGATGGTGACCGGCCGGATCTCCTTCTTCGAGCCGGAGTACTCGCCGATCTCGTCCTCGGTGAGCGAGGTGCGCTTGATCAGCTCCTGCTTCCACTGGTGGGCGCTCACCGTGTTGGTGACCAGGATCAGCGTCGTGGCGCGGGCGTGGGCCATGGCCGCCGCGCCGACGATCGTCTTGCCCGCGCCGCAGGGCAGCACCACCACGCCGGAGCCGCCGTGCCAGAACGCGTCGGCCGCCTCCTGCTGGTAGGTCCGCAGGTTCCAGCCGTCCTGCGCCAGGTCGATCGGGTGGTGCTCGCCGTCCACGTAGCCGGCCAGATCCTCGGCCGGCCAGCCGAGCTTGAGCAGCGCCTGCTTGACGTTGCCGCGGTCGCTCGGATGGACGGCCACCGAGTCGGCGCCGAGCCGCTCGCCCAGCATCGGCTGGATCTTCTTGGAGCGCAGCACCTCCTCCAGCACGGCCCGGTCGCTGGAGGTCAGGACCAGGCCGTGGACCGGGTCCTTCTCCAGGCGGAGCCGGCCGTACCTGGCCATGGTCTCCGCGACGTCGACCAGCAGCGCGTGGGGGACGGGGTAGCGGCTGTGGCTGATGAGGGCGTCGATCACCTGCTCGGCGTCGTGGCCCGCGGCCCGGGCGTTCCACAGCGCGAGCGGGGTGACGCGGTAGGTGTGCACGTGTTCGGGCGCGCGTTCGAGCTCGGCGAACGGCGCGATGGCCTTGCGGCACTCGTCGGCCTTGGCATGGTCGACTTCGAGCAGCAGAGTCTTGTCCGACTGGACGATGAGCGGGCCGTCGTTCACGGACATCCTTCCTCCGGTTGACGCCTATCCAACACATACGGAGCCCGGAACAGTCCCCGAACGGCGAAAACCGCCGGTCAGTCGTCCAGGTAGCCGTTGGTGCCGAGGAGGACGAACACGCCGACGGTGAGCGCGAAGCCCAGCCCGAACAGGGTCCAGCTCCACGCGACCAGGCCGCGGGCACGGTCCGGCGGGGTGTCGGCGCGCAGCGCGAGCCCGGCCAGGATCGAGCCGGGGATGGCGAGGATGTTGCAGCAGGAGACGATCGACAGGAGGTTCAGGATGAGCGCGACGAGGGCGGTGGCGTTCACCCCGCCGCCCCGGGGCGGCGGCGGGCCGTAGTACGGGCCCGGGCCGTAGCCGGGCGGGGGCTGCTGTCCGTAGGGGCCGCCGTACGGCTCGTACGGCTCGTACGGCGGGTGCTGCTCGTACGGCCCGTCTCCCGGCGGATTCGGGTAGCTCATGTTGACCTCCTGGGAGGTCAACATCTATCACGACATGTCGGTCGGACCACCGGGGAACGCGATCAGGGAAGGCGGGCGCGCAGGGCCTTGCGGTCCAGCTTGAGCACGCTCGTCACCGGGACCGAGTCCACGAAGACCACCTCGCGCGGGTACTTGACCCGTCCCACCCGCTGCCGCGCCCACGCGATCAGCTCGGCGGCCGTCACCGTGGCGTCCGGCATGAGCTGCACGAACGCCACGACCTCCTCCCCCATGCGCGGGTCGGGACGGCCGACCACGCCGGACATGACCACCTCGGGGTGCTCGTTCAGCGCGTCCTCCACGTCCCGCGGGAAGACGTTGAACCCGCCCCGGATGATCAGGTCCTTCTTCCGGTCCACGACGTAGAGGTAGCCGTCGTCGTCGACGCAGCCGATGTCGCCCGTGCGCAGCTCCCCGCCGGCCAGCGCGGTGCCGTCCGGATCGTGCGCGTGCTCTCCCCAGTAGCCCAGCATCAGCGACTCGCCGCGCACGCAGATCTCGCCCACGTCGCCGCACTCGACCTCCTCACCGGAGGAGTCGCGGATCGCGAGCTCGTAGCCGGCCAGCGGCAGGCCGACGCTGCCCGCCCGCCGCCGGCCCGGCGGGTTGAACGTGGTGACCGCGCTGGTCTCGGTCAGCCCGTAGCCCTCCAGGATCTGGGTGCCCGGCATCCGGCGCTCGAACTCCGCCAGCACGTCGCGCCCCAGCGGGGCCGCCCCGCAGGTGAGGAACTTGAGGTCGGGCAGCGGATGCGACTCCAGCGGCTCCGCCAGCAGCATGTGCAGCATCGTAGGCACGACCGTGCCGTACTGGACGCGCTGCTCGGCGGCCAGCGACAGGAACGCCTTGGGGTCGAACGAGCGCATCAGCACCGCCTGCTGCGGCGTCGTCGCGTGCATCCCGGCGACGGTGACGATCAGCCCGTACGCGTGGGAGAGCGGCACCGGCACGATCGCCCGGTCCAGGCCGTCCTGGTGGGACATCTCGTAGGCGTCCCTGGCCACCTGCCAGAGGCCGCGATGGCTGAGCATGACGCCCTTGGCCTTGCCGGTGGTGCCGCCCGTGTACATGAGCGCGGCCAGGTCGCCGGGCTCGCGCGGCACCGGCCCGTGCTCGTCCGCCTCCCGCAGCTCGGAGGTGTCGAGGAACGTGCGGACGCCGACGCCGGCCTCCTCCACGATGGCCAGCAGCTCAGGGGAGGTCACGATGGCGGAGGCGCCGCTGTCGGTCAGGATGTGCCGCAGCTCGCCGGCGCCCACCAGCGACACCACGGGCGTCACGACGGCGCCCGCCGCCCACAGCGCCTGGTAGATCACCGCCACGTCCGGCGAGTTGGCCATCATCACGGCGACCCGGTCGCCCGGCCTGATGCCCGCCTCGACGAACCCGCCGCAGACCCGCCGCGCCCGCTCGGCCAGCGCGTGACCGCGGTGCCAGACGCCGTCGTAGTGGACCGCGTCGTGGTCGTCGAACCTGTTCCACGCCTCCTCGGCCAGCCGGCCCAGCGTCAGCTCACCCACGGCGCCTCCTCGCCTCGCCCGGCCGGGGGCGCGGTCTTTCGCACACTCACGGTCTCCAACCTCGCGCGATCATCATCCGGAGTCAAGGGTTGTCAGGACAGGCCGGCGACTCCGGTGATGCGGTGCAGGGCGAAGCGGTGCACGGCCGCCCTGGTCTCGTCGTACGCCGTCAGGTAGCCGCCCTCCATCCGCGCGGGTTCGAGGATGCGGGACGTGGCGTTGCCCTGCGAGTCGAGGTAGCCGATCCATACGCGGACTCCCTGCTTGATGGCGTCCTGGAGGGCGGAGATGGTGGTCGTCGCCGGGCCGCGCGGGACCGTGCCGCCCGGCGCGGCGACCGGCTCGCGGCGGGAGAGGTGCGCGGCGTCGCCGGCCCGCAGCGCGCGGACGGCCGCCCCCGCCACCTCGGGGTCGAGGCCGTTGGCGGTGGGCACGGGACGGGCCTGCGCCGGGCCCTCGCTGCGCCGGCCGTCGAGCCGGGAGACGATGACGTCGCCGTCCAGCGACTCGGCGACGGGCGCGTACCCCATGGCGCGCAGGGAGTCGACCAGCGCGGCCCGGGAGGTGCGCGAGGCGATGACCGTCGGCGCGAGCCGGCGCAGCCGCAGCGACGCGGAGCGGCGGTCGGCGGTGATCTGGTCGAGCAGAGCCGGGTCGTCGCACCGGACGTACGCGCTGGCCGTGCCCACCCGGATGCGGCCGTGGCGCCGCGCCACGTCGGCGACCAGGTACGACAGCGCCTGCGGCACCGGAGTGGCGGAGTGGCGCTCCAGGGCCGCCAGCAGCTCGTCGGCGCCCTGTCCGGCGTCCAGCGCGCGCCGGACGGAGGCGTCGCTGAACCGGTAGACGGTCGCGCCGCCCTTGGACTCGACGTCGGCGGCGAGCGTCATCCAGCGGTTGAGCTCGCTGGTCAGCGGGCCGGGCGCGACGGCGGTGAGGTCGGCCTGGAGGAGGACGTGGTCCACGGGCTCGGGCAGCAGCGGCGCGAGCACGGCGGCCGGATCGGCAACCGCCTTGTCGGCCTTCCTGGCCCCCGTCCTGTCCGCAGCCCTGTCCGCAGTCCGGTCCACAGCCCTGTCCACCGTGGCGCTTTTCGGCGAGCCGGACAGCAGGGCGCGCCCATGGGCGGACAGCACGCCGAGACCGGTCACGCCGATCTGCTCGGCCTCGCGCAGCGTGAACTCGACGAGCTGCTCCCGCAGCGGCCCCCGGCGGCGCGGCTGCTCCCACGCCAGCCGGTCGAGCACCGACTCCCGCGTGGGGGCCAGGCCGGGCGCCGTGGCGAGCACACCGAGCGCCGCCGCCCGCACCACCGGCGCGGCCGTCCTGCGCAGGTCGGGATGGAGGGCGTTGAGCGGCCGGTCCCGCTCGTCCCGCTCACCGACCAGGCCGGGCAGGCGGTCCATGTGCAGCCAGGTGAGCGCGAGCGTGACCCACCGGTCGGCCGTCGGCCGCACCCGCCACAGGTCGTAGCCGGTGGTCGGCAGCCATTCGCCGTCCACGCCGCCGCCGGTGGCGACGAGCCCCGCCGCGTGCGCCACCTCCACCGCCAGCGCCGCCGTCCACTCGGGCACGTCCAGCTCGGTCGCGGTGCGCTTCATGTCGCGTACGCCGAGCCCGCCGGTGCGCAGCACGCCAGGCGGCCCGACGCTCCAGCGCTCGCACAGCTCCTCGACCACCCGGACGAACGTGAACGCCTGCCCGGCCGCGGTGCGGTCGGCCAGCTCCTGGTCGCGTGCCGTCCCCTCCAGGGCGGGGGGCGTGGCGAGCAGGTCGCGGTGGATCCGGCCGCCGCGCAGGTGCAGGCCCACCTCGCGGGGCAGCGTCACGCTCTCCTCGCCGGTGGCGGCCAGCAGCCCGCGGGCCAGCAGCTCCTCGATGGGGGAGCGGGCCGACCCGACGCGCACCTCGCGGCGGGCGTTGGGCACCCGGCCCGTCGCCGGGCCCCAGGCGAGCTGGTCGAGCGCCGCACGGGCCTCGCCGGAGACCTCCTCGACGAGCTTGCCCGGCTCGGCGAGAGCCACGGCCAGCCGGTCCTTGCCCGTGCCGGTGGTGCCGGGGGCGATGTCGTCGGCCAGCTCGCCGAGCTGCTCGGGCGGGTGGTGCCGGAAGACCTCGGTGACGGGCGGTCCCAGGCCGGCCGGGTCGTCGAGCGCCTTGCGCACGCCGGGGGCCAGGTCGAGCGCGCCGTCGGGGCCGTACACGAGGGCGAGGTCGCGCAGCCGGTCGAGCGCGACGCTCAGCGCCGGCTCGGGCCTGCCGGCGGCCAGCGCGCGGCCGAGCAGGTCGCGCAGCGCCTCCTTCGGCACCGGCCCGTCCTGTACGGCCAGCGTCTCGACGACGGCCAGGGTGAAGCGGTCGAGGCGGTCGAGGGCCCTGCCGATGGCCGAGGGACTGCCGGCCCGCGCGGCGAGGCCCTCCAGATGAGCGGGAACCGGGGTGATCAGCTCGGGACGCGCGGACACGAGCGCCCGCAGCTGCTCGTCGCTGCGGGCCCTGATCCACTCCGTGAACTCCATCGATGCCATGGTATGTCCCCCTGATCGGGGCGCCGGGGCCCCGCGGGCGCTCAGCGGCGGATCGCGGGACCTGGGACGAGGCCCATGGCCAGGCACACCCAGGCCGCGACGAACTGCTCCTTGTCGGTGTGCCCCGGCGCGTCGCCCACCGTCTCCTGGAACATCCGGTAGTGGACCACGGCGCCGCCGAGCACGGCCGCGACGCCGCTCCAGTCGACGTCCGCCTCGCCGTACTCCGGCTGCGTGCGGAACCACGTGGTGATGGCGTCGAACATCGGCTGCAGCAGCCCCTCACGCACGACCGCCACCAGCTCGGGGAACTGGCTGAGGTCGCGGAAGAAGACCCGGGTCAGCTCCGACTCCTCGCGCACCTTGGCCAGCCCGGCGCGGCACAGCCGCGACAGCCGCGCCTCCAGGTCGACGGACCCCTCCATGTCGCCCAGCACCGCCAGGCTCTCGGCCACCTGGGTGCGGGTGCGCGCGGCGTGCTCGTTGATCGCCGCGGCGAGCACCTCGTACTTGGACCTGAAGTGGCGGTACAGCCCGCCCGCGCCGGGGGAGAGCCCCGAGGCGGCCTCGATCTCTGCCACCGACGTGGCGGCGTAGCCGCGCTCGGCGAACAGGCGCAGGGCCTCGTCGATGATCCGCTCGCGCGTGCTCACGGCGGGGGGTGTCCCGGTCCTGGCGGGTCCGCTCCCGGCCGAGGCGGCTGGCGATCTGGTCATGTCCTCGGTGACACCTCCGGTGAGGAGCGTAGTTCGCGAGTTGTTCGCGGTAAGGAGCGTAGTCGCGGTAAGGAGCGTAGTCGCGGTGAGGAGTGTGGTCATCACGGCCGGTCGCGGGCGGTCCGGTCCGGACGGCGGCTTCTCCAGGCGCTCGTAAGCGGTTGTCGCCCGATAAGTCAATGGCGTTTCCGCCCATTCCCCACCGTCGCACAACAAGGGCGGTTGTGGGGAACTCCGCGGCGTTTGGCATCCTGCAGCGTGTGATGACTTCGGTGGGTTTCGATCTGGATCTGACATTGGCGGATACGCGTTCCGGTATCGCGGCCGTCTACGACGAGGTGTCGGCGCGGCTCGGCGTGCCGATCGACAGCGACGCCATCGTCACCCGGCTCGGGCCGCCCCTGGAGACGGAGCTGGCGAACTGGTTCCCGGCGGAGGAGATCCCGGCCGTGGTGACGCTGTTCAGGGAGATCTATCCGGAGGTGGCCGTTCCCATGACGACCACCATGGACGGGGCGGTGGAGGCGATCGAGGCCGTGCGGGCCCGCGGGGGCCGGGTCATCGTCGTGACCGGCAAGAACGTCCATGACGCGGTGCGCACGGTCACCTCGCTCGGGTTCGAGGTGGACGAGGTCGTGGGGTCGGTGTTCGGGGCCGCCAAGGGAACGGCTCTCGCGCGCTTCGGCGCCGCCGCCTATGTTGGTGACCATGTCGCCGACATCGAGGCCGCGCGGGCGGGCGGGGCCGTCAGCGTGACGGTCGCGACGGGTCCCTACACGGTGGAGGAGCTGCGTGATCACGGAGCCGATGTGGCGCTGGGAGACCTGACCGAATTCGCCGCCTGGTTCGCGGGCTGGCGACCCCAGGACGAACTCGTGTAATTGCTCCATGAATTACCCGGTCGCCCTGGCGCGCTCGGGGGCATAACCTACATCCATTCATCCTTTACGACAGTTCGAACGAGGTCCCTCCTGTGCCGAGTGGCAAGGTCAAGTGGTACGACGCCGACAAGGGGTTCGGCTTCCTCACCCGTGACGACGGCGGTGAGGTGTTCGTGCATTCCTCCGCACTGCCCGCCGGCGCCGGGCCGCTCAAGCCCGGCCAGAAGGTGGAGTTCGGCGTGGCGGAGGGGCGGCGCGGCCAGCAGGCGCTCTCGGTCAGGATCCTCGAACAGCCGCCCACGCTCGCCAAGGCCAAGCCCAAGGGCAAGCGGAAGAAGCCGGACGAGATGGTCGTCATCGTCGAGGACCTGATCAAGCTGCTCGACGGCGTCTCGACCTCGTACCAGCGGGGCAAGCACCCCGACGCGGCCCACGCCAAGAAGCTCGCGCAGGTGCTGCGGGCGGTGGCCGACGACCTCGACGACTGAGCCGCGTCAGGCGTTGGGGTTGGTCAGGGGCTTGGTGCGCTCCAGGGTGGTGTCCAGGTCGGCGTGCCCGGAGCGACCGGGCCGCCGATGAGGCTCGGCGCCGGGCTGTTCGCCCGTCTCCGGGTCGGCGGCGGCGCCCGTCCCGGCGCTGATCCGTTCGTCCACCGCCCGTAGCCGGCGGCTCCGTCGTACGGCCAGCCAGCCGAGTGTGGCGGTCAGCACGGCGCCCAGCGTCGCGAGCCCCGCCACGCTGCTCTCCGTCAGGGAGAGCAGCAGCCCGACCAGGCCGCCGAACACCCACGCGAGCTGGAGCAGCGCCTCGACCACCCCGAACGTGGACGAGCGCACCTCCTCGCCGATCTCCCGCTGCACGATCGCGTCGAGGGCCAGCTTGCCCAGCTCCTGGGCGAACGCGGTGACCAGCGAGATCGCCACGGCGGTCCACAGGCCGAACAGGACGGCGCTCACGATCGTGGTGACGCAGGTGACGGCCAGCGTGATGAGCACGATCACCTGGGGCGAGTGCCGTCGCGCCCAGTTGGCGGCGACCGCGCCGAGCAGGCCGCCGAGCCCGGCCGCCGCCGCGAGCAGCGCGATCGTCTTCGGCACGTCGAAGAACGGGTCCCGCCCGCCCAGCCACGGCACGCCGCCGTCCTGCACGAGGAAGAGCAGGAAGAACAGCAGGAAGCCGGAGAACAGCCGGATCGCCACGTTCGCCCAGACCGACTCGGCCACGGCCGGGCCCACCTGGAGCAGCGTGCGCCACTTCGGCGCGCGGCCCGGCTCGCCGCCTTCGTCCTCCACCTCCTCCAGGTCGGGCGAGTCGACGTGCCGCGGCAGCCGTACGGCCGAGACACCCGCGAGGAGGAACACCACCATGGCCACGCGCAGCACCGCGGCGCTGCCCAGCCAGGCGGACAGGCCCGCGCCGACGGGCACCAGCGCGCCCGCCGAGACCAGCGAGAACAGCGCGACCCGGGCGTTGGCCGACACCAGCGTGATGTCGGCGGGCAGCACGCTCGGCATGATCGCCGCGCGTGACACGTTGTACGCCTTGGACAGCACGAGCACCCCGAGCGCCCCGCCGAACAGCGTCACCACGTCGCCCGGCCCCACGGCGGCGGCCATCGCGAAGCACAGCAGGCCGCGCCCGAACAGCGTGCCGGCCATGACGTAACGCCGGCCCGACCGGAAGCGGTCGAGGATGGGCCCGACGAACGGCGCGAGCAGCGCGAACGGCAGCATCGTGATGACCAGGTACAGCGCCACGGGCCCCCGCGCCTCGCCGACCGGCACCCCGAAGAACACCGTGCTGGCCAGCGCCACCGTGACCAGCGCGTCGCCCGCGCTGTGGCCCGCGGTCAGCTCGATCAGGCGGCCGAGCCCCGTGCGGCCCGCCCCGCCCGCGTGGGTGAGGCGGCGGGTGGCGCGCCCGGCCCCGCGCACCCCGCCGACGGTGGCCAGGCCCGCGAGCCTGACGCCGCGGCCGGTCGCCCTGGCGGCCCTGCCGGTGCCGGAGGCGGTGGCCCGGCCGGCGCGCGCGGTCGCGCGCCCGGCGCCGGCCATCCCGCGGCCGACGCGCCGCGAGACCCGCCGCGCCCTGTCCCAGCCACCCTCCACGGTTACCAGTCTTACCCGATGGACACCCGCTGCCGGGCGATCACGGTTCACCGTTGGCCCTCCGCGGGGTCTTCGCCCTCTATCGACATCTTTTGCGGAATTTCGCACTAGGGACGAATAGGGACCGGATTCCCCTTTCCCGTGGCAGGAGCGTGCGGGGAGATCGGCACAGTCGGCACCTTCAGGTCCGGTCATGGGTGAGAATGAAGTGTGAGCGAACAGCACCTTTCGGCGGAGGCGGTCCGATGAGCCGGACCCGGACCCGCGTCTCCGCCCCCGACCAGGCCTGCGTCGCCGCGGTCGACCTGGCGCGCTCCGCCGCCGAGGAGCTCGCGCGGCCGGGTGAGCCCGGCGAGCACCTCGGCTACGAGGCCGAGGGCGACCGGGTCGTCACTCACTACTTCGCCTGCCTCGACCGGGCCTACCGCGGCTGGCGCTGGGCGGTCACCGTCACCCGCGCCTCCCGCGCGAAGAAGGTCACGGTCAGCGAGGCGGTCCTGCTGCCCGGCGCGGGCGCCCTGCTCGCGCCCGAGTGGCTGCCGTGGAGCGAGCGCCTGCGCCCCGGCGACCTCGGCGTGGGCGACCTGCTGCCGACCCCGGAGGACGACGACCGGCTGGAGCCGGGTTTCACCGAGACCGACGACGACGTCGAACATCAGATGGTTTTCGAGTACGGCCTGGGCCGGGCACGTGTGCTCTCGGCCAGCGGCAAGGACCGGGCTGCCAGACGCTGGCACTCGGGCGAGCACGGGCCGCACACTCCGATCGCACACGCCGCTCCCGCGCAGTGCTCCACCTGCGGCTTCTACTGGCTGCTCACGGGTGGGCTCCGGCACATGTTCGGGGTCTGCGCGAATGAGTACGCCCCCGACGACGGCAAGGTGGTGGCCGCCGACCACGGCTGCGGCGCCCACTCCGAGGCGGCGGTCATGCCGCCGCCGGTCGAGCAGGCCACCCCGATCCTCGACGACCTCGGGTACGACCTGATCGAGGAGGACCAGGCCGAGCAGGGGTCGGTGGACGAGCTGGCCTCCGAGGAGCTGGGCCACTCCTGAGCCCGTCCGGCGGTCCCGGTTCCGTGATCGCCGACGGGGCCGGGAGTGTCGGTGAGGGCCGCTAACCTACGGTGGCCCCCTACTCCCAATCAGGATCGTGATCCATGACCGACACCTTCGGCACCGACCGGATGCGGGCCGCCGTGCTCGCCGCCTGGACGGCCTCGCCTGCCCGATTCCGCGAGGACGCCAACGCCGAGGAGGACTTCGCCCTCGGCGGCTACCGCGACCGGCTGATCGTGGAGCTCGCCCAGAACGCCGCCGACGCGGCCCTGCGCGCGGGCGTGCCCGGGGTGCTGCGGCTGACCCTGCGCGACGGCGTGCTGACCGCCGCCAACACCGGTGCGCCGCTCGACGCCACCGGCGTGGAGAGCCTGTCGACGCTGCGCGTGTCCGGCAAGCGGGGCGAGGCGGGCACGGCGGGCCGGTTCGGCGTCGGGTTCGCCGCGGTGGTGTCGGTGTGCGACGAGCCGTCCGTCGGCTCCCGCGACACGGGAGCGGTCCGCTGGTCGCGGACGGAGACGGCCGCGCTGGTGTCGGAGGTGCCGGCGCTCGCCGGGGAGCTGGCCTCGCGCTCCGGCCACGTGCCGCTGCTGCGCCTGCCGTTCACCGCCGCCCCGCTGGAGGTGCCGGAGGGCTTCGACACGCTCGTACGGCTCCCGCTGCGCGAGGAGGCGGCGGTCGCGGCGGTGCGGCGCATGCTGGAGGAGACCAGCCCGGCGCTGCCGCTGGGCATGCCCGCGCTGACGGCCATCGAGATCGACCTCGACGGCCAGGTCCGCACGGTGGCCGCCGACGGGTGGCACGTGGTGTCGGAGTCGGGCGAGTTCGGGCCCGAGCAGGTCGCCGAGCTGTTCGGCGACCGCCCCACGGAGGAGCGCGCCCGGCCGTACTGGTCGGTCCGCTGGGCCGTCCCGGTGACGGGCACGCGTGAGGGCGCCGCGCCGGCGGGCGCGGGCGGCGTGGGGGGCGTCTCCCTCGCGGGCACGGGCGGTGCGGAGGGCGGCGCCGGGGTCGGGGAGCCGGGTCGGCTGCCCGCGACCGTGCCTGCCGTGGTCCACGCGCCGACGCCCAGCGACGAGCCGCTCGACCTGCCGGCGCTGCTCATCGTGTCGTTCCCGATGGCCACCGACCGGCGCCACGTCGCCAAGGGGCCGCTGACCGACTTCCTGGTGGAGCGCGCCGCCGACGCCTACGTCCGGCTGCTGCGGGAGCTGCCGCGCACGCCCAAGCTGCTCGACCTCGTCCCCGCCCTCATGGGCAAGGGCGAGCTCGACGCCCGCATCCGCCGCGCCATCCTGCGCAGGCTCCCCGGCACGCCGCTGCTGCCCGCCCTGTCGGCCCCCGCGCCGGCCGTGCAGACGCCGTCGTTCGCCGACGCCGAGGTGTACGAGCCGGACGCCGAGTGGCGGGTCGAGCATCCGGCGCCGGAGCGCCAGGGCGACGGCTGGGTGGTCGCGGGCCGCGAGGCGGCCGTGGTGGCGGGCTCCGGCGAGCTGCTGGCCGCCGTCGCCGACTTCGTGCCGGGCCTGCTGCCCGCGGGCTGGCCCGCCCGGCACCCCGCCATGGCCTCGCTCGGGGTGCGCCGCGTCGAGCTGGCCGAGGTCGTCGACCTGCTGTCGGGCGAGGCCGTCGAGGGACGCGAGCCGTCGTGGTGGCGCTCGCTGTACGACGTGCTGCCCGCCGACGACCCCGAGTCGCTCGGCGCGCTGCCCGTGCCGCTGGCCGACGGCCGCCTGGTCCGCGGCCCGCGCGGCATCCTCATCCTCGACCTCGCCTCAGCCGGCACGGGAGCCGGGGGCACGGCCGGGCAGACGGGGCTGGACCTCACCCCGCTCGGGCTGCGCATCGTGCATCCCGAGGCCGCTCACCCGGTGCTGCTGCGCCTCGGCGCGGCCGAGGCCACGCCGCGCACCGTCCTGGAGGACCCGCTCACCAAGGAGGCGGTCTCCCAGTCGCTCGACAGCCCGGACTCCGAGCCCGTGGCCAGGGCGGTGCTGTCGCTCGTCGAGGCGGCCGGCCTGGCGCCCGGCGAGGCCCCGTGGCTGGCCGAGCTGGAGCTGCCCGGCGCCGACGGCGAGCTGTACGCCGCGGGCGAGCTCATGCTGGCCGACGGCGCCCTGGCCCGGCTCGTCGAGCCCGGCGGCCACCTGGGCGTGGCGGCGGCCGAGCTGGTGGAGACCTACGGCTCCCGCGTGCTGGCCGCCGTGGGAGTGCTCGACGGGTTCGCCGTGGACCACGACTCCGACGTGCTGCTCGACCCCGACGAATGCGACCACGACCTCGACGGCGAGGACGACTGGCTCGACCACGTGATCGACCTGCTGCCCGACCTCGACGTGCCGCCCGTCGTGGCGGAGTTCACGGCGGTGCGCGACCTGGAGCTGGTCGCCGACTGGCCCGCCGCCCTGACGCTGCTGGCCAGGCCGCCGCTGCGGGCCGCGCTGCACCCGCTGCGCGTCGAGGGCGTCGAGGTGCCGTCCTACACGGCGTGGTGGCTGTCCAACCACCCGGTGCTCGACGGGCGCCGGCCGCGCGAGCTGCGGCTGCCCGGCGCCGACCCGCTGCTCCAGGGCCTGTACGCCGACGCTCCGGCCGGGCTCGACGATGGCGCGCTGTCCATGCTGGGCGTGCGCACCACGCTGGCCGAGCTGCTCGCCTCCCACGGCGGCCCGGAGGAGCTGCTCGACCTGATGGCCGACGAGTCCGTCGAGGTGGACCGGGCCCAGCTCAGGGCGCTGTGGATGGCCCTGGCGGCGGTCGACCCGACGCGGGTGGCACCGCCCTCCCACGTGCGGGCGGTGCTGCGGGGCGACATCGTGGTGGCCGCGGCCGACGACGCCGTCGTGGTGGAGGCGCCCGACCTGCTCCAGCTCGTCGTGGAGCGCCCGTTGGTGCTGGCGCCGTACGACCTGGCCGAGGCGCTGTCGGAGCTGCTCGACCTGCCGCTGGCGGGCGAGCTCGCCACCGGCGAGGTCACCTCCGAGGGCGAGACCCGGCCGGTGCCGCCCGAGGTGCGGTCCCTGCTGCCCACGGCCCCCGCCACGTACGTGGAGCACGAGAAGCTCCTGGTCGACGGGGTGGCGTGCACGTGGCGGTTCTTCGAGGGCATGGTCCACTGCACGGGGGTCGAGGGGCTGGCGCGCGGGCTGGCCTGGGCGACGGGGCAGTGGAACGACCGGCTCGCGGTCGCCGCCCTCCTCCGCGACCCGTCCGCCGTCCCCCTCCTCCTCGCCGAGGCCGACCTGTCCTGACCCGTCCAGGCGCCCCGGCCCACTCGGGGCGCCTTCGGGTGATCCTTGTACTCGTACCCGCTGCTACCACAGCAAGGCGGCCTCCCAGACGAGCCAGTACACCGTGACGATCAGGCCGATCACGGCGAGCTTGGACCACCAGGACGCAACCGTGCTCACCACCCACGTCGTGGCGGCGTAACCGAGCGCGCCGGCGGGCACGAAGCTCAGAGCCTCCCCTGTCTCGTCGAAGCCGAAAATGGCGAACAGCACCATCATCGGCAGCCAGAGGATGAAGGCGACGATCGGGCCGGTGGCCCACAGGAGCCACCAGCGCGGCAGCCGTGCCGCCAAAGCCAGGACGGCGCCCAGCGGAAAGGAGGCCAGCATGGTCCCATGGAGGATGCCGCTGATCGAGGGGTCTTCCGGGCTGGGCACGTACACCTTGTAGAAGACGACGGCCACGGCGAGACCCACTCCCAGACCGACCAGCGCGCCCCTGCCCACGATCCAGGCGATCTTGTTCATCGGCCCAGCCAACCACACACACGCGCACATCGACCGATGAGCGCGGCATGCGTGCTCATCGGCCGATGCGAGGACCAAGGAGGTCAGGCGGCGGGGCAGGTCGTGTCGCGGGCCGGGAGCTTGCCGGTCAGCAGGTACGTGTTGACGTGCTGCGCGACGCAGGCGCTTCCGCTGAGGTAGGCGCCGTGGCCCTCGCCCTCGTACGTGAGCAGCGTGCCCGTCTTGAGCCGGGCCGTCAGGCTGACCGCCCACCGGTACGGCGTGGCCGGGTCGCCCTTGGCGCCCACCACCATGATGGGCGCCGAGCCGATGGCGTCGATGTGCTTGGCCCGGTCGTCACCGCGCACCGGCCAGTGGGCGCACTGCGGGACCGTGCCGTTCCTGGCCAGCACAGGGAAGATCTTCTTGATCTTCCGGTTGACCGCGGCCGCCTGGGCGGGGGTGGGCCGCTCGGAGGAGTCCGCGCAGGTGATCGCCTGCAGGCTGGTGAGCGTGGTGGCGTACGTTCCGTCGGCGCGCCGCCCGGTGTAGGAGTCGGCAAGCGTGAGCAGCATGGAGCCGTCGCCCTTGACGGCGGCGGCGACGGACTGCTCCAGCAGCGGCCACGTGGCCTTGGCGTACAGCGGGGTGATGACGCCGAACTGGCCCAGCGCGTGCGTGAGCGTGCGCCTGCCGACCTTGAGCGGCTTGTCCCGCAGGCCGTCCACGAACGTCTCGACGGTCTTCTTCACCGCCGCGGGGTCCTGACCGAGGTCGCAGCCCTTGGCGACGCAGTCCTTGGCGAAGGCGGTGAAGGACGTCGCGAACCCGGTCGCCTGGATGACGGCCCGGTCGCCGAACGTGCCGTTGGGGTCGTACGCGGCGTCCAGGACGAACCGGCCGGTGTTCTCGGGGAAGTGGGTGGCGTAGACGGCGCCGAGCTGCGTGCCGTACGACAGGCCGAAGTAGTTGAGCTTGGCGTCGCCGAGCGCGGCGCGGATGCGGTCCATGTCGCGTGCGGCGTCGACCGTGCCGACGTGCGGCAGCACCTTGCCCGAGTCCTTGCGGCACGCGGCCACGAACTTCCGGACCGCCTTGTCGCCGGCCGCGCCGTCGGTCGCGTTCAGGATGGCCTCCACGTCGCCGCCGCAGCGGACGCCGGCGCTGCGCTCGACGCCGCGCGGGTCGAAGCTGACCAGGTCGTAGCGGGTGCCGAGGGCGGCGAACGCGCGGGCGGCCATGGCGAGCGTGTCGACGCCGGAGCCGCCGGGCCCGCCGAAGTTGAAGACGAGGGAGCCGAGCCGGTCGCCGGTGGCCTTGACCCGGATCAGCGCCAGGTCGATCCGCTCGCCGCCGGGCCTGGCGTAGTCGAGGGGCACGGCCAGCTTGCCGCACTGGAGGGTCGGGTCAGGGGCGGCGGGCTTCCCGTCGGGGCCGGTGAGGCCGGTGCAGGTCCGCCAGGCGATCGCGGTGCCGGTGCCGCTGGTGCCGGTCGTGGTCGCGGTCGTGGTCGCCGGGGTGCCGCTCCCGGCGGCGCAGCCGGTGAGGGCGGCCAGGCAGAGGGCGGAGACGAGCGCGGTCTTCTTCATGCCCATCAGCATGGGCTTGCCGATCTCGCCCAGGTAGTGGCCGGAAACAGCTCTTCCGGGTGACTTCGGAGACGGTCCGGAGATGACGAATGTCAGGCGTTCGAGCCGCGGATGTCAGCTCCTGGTGGCGCGCCGGTGGACGTACCAGAGCCCGAGCAGGCCGAGGAACGCGCCGACGGCGCACGTCCAGATCCACCACTGGTGCTCCGGGCCGGGGCGCAGGACGAGGAGCACGACCAGGGCGACGGCCCACAGGCCGGTGCCCACGGCGATGGTGGCCACGTCGTTGGTCTCGATCGGCTCCGGATCGGGGCGCCACTCCTGGTTCACGTGTCCAGCCTAGCTTCCAATCCGGTCTCGATCCGATTACCAGCACTTTTACCGGAACGCCACTGCTGTCACTCTTCGCGCGTGAGTGACAGAACTACCGCTATCGACAGATTCTTCGCAATCTCCGCACGAGGCTCGACCATCTCCCGTGAGGTACGGGGCGGCCTGGCCACCTTCTTCACGATGGCCTACATCGTCGTGTTGAACCCGATCATCATCGCCAACGGCCAGGACGTCGAGAAGCAGTTCATCGGCGACGGATCGGCGCCCAACGTGGCGCTCGTGGCCGCCGGGACGGCGTTCGTGGCCGGCGTGCTGACGATCCTCATGGGTGTCGTGGGCCGCGTGCCGTTCGCCATGGCGGCGGGGCTCGGGCTCAACACCTTCGTCACCTTCAACATCGCGGGGGTGATGAGCTGGGAGGAGGCCATGGGCCTGGTCTTCCTCGAAGGCGTCATCATCGCCGTGCTCGTGCTGACCGGCTTCCGGGTGGCCGTCTTCAACGCGATCCCCGCCCAGCTCAAGACGGCCATCAGCGTGGGCATCGGCCTGTTCATCGCGTTGATCGGCTTCGTGGACGCGGGCTTCGTCCGCCGGGTCGCCGCCGGCCCGCCACTGGAGATGGGCATCAAGGGCGCGCTCACCTCCTGGCCGATCCTCGTCTTCGTGGTCGGCCTGCTGGCGACGGCCGCGCTGGTGGCCCGCAGGGTCAAGGGCGCGATCCTCATCGGCATCGTCGGCACGACCGTGCTCGCCGTGATCGTGGAGGCGCTGGCCAAGGCCGGGCCCGCGTCGGCCGACAACCCGGGCGGCTGGCAGCTCAACGTGCCCACCGCGCCGCAGAAGATCTTCGACTTCCACAACCCCCTCACGCTCTTCACCGAGTTCGACCCGTTCGGCGCGTTCAGCCGCGTCTCGGCGCTGCTCGTCGCGCTGCTCATCTTCACGCTGCTCATCACGGACTTCTTCGACACGATGGGCACGATGGTCGGCGTGGGCCGGCAGGCCGGCCTGGTCGGCGAGGACGGCGTGCTGCCCCGCACCAGGGAGATCCTGCTCGTCGACTCGCTCGGCGCGGCGGCGGGCGGCGCCGGGTCGGTGTCGTCCAACACGACCTACATCGAGTCGGCCGCGGGCGTCGGCGAGGGCGCCCGGACCGGCCTGGCCAGCGTCGTCACCGGCGCGCTCTTCCTCGTGGCCGTCTTCTTCGCCCCGCTCGTCGAGGTGGTGCCCTACGAGGCGGCCACTCCCGCCCTGGTCGTCGTCGGCTTCCTCATGATGACGTCCGTACGCGAGATCGACTTCAGCGACTACGAGCTGGCCATCCCGGCGTTCCTCACGATCGTGGTCATGCCGTTCACCTACTCGATCTCGAACGGCGTCGGCGCGGGCTTCGTCAGCTACGTGCTGATCAAGGTCGTCCGGGGCAAGGCCAGGGAGATCCACCCCCTCATGTGGGTCGTGTCGGCCATGTTCCTGCTGTACTTCGCGCTGGGCCCCATCAGGGCCGTGCTGGGGGTCTGACCGCCGTACGATTTCCCTGCTGACCAGCGACGAGGCCGCCCCTCGCAAGAGGGGCGGCCTCGGTGTATCAAGGGGCGAGACAGGTAATGAGTTGGAGAAATATCTTGCCCTGCCCTATAGTTAGCAAAGGTAATGAGACGTGCTAATGAAGAACCAGCAACAGACAGATCTGCGCAGCGACGCGGGCCTCGCCTCGGCCCTGCGCGTGTCGCTCGCCCGGCTGACGCGCCGGCTGCGACGGCAGGCGGCGGTGCACACACTGACTCCCACCCAGTTCGCGACGCTCGCCGCGGTCGACCGGCACTCCGGGATAACGCCCGGCGAGCTGGCCGAGCTCGAGAAGGTGCAGCCCCCCTCGATGACGCGCGTGATCGCCGCACTCGAGGAACGCGGGCTGGTCTCGCGCACCCCGCATCCGACCGACCGGCGCCAGGTGACCGTGACCGTGACCGAGGCCGCCCAGAAGCTGCTGAAGGAGGAGCGCCGCCGCAAGGAGGCGTGGCTGACGCAGCGGCTGAAGGAGCTGACACCCGAGGAGCGGTCGATCCTCAGGCAGGCGGCGCCGATCCTGGAGAAGCTCAGCAGGATATAGAAGGCGAACAACCCGGGACCGGGATGTTCCGGTCGCTCAGGTATCGCAACTACCGCATGTTCGTGGCCGGTGGCGCCGTCTCCAACGTCGGCGGCTGGCTGCAGCGCACCGCCCAGGACTGGCTGATCCTGGACCTCACCCACGGCAGCGCGGCGGCGCTGGGAACGGCGACCGCCCTGCAGTTCCTGCCGATGCTCTTCTTCGGCCTGTTCGGCGGCGTGCTGGCCGACCGCTACCCCAAGCGGCCCATCCTCATCGCGGCCCAGTCGCTCATGGCCCTGCTCGCGCTCACCCTCGGCCTGCTGACGGTCACGCACTCCGTCCAGGAGTGGCACGTGTACGTCATGGCGTTCGTGCTCGGCATGATCTCCTGCGTGGAGGTGCCGACCCGGCAGGCGTTCGTGGTCGAGATGGTCGGCCGGCGTGACCTGTCCAACGCGATCGCCCTCAACAGCTCCTCCTTCAACCTGGCCCGCGTGGTCGGCCCGGCCGTCGCCGGCGTGCTGATCTACGTGCTCGGGGGCACGGGGCCGCTGTTCCTCATCAACGGGCTGACCTTCGCCGCCGTCATCTCCAGCCTGGTCTTCATGCGCAAGTCCGAGCTCCACCTGTCGGAGCCGGTGCCGCGGGCCAAGGGTCAGCTCCGCGAGGGCCTGCGGTACGTGCTGGAGCGCGAGGAGCTCCTCATGCCCGTGCTGCTGATCGGCTTCGTGTCGATGTTCTCGCAGGCGTTCTCGATGTCGATCGCGCTCATGGCGCGCGAGGTCTTCGCCGCAGGGGCGTCCTCGTTCGGCCTGGCGTCCAGCATGTTCGCCGTCGGCGCGCTCGGTGGGGCGCTGCTCGCGGCCCGGCGGTCGCGGCCGTCGCGCAGGGTGCTGATGGCGGGCGCGATCGGGTTCGGGCTGTTCCAGGTCGCCACCGGCCTGGCGCCGTTCTACCCGCTGTACCTGCTGCTGCTCGTCCCCACGGGCATCGCGCTGATCACGGTGAACACGGCCGCCAACGCCAGCGTCCAGCTCGCCTCCTCGCCCGAGATGCGCGGCCGGGTCATGGGCATCTACATGCTCGTCTTCACCGGTGGCGCGCCGGTCGGCGCCACGCTGGTCGGCTGGCTGTCCGACCTCGGCGGCCCCCGGGCCGGCGTGATGCTCTCCGGAGTGCTCGCGCTCGCGGGCACCGGCCTGGCGCTGGTGGTCACGCGGCTGATCGGCTCCCGGGTGCGCCGCACCGTGGCCGCCACCGCCTGAGCGGGGCGGCCGCCGGCCATCCGTTGCAGAATCGGATGGCATGAGGCTCTTCGCGGCCGTGGTGCCGCCCGCCGAGGCGCTCGACGAGCTCGAACGCGTCATCGCGCCGCACGTCGGCGAGGTGCCCGGGCTGCGCTGGCCGGACCGCGCCACCTGGCACATCACGCTGGGCTTCTTCGGCGAGGTGCCCGAGGCGGCCCTGCCGGAGCTGGAGGTGCGCCTGGCCCGCGCCGTACGCCGCCACCACGTCCTGGACCTGGCCTTCACCGGGTTCGGGGCGTTCTCGTCCGTACGGCGGGCCAGGGTCTTCTGGGCGGCCGTCACCGGCGACCCCATGAACCGGCTGGCCGACTCCGTCAAGGCCGGCGCCCGCCGGGCGGGCGCCGGTCAGGTCGACGACAAGCGCTTCCACCCGCATCTCACGCTGGCCCGCGCGCGGGCGGAGACGGACCTCCGCCCGCTCGTCGAGTCGCTGTCGGGCTTCAGCGGGACGCCGTGGCGGGCGGAGGCCGTCCGCCTGGTGCGCAGCCACACCGGCGCCCAGGTGAGGTACGAGTCACTGGCCGAGTGGGCGCTGGCACCCTCGCGGCCCGATTAGGCTCCACAACGTGGACCGTCCTCGCTCCTGGCTGCTGCCCACCGTGCTCGGCCTCCTTCTGCTGATCGTCGTCGTCGGCGCCCTGCTCCGCTGACGCGCCCGCGAACCGCGCCTCCTACCAGGCGTAGTCCTCCGGCGCGGTGCGGTGACCGGGGAAGATCTCGTCCAGCCGCGCCAGCGCCTGCTCGTCCAGCGTGATCTCCAGGGTTCGCAGGCTGCCGTCGAGCTGCTCCAGCGTGCGCGGCCCGATGATCGGGGCGGTGACCGCGGGCCGCGTCAGCAGCCACGCCAGCGCCACGTACGCGGGCTCCTCGCCCAGCTCGTCGCAGAACTTCTCGTACTGCTCGATCTTGTCGCGGTGCTTCTCCAACTGCTTGACCATGTGGTCGCTGGCCGAGCGACCCTTGTCGATCTTGCGAAGCACGCCGCCGAGCAGGCCGCCGCCGAGCGGGCTCCACGGGATGACGCCGAGGCCGTAGTCCTCGCAGGCCGGCAGCACCTCCAGCTCGACCGCCCGGGTCAGCAGGTTGTAGTGGCTCTGCTCGCTGACCAGGCCCAGCGTGTTGCGACGGGCCGCGGTCTCCTGGGCCTTGGCGATGTGCCAGCCCGCGAAGTTGGACGACCCGACGTACAGGATCTTGCCCTGCTGCCGCAGGATCTCCATCGCCTCCCAGAACTCGTCGAACGGCGTGTTCCGGTCGACGTGGTGGGCCTGGTAGATGTCGATGTAGTCGGTCTGCAGGCGCTGGAGCGAGGCGTCGCAGGCGCGGCGGATGTTGAGCGCGGAGAGCTTGTCGTCGTTGGGCCAGTCGCCCATCGAGCCGTAGAGCTTGGTCGCGATGACCGTCTTCTCCCGGCGGCCGTCGCCCTTGGCGAACCAGTTGCCGATGATCCGCTCGGTGACCCCCTCGCCCTTCTTCCAGCCGTAGACGTTGGCCGTGTCGAAGAAGTTGATGCCCAGCTCGTGGGCCCGGTCCATGATCGCGAAGGAGTCCTCCTCGCTGGTCGCGGGACCGAAGTTCATGGTGCCGAGGCAGAGCGGGCTGACCTTGAGCCCGCTGCGTCCGAGGTTCACATAATCCATACCTCTCAGGCTAAATACCTGGAGCGCACTCCAGGCTAGTAGGGTGACCCGCGTGGGCGGGGTGATCATCAGGTCGGCGGTTCCGCTCTTCCTCTCGATGGTGACCAGCGTGATCGGCACCTTCGTGGTCACCTCGGTGCTCGGCCGGCACGCCACCGTCACCCTGGCTGCCTTCGCGGTCATGACGGCCGTGCTCAACCCCGCCTCCGCCGCCGTCACGGGAGCGCTGCGCGGGCTCGGGCCGTTCGTCGCGCCGCACCGCGACGATCCCGTCCGCGCCGTCCCCATCCTCCGGGACGCGCGCTGGCTCACATTCCTCGTCGGTACGGCCGGCGCCCTGGCCGTACTCGCCGTGCCCCTGCTCGCGCGGGTCACCGGCGTGCCCGGCGAGGTGGTCGCCGAGCTGGGGCTGCTGCCCTGGCTGCTGGCCCTCTACCTGCTCGTGTACGCCTCCTCCGGCGGCGCCACGACCGTGCTCGTCGCGCTCGGCCACAGCCGGCAGGTGCTCTGGTCCAGCCTGGCGGGCACCGCCGTGATGGCCGGCGCCTCGCTCGTCCTGGTGCCGAGCCTCGGCCTGACCGGCGTGGGCGTCGCCTGGCTGCTGTGGGGCACGGTCGGCGTGGTGGTGGCCAACGTCTGCCTGCGGCGCGCCATCGGCGTCCGGGTGGGCCAGGGGCGGCCGCGGCCCGCCCGGATCGCCGAGCTGGCCCGGGTGAGCGTGCCGCTGGCCGCCACAGTGCTGATCAAGTTCGGCGGGCTGGGGGTCATCACCTTCGCCGCGAGCACCACCAGTGCCAGGGACGCCGCCGCCCACGCGGTGCTGACCACGCTCACCTCCCTCATCATGCTGGCCTCGCTGTCCGTGGCGCAGGCGTCGGTGCCCGAGGTGGCCCGCGCGGCCGACGCCGCGGGAGCGCGGCGCGCCAACCGGGCGGCGGCGCTGGTCGCGCTCGGCGGCACCGCCGTGGGCGCGCTCCTCCTGCTGGTCCTGGGCGATCCGGTGCTGGCGCTGTTCACCGACGACCCCGGCGTCCGGGAGCGGGCGGCCGGCCTGCTGCCGCTGATGCTGCTCGCCTCGGCCGCCGACGGCGCGCAGGCCGTGCAGGGCATCGGGCTGACCGCGCTGAAGAAGTCGGCGGCCAGCATGGTCTACTTCGCCGGCGGCTACGGGCTGATGGTGCTCGCGGCCGTGCCGGTGGCGGCGACCTGGGGGCTCACCGGGCTGTGGACGGCCCTGGCCGTGACCAACCTCGTCCTGGTCGTGCTCCAGGGCACGGGCTTCCACCGGCACAGCGCTCGGGTCGGCGGAGCGGTCGTTGAGGCATGATGGCGGCGTGGGGGACCTGAGACGGGCGGTCGTGACCGCCGCGGCGACATGCGTGGTACTGGGCGCTCTCTCGGCGCCCGCGGCGGCCGACGACGTGGGGAAGAAGCTGTTCCGGTTCAAGGACAAGCGGATCACCGAGTCCAGCGGCCTGGCGGTCTCGCCGACGCACCAGGACGTCTACTACACGCACAACGACAGCTCCGCCGCCCCCGTCTTCTACGCGGTCGGCGGCGACGGGCGGACCCGGGCGACGTTCCGGGTGAGCGGGGCGCAGGCGCGTGACTGGGAGGCGATGGCCGCCACCAAGGACCCGGCCACCGGCCGGGGAGTGCTGTGGTTCGCCGACATCGGCGACAACATGGACGGCGCGTGGCCCGACGTCTCCGTCTACAAGGTGACCGAGCCGGAGACCCTCCGGGACGCGACACTCCCGGCGGTCCGCTACCGCTTCCGTTACGCGGACGGCGCCCGCAACGCCGAGGGGCTCATGGTCCACCCGGTCACGGGGCGGCTGTACGTGGTGTCCAAGGAGTTCGCGGGGTCCGTGTACGCCGCCCCCGCGAAGCTGCGCACCGGCCGGGTCAACGTGCTGCGCAAGGTGGCCGCCGCGCCGCTGATGGCCACCGACGCCGCGTACGCCCCCGACGGCTCCTCGTACGTGGTCCGCACCTACTTCTCGGCCACCCTCTACCGGCCGAACGGCGAAATGATCACCAAGGTGTCGATGCCGGAGCTCGACCAGGCCGAGTCGATCACGTACACGGCCGACGGCAGGGCGTTGCTCGTCGGCAGCGAGGGGGCGTCGAGCCCGGTCTACCAGGTGCCGCTGCCGGGGCAGGCGGCGCGGGACGTCCCGGCGTCGGCCAGACCCACGCAGAGCAAGAGCCCCCGGACCTCGCAGCGGGGAGCCCGCGCCGCCTCGCCGCGGCCGGAGGCGTCCGACGGCGGGGACGGCGGGGCCAAGGGCTTGAGCGCCCGGGACGTGCTCATCTGGCTGGCCGCCGCCGCGGGCGCGACCGGCCTGATCTCCTACATCGCCCGCCGCACCCGCTGAGCCGCGGTCACGGGACCAGGGGAAAATTCCGCGACCGGATCCAAGCCGTCATCGCCGCCTACGAGACAGGTCTCATCCAGCCCGGAGCCGGTTGAGCGGCACCGGGGACCGCGTCGGCCCGCGCCTCACCTGGCATTGCGCATCGTGGCGGTGAACAGGTCGCCCCGCAGGGCGCGCTCCACCACTTCGATGGAGCGGGCCAAGCGGACCAGACGCGGACCTTCCTGGCGATAGACGTCGAGTACTGCCTCAACAGCATGGGGCGGAAGGCAGGTCTTGAGATCGACGGCCGCACTCCGGTATCCCGCCCTTGCCGCTTCGACAGCCGAATTGACGTGGTGGACAGCCATCCTCGCCAGGGCGATCGGATGGCGTCTCAGAACTTCGTAGGCCCTGTAGTCCGGGGGCACTGCGTCGAGCAGCCAGGCCACGGCCGAGGTCTCCCAGTCGGGGACGCTGGGCGGACGGACCTCGGGCGGCCACTCCGGCGGCAGATACATGAATCCATCGTACTCACGTTCGATTCTGGGTCACGCAACGATCGCGGGAGCGGCCTCGTGGCTTGCCTGCCGGAGCCGGTTCAGGCAGGGATGTCGCTCAGACGACGCAGGGTGAACGGCTCGGCGAGGATCTCCTCCAAGACCTGGGCGACGTGCTTGAAGTGCGGCAGCGAGAAGTGGAACTCGAGCGCGGCGGAGTCGGCCCACTCCTCAACGATGATCATGCGGTCGGGGCGGTTCGGGTCGGCATAGGGCTGGTAGCCCAGGCAGCCCTCCTCGGCCAGGGAAGGCGCGATCATCGCGTTCAGCTCGTCCCGCAGCCGCTGTTCCTGGCCGGGCTTGGCGATGAAACCGGCAACGATGGTGAGAGTGTTCGACACGGCGGAAACTCCTGATCTTCAGTGGTCGATCGTGGTGGTGCTGTGTTCGCTGGCGAACGATGTCCATCCTGCGGTCCCGGCTCCCGGCCACCCAGAGCTCCGTTCAGCCGGGGTCCGTCCTGCCTGGGCCTGCCAGGACCAGGCAGAACAGACCGGACGTCACCGATACTGGGGGGTATGGACCGTGCACAGCAGCTCAGCGAGTTCCTCAAGACTCGACGTGCCCGTCTGGGCCCCGATGAGACCGGTGCGGGCAACTTCGGCGGCCAGCGGCGGGTGCCGGGCCTGCGCAGGGAGGAACTGGCGCTGCTGGCCGGGGTGAGCGTCGACTACTACACCCGCCTGGAACAGGGCCGTGCCCGCAACGTCTCCGCCGACGTCCTGGACGCCGTCGCCGGTGCTCTCCGCCTCGACGCCGACGAACGCGCCTACCTGCACAACCTGGCCAAGCCCAGTGCCACCCGCAAACGCCCCAGCCGTCCCCAACAGGTCCGTCCCGAGATGCGTCAGGCCCTGGACGCCCTGTCCGCCGTCCCCGCCTACATCATCGGACGCCGCCTGGATGTCCTGGCCTGGAACGAACTGGCCCGGCTCCTGATCGCCGACTTCCCCGCGCTACCCGCCGCTGAACGGAACATGGCCAGGCTGGTCTTCCTCGACGAGGCGGCTCACGATCTCTACCCCGACTGGGAAGCCAAGGCCCGCGACACCGTCGCCAACCTCCGCTTCGACGCCGGCCGTCACCCTGACGACCCCCAACTGGCCACCCTGGTCGGAGAACTGTCCCTGCACAGCGCCGACTTCCGCCGCCTATGGGCCGACCACGGCGTCCGCGGCAAGACCCACGGCCGCAAACGCTTCGCCCACCCCCGACTCGGCGAACTCGCCCTCGACTACGTCGCCATGCGGGCCCCCGACGACCCCGACCTGACCATGATGATCTACAGCGCTCCCGACGGTTCGGACGCCACAGCCTCTCTCCACCTCCTGGCCAGCTTCACCGCACCCTCCTCAGCGACGGCCGGACCTCAGCACGACACAGCCGCCAAACGCCAGGGCCTCGACAACCAACCCGCCCGCCACGCTTGACAGCCGCCCACGAGGAAGACATGCGGGACGGTTGATCGTTCACCAAGTGAGCGCTAGGTTGGCCGCATGCGCGTGCTGGTCACCGGTGCCTCCGGGTTCGTCGGAGCGCACGCGGCCGTCGCCCTGGCCGGGGCCGGGCACGAGCCGCACCTCCTCGTCAGGGACCCGGCCAAGGCCGCGCGCTCCCTCGCCGGCGCCGGCCTCGGACCGACCAGCGCCTCCTGGCCCCTGCACCAGGCCGACATCCGCGACGCCGCGGCCGTCCGCGACGCGCTCAAGCGCTGTGACGCCGTGCTGCACGCCGCGGCCGACATGGGCGTCACCGGGCACGGCGCCGACCTGCGCGGCTCGAACGTCGTCGGCCTGCGCAACGTCCTCGACCAGGCCGTCGAGCTGGGGCTCGACCCCGTCGTGCACGTCTCCACGGTCGCGGTCTTCGTCCCGCCCGCCGGGCCGGTCATCACCGCCGAGAGTCCCCTGGCCAGCCCGCGCAACGCGTACGGCCGGTCCAAGGTCGAGGGCGAGCGCCACGCGAGGAGCCTCGACGGCGTGACCATCGTCTACCCCGGCGGCCTGCTCGGCCCGGGCCAGCCCAGGCTGGACGCGCTCAACGAGGGCTTCCGGGCCGGGACGCGCTCCGGCTGGCCGATCGTCCCGGGCGGCGTGGGCGTGCTGGACGTGCGCGACCTGGCCGTGGCGCTGGCCCGCTGCTGCACGCCGGGGCAGGGCGCGCGGCGCCACCTCATCGGTGGACATTTCCTGACCTGGGCGGAGATCGCTGCCCTCTGCGCCGAGCTGACCGGCCGGCGCGGGCGCGCGTACCGGCTGCCCGCCGGCCTGCTGCGCGGGGTCGCGACGGCCCTCGACGGCGCCAAGGCGCTCGGCGCCCGGATCGCCTACCCCCTGACCCGCGACGCGGCCGAGATCATGCTCACCATGGTCCCCACGGACGACACCCCCGCCCTGGAGGCGCTGGGCGTCACTTTGCGTCCGGTTCGAGACACCGTTTCGGATACATTGCGGTGGCTCTGTGCGGAAGGCCACCTGGATCGGCGGGAAATAGGCAGACTGTCGCCGTGACGGAGAAGATTGGGATCGTCGGCGCCGGCATCGTCGGCCTGGCGGTCGCCCGCGAGCTGGCCATGGGGCGCGGCGCCGAGGTGACCGTGCTGGAGAAGGAGAGCCGGGTCGCGGCCCACCAGACGGGACACAACAGCGGCGTGGTCCACGCGGGCATCTACTACCCGCCCAGGTCGCTCAAGGCCCGGCTGTGCCGCGAGGGCGTGGCGCTGCTCAAGGACTACTGCGTACGGCACGCGCTGCCGTACGAGGAGGTCGGCAAGCTCGTCGTGGCGAGCACCCGCGCCGAGCGCCCGCTGCTGAAGGCGCTGGCCGAGCGCGCCAGGGCCAACGGCGTGCCCGCGGTCGCCGA
This sequence comes from Nonomuraea sp. NPDC050733, assembly GCF_040654215.1. NCBI lineage: Bacteria > Bacillati > Actinomycetota > Actinomycetes > Streptosporangiales > Streptosporangiaceae > Nonomuraea > Nonomuraea sp. NPDC050733. The sequence continues at coordinate 103,748 of NZ_JBFAHO010000020.1, read as the reverse complement.
GCTGGACGCGTTGGGCCTGCGCGAGATCGAGCCGCACGCCGTCGGTGTCGGCGCCGTCCACTCGCCGCACACGGCGATCACCGACTTCGCCGCGGTCGCGCGCCGCCTCGCGCTCGACGTGGCGGAGCTCGGCGGGTCCGTACGGCTGGAGCACCAGGTTCGCGCCATCCGGGAGACCGCCTCGGGCGTGGAGGTGGTGGCGGCCGGACGGCGCTTCGCCTTCGACCGGCTGGTGGTCTGCGCCGGGCTCGGCACCGACGAGGTCGCCGCGCTGGCCGGCCGCCGGGGCGACATCAGGATCGTGCCGTTCCGCGGCGAGTACTACGAGCTCGCCGGCGACGCCAGGGAGCTGGTGCGCGGCCTGATCTACCCGGTGCCCGACCCGCGCTACCCGTTCCTCGGCGTCCACCTGACCCGGCACGTCGGCGGAGAGGTGCTGGTCGGCCCGAACGCCGTGCTGGCGCTCGCCTACGAGGGCTACCGGCGGCGCGACGTGCGGGACGTGTGGCGGATCATGGGCTGGCCCGGCACGGTGCGGATGGCCGGGCACCACTGGCGCACCGGCCTGAAGGAGATCTACGGCTCGCTGGCCAGGAGCGCCTTCCTCAAGGCGGCCCGGCGCTACGTGCCCGAGCTGACCGCCGAGGACCTGCGCCGCGCCGAGGGCGGCGTCCGCGCGCAGGCCGTGACCAGGGACGGCCGCCTGGTCGACGACTTCGCCGTGGACGTGGACGGGCGGGTGGTGCTCGTCCGCAACGCCCCCTCCCCGGCGGCCACGTCGAGCCTCGCGATAGCACGGCATATCGCCGCACTTGTTCCAGCACTCGCCCGATGAGTGCATCCTTGGAGGTGATGGAAGCGCGCCTGCTGATCGTCGAGGACGACCCCAACATCCTCGAACTCCTCGCCGCGAGCCTCAGGTTCGCGGGGTTCGACGTGACCACGGCCAAGAGCGGCCACGACGCGGTGGCCGCCGTGCAACGGCACCGGCCGGACCTCATCGTGCTCGACGTCATGCTGCCCGACCTCGACGGGTTCGAGATCGTGCAGCGGCTGCGGGGCGGCGGGACGCACACGCCGGTGGTGTTCCTGACCGCCCGCGACGACACCGAGGACAAGATCCGCGGTCTGACCCTCGGCGGCGACGACTACGTGACCAAGCCGTTCAGCCTCGAAGAGGTGGTCGCCCGGATCCACGCGGTGCTGCGCCGCACCAACGGCGACGGGCCCGCACCGCCGCCGCGGCTGACGTTCGCCGACATCGAGCTGGACGAGGAGAGCCACGAGGTGTGGCGCGGCGGCACCTCGGTCGCGCTGTCGCCGACCGAGTTCAAGCTGCTGCGCTACTTCATGACCAACGCCGGCCGCGTGCTGTCCAAGCCGCAGATCCTCGACCACGTGTGGGACTACGACTTCCGGGGCGAGGTGGGCATCGTCGAGTCGTACGTGTCGGTGCTCCGCCGGAAGATCGACAACCGGAGTCCTCGGCTCATCCACACGCTGCGCGGTGTCGGATACGTGCTGCGCCTGCCGCCGAGCCCCTGATGTCCGGCCTGCCGCTCAGGATCAAGCTGATCGCCGCGATGCTGGCGCTGCTCGCGCTCGGCCTCACCTTCATCGGCCTGGTCAGCGTCTCGGTCCTGCACGGCTACCTGCTCGACCGGGTCGACGGCCAGGTCAACCTGGTCGCCGTACGCATGCAGAAGAAGCTGGAGTACGACTTCCAGCGGCGCGAGAAGGGCCGCAAGGTCGGCGACAAGCCGCTGCTCATCGAGTCCGACACGATCGTCCTGGTGCGCGACGGAACCGGCCGCTACCAGCCGCTCCAGATCGACCGCGACGTCGACTTCAGGCCCAAGCCGGTGCTGTCGCCCTCGCCCGGCCCCGGCATCTACACCGCCAAGGCCGGCGACGGCGAGAGCGAGTGGCGGGTCCTGCACACCGAGACCCCGTACGGCTCGTTCGTCGTGGCCGCCGACCTGACCGAGGTCAGGGAGATCACCCGGCGGCTCGGCCTGATCGAGCTGCTCGGCGGCGGCGGCATCCTGTTCATCCTGGCCGTCGTCGGCGTGACCAGCGTGCGGCGCAGCATGCGTCCGCTGATCCAGATCGAGCGCACCGCCGAGGCCATCGCGGGTGGCGAGCTGGGCCGGCGCGTCCCCGACGGCGACCCGCGCACCGAGGTGGGCCGGCTGGCCCGTTCCCTCAACGGCATGCTCGCGCAGATCGAGGCCGCGTTCGCCGCCCGCTCCGCATCCGAGGCCGCGGCTCGCCGCTCCGAGGACCGCATGCGCCAGTTCGTCGGCGACGCCTCGCACGAACTGCGCACCCCGCTCACCTCCATCCGCGGCTTCGCCGAGTACGCCCGCCAGAACCCCGGCGCCGATCCCGCCGAGCTCATGCAGCGCGTGGAGAAGGCGGCCGGCCGGATGAGTCTGCTCGTGGACGACCTGCTGCTGCTCGCCCGCGTCGACCAGCAGCGCCCCCTCAGGATGGGGCCCGTCGACATGCTCGCGCTGGCCGCCGACGCCGTCCACGACGCCCGCATCCTGCAGCCCGACCGGGTGATCAGCCTCGACGTCGTCGGCGGCGCCGCCCTCATCGTCTCCGGCGACGAGGTACGGCTGCGCCAGGTCATCGGCAACCTGGTGACCAACGCGCTCGTCCACACCGACCAGGGAACGCCCGTCACCGTCCGGGTCGGCGCAGGCCGCCACACCGTGTTCCTGGAGGTCGCCGACAAGGGGCCGGGACTGCCGCCGGACCAGGCCGAGAAGGTCTTCGAGCGGTTCTACCGGGCCGACACGGCCCGCTCGCGGCGGCGGGCCGGCGACGACCGGGGCAGCGGCCTCGGCCTGGCCATCGTGCGGGCGCTCGTCGACGCCCACGGCGGCGCCGTCACGCTGACCACCGCGATCGGCGCCGGCTGCACCTTCCGGGTCGAACTCCCACTCGCCTTGGAGTGACCCTTCAGCTATTCCTCAGCTCCCTGCGTAACGCTATGTAGGTGACCAAACCCGAGGCGCTGATCATGGTGGTGGACGACGAGCCCAGCATCAGGGATCTGCTGTCCGCCAGCCTGCGCTTCTCCGGGTTCGAGGTGCTGACCGCCGCCGACGGCTACGAGGCCGTCGAGGTGGCCGAACGCGCCTCGCCCGACCTCGTGGTGCTGGACGTGATGCTGCCCGACCTCGACGGCTTCGAGGTGGCCAGGAGGATCGCCGCCCCCGTGCTCTTCCTCACCGCCCGTGACGCCACCGAGGACAAGATCGCCGGGCTGGGCGTGGGAGACGACTACGTCACCAAGCCGTTCAGCCTGGAGGAGGTGCAGGCCCGCATCCGCGCGGTGCTGCGCCGCACCCGCGGCGAGAGCGCGCCCGCCACCCGGCTGAAGGTCGCCGACCTGGAGCTGGACGAGCACGCGCGCGAGGTGTGGCGGGCCGGCGAGCCGGTGCGGCTGTCGCCGACCGAGTTCAAGCTGCTGCACTACTTCATGTCCAACGCGGGGCGCGTCCTCTCCAAGGCGCAGATCCTCGACCACGTGTGGAACTACGACTTCGGCGGCGACGCCGGCGTGGTCGAGTCATACGTCTCCTACCTGCGGCGCAAGGTCGACGCGGTCGAGCCGCGACTGATCCACACGCTGCGGAGCGTCGGATATGTGCTTAGGGAGCCGCCTGCGGGCTAGCTTGAGGACATGGACCTGCTGGGTGCGTTGGAGGGGCTGCGGCGCCGGCTCGACGGAGAGCTGTTCCCGCTCGCCATCGGCCGTGCCGAGGAGGATCGCCGGCTGCTCAGGGAGATGACCGGGCAGCTCGACGACTACCTCCTGCCGCGGCTGCGCGCCATCGACGCGCCGCTGCTGGCCGTGGTGGGCGGCTCGACCGGGGCGGGCAAGTCCACACTGGTCAACTCGCTCGTCGGCGCCGACGTGGCCGAGCCCGGCGTGCTGCGGCCGACCACGCTCGTGCCGACACTCGTCGCCAGCCCGGCCGACCTCGACTGGTTCATGGGCGCGAACGTGCTTCCCGGGCTGTCCCGCACCAGCGGCGGCTCGGCGGGCGCGCTGCGGGTGGTGACCTCCGAGGCACTGGGCGCCGGGCTGGCCCTGCTCGACGCCCCCGACATCGACTCCGTGGTGACCGCCAACCGGGAGCTGGCGGCGCAGCTCCTCGCCGCCGCCGACCTGTGGCTGTTCGTCACGACCGCCGCCCGTTACGCCGACGAGGTGCCGTGGAGCTTCCTGCGCTCGGCCCGCGAGCGGAGCACCGCGCTCGCCGTCGTCCTCGACCGGGTGCCCCCGGAGGCCGCCGCGCCGGTCACCCGCGATCTCGAACGCCTCCTCGTCGCCAACGGGCTCGACGGCACCCGGCTGTTCACCGTGCCGGAGGCGGCGCTGCCGTCCGAGAAGGCGCGCCTGCCCGCCCCGCTCGTCGGGCCGATCGTCGCCTGGCTGACCGGGCTGGCCGCCGACGCCGCCGAGCGGGCCCGCGTGGTGCGGCAGACGCTGTCCGGGGCGCTCGACAACATGGCCGCGCGGGTGCCCGAACTCGCGACCGCAGTGCGGCGGCAGCAGGCCGGCTTCGACGGGCTCCGGTCCATCGTGACGGGGGCGTACGCGGGGGCGATGGCCGACTTCGACGAGGGCATGCGCGACGGGTCGCTGCTGCGCGGCGAGGTGCTGGCCCGCTGGCAGGACTTCATCGGCACCGGCGACCTGATGCGGTCCCTGGAGAGCCGGGTGGGCTGGCTGCGCGACCGGCTCGTGTCGTTCTTCACCGGCCGCGTGCCCGCCGCCGAGCTGCGCGACGCGCTGGAGAGCGGGGTCGAGGCGCTGATCAGGGGAGCCGCCGACGCCGCCGCCGAGCGCGCGCTGGACGGCTGGTCGGCCGCGCCGGGCGGCCCCGGGATCATCGAGCGGGTCGGCGTCGTCGAGGCCGCCCGGCTCGGCCGCGCCTCGCCGGACCTGGGCAAACGTGCCGAGGCCGCGGTGCGGGGCTGGCAGGAGTTCGTGATGGACCTCGTACGGCAGGAAGGCTCGGAACGGCGCACGACGGCGCGGCTGGCGTCGTTCGGGGTGAACGGGGCGGGGCTGCTGCTCATGCTGGCCGTGTTCGCCTCGACGGGCGGGCTGACCGGGATCGAGGTGGGCATCGCGGGCGGCACCAGCGTGCTGTCGCAGAAGCTGCTGGAGGCCATCTTCGGCGACCAGGCGGTGCGGACGCTGACCGTCCGGGCCCGGGACGACCTGCGGGAGCGGGTGCGGGTGCTGATGGACGAGGAGGCGGCCCGGTACACAGCGCTGCTGGAGCCGGTCGAGCCGCCGCCGGGCACGGCTGACGCCCTCATGGAGGCGGCCGGGTCGGTGCGGGCCCACCGCGCGGAGCTCCCACCCGACGCCCTGGACACGCCGGGAGGTACGGCATGAAGCTGCTGCGCCGCAAGGAGGGGCCGCCGCTGGACTCCCGGCTCGACGCCTTGCTGGAGGCCGCCACGCTGGCCGGGGGACGGTTGCCGGACGGCGTGGTGGGGTCCGCGCGGGCGGTCGCCGAGCGGGCCGGGGTCCGCCGCAGCCTCTCGGCCGAGCACACGGTCGTCGCCCTGGCCGGGGCCACGGGGAGCGGGAAGTCGTCGCTGTTCAACGCCCTGACGGGGACGGAGGTGGCGGCGGTGGGCGTCACGCGGCCGACCACGTCCGCGGTGCAGGCGGCGGTGTGGGACGGCGACACGGGGGCGGGGCCGCTGCTGGACTGGCTGGACGTCTTCACCCGCCACCAGGCGGCAGACGCTCATGACGTGACCGGGCTCATCCTGCTGGACCTCCCTGACCACGACTCCATCCAGCTCGGCCACCGTCTGGAGGTGGACCGCCTCGTCGAGCTGGTCGACCTGCTGGTGTGGGTGCTGGACCCGCAGAAGTACGCCGACGCGGCGCTCCACGAGCGCTACCTGCGCCCCCTGTCCGGGCACCGCGACGTGATGGTCGTGGCGCTCAACCAGGCCGACCGCCTGCCGCCCGACGCGGTGGACCGCTGCCTGCGCGACGTGCGGCGGCTCCTGGACGACGACGGCCTGAAGGGCGTGCCGGTGCTCGCCACCTCGGCCCGTACCGGCATGGGGCTGCCCGAGCTGCGCGCGCTCCTGGCGGGGCGCGTCGCCGACCGCCGCGCCTGGGCCTCCCGGCTGGCCGCGGACGTCACCACCGCCGCCGACCTCCTGGCGGCCGCTTCGGGCAGCTCCTCGGGGGCCCCACCTGAGGAGAGCGCGGCGGGGGAGACCGGCGAACCCGACCACCCCACGGCGGCCTCGCCCGGCGCCGGTGCGGCGGGTGCCGGGGTCGGGGTGCTGGCCGCCGGCCGGGAGATCGTGCGCTCCGCCGAGCTGCCGGAGGCCGTCCCGGCCGGAGACGTGACGGCGCGGCTCGGGCGGCGGCTCACGGTGGCGCTGGAGGAGGCCGCCGGGGTGCCGACGGTGCTGGAGGCCGTGGCCAAGGGACACCGGCACCGGGCCGTGGTCGCCACCGGCTGGCCGGTCACCCGCTGGATCCGCCGCCTCAGACCTGACCCCCTCCGCCGCCTCCGCCTCGGCACGAGCACCGGTGCGGGCAGCGGCGCGAGCACCGGCGTGAGCACCGGCACGAGGGACGGCACGAGGGACGGCATCGAGAGCCGCACGAGGAGCGGCGCGGGCGGAGGCGCCACGATCGCCGCGCGAGACGGCGCGTCCGAGGTCGAGAGACCCGCCCCGCGGGGCGAGAGCCAGGAGATCGTGGGACGCACGTCCCTGCCCGCCGCCTCCGCCGTGCAGAGGGCGCGGGTCGAGACCGCGATCCGCGATGTCGGAGACACCGCTGCGGCGGGGGTGCCCGGCCCGTGGGCGGCGGCGGTCCGGCGGGCGGCCCGGGCGCACTCCGGCGAGCTGACCGACGCCGTGGACCGCGCCGTGGGGCGGACGTCCGTCCGGGCGACCAGGCAGCCCCGGTGGTGGAAGGCCGTCGGGGTGGTGCAGTGGCTGGTGTTCGCGGCCATGGTGGCGGGCGCGCTCTGGCTGGGCGCGCTGTTCGGGCTGGACTACCTGCGGCTGCCGGAGCTCCCGGTGCCGACGCTCGGGGTGGTGCCGTGGCCGACGGTCCTGCTCGTCGGGGGAGCGCTGGCCGGGATCCTGGTGGCGCTGCTGTCCCGGCTGGCCGCGTGGGCGGGTGGCCGGCGCCGTGCCCGCCGTACGGCCAGGGCCCTGCGCGCCGCCATCGGCGAGGTGGGCGCCGCGTATGTGCTCCAGCCCGTGGAGGCGGAGCTCGACGCGTACACCCGCTTCCGTGCCGCGGTCGAGCGGGCTCGGGCCCGAAGCTGATCCCACGCGGTCGTCAACTGGCGTCCCGGTCCCCGGCTTCTGATCCGCGCGTCCGTCGACAGGCGTCCGCGCCCCGAAGGCCCGGCACTCCACGAGGGTGGCGCGCCGGGCCCCGGCGAGGACGATCAGCCCACCGCCCACGCGCGGGTGATCGTCTGGGTCAGCCTCGTCCCCGACCCGTCCGCAGCCGTGACCCGGAGTGAGACGAACCCGGGTGTACGCGGGTTGGGCACCACGGCCATGAACTTCTCCCCGGTCGGCACGGCCGTCACCCAGTGCCGGGTCCGGCCGTCGTCCACGGAGCTCTCCAGCCGCACCCACCTGATCGCGGTGCGCTGCGCGCCCGGGTTCCGCTCCGCCCACAGCGGCACCCGGGTCACCGAGCCGGGCCGAGCCCGGTTGAGGCCGTCCAGGCCCGCGGGCGCGAAGCGCACGGCCATGAACTTCTCCCCGGTCGGCACGGCCGTCACCCAGTGCCGGGTCCGGCCGTCGTCCACGGAGCTCTCCAGCCGCACCCACCTGATCGCGGTGCGCTGCGCGCCCGGGTTCCGCTCCGCCCACAGCGGCACCCGGGTCACCGAGCCGGGCCGAGCCCGGTTGAGGCCGTCCAGGCCCGCGGGCGCGAAGCGCACGGCCATGAGCGGCAGCGCACGTGCCTCCTCCGTGTGCGACGACAGGAACGTCCACGACGCCCGCACCTCGGTGGACAGCGCGGAATACGGCACCCGCCTGCTCATCGACGTGGTCAGCGTGTACGCGGCCTTCTCGGCCGGCAGCGCGGCGCGCAGCTCGCACGACCGGGGGCGTCGGCGACGCAGCGAGCCAGGTCGGCCCGGGCGAGCACCGCACCGTCCTTGGCCAGCGTGACCGTGCCGCCGGCCGCGGCGTCCGCCGGCCGCGGGCCTGGCGCTGCCGGCGAGGGCGGCCTTGAGCCGCTGCCCCGACCAGTCGGGGTGCCGCTGGGCCAGGATGGCGGCGGCCCCGGCGACGTGCGGTGCGGCCATCGAGGTGCCGCTGAGCGCGACGTGGGAGCCGCCGGGCTTGGCGGCCACGATGGCGATGCCGGGCGCCGTGACGTCGGGCTTGAACGCGTGGTCGTTCTGGCGCGGCCCGACGTTGGACAACGGCGCCACCTGGTCCTCCCCGTCCACGGCGCCGACGCAGCGGCGGCCGTCGAGCCACAGCCTCGGCTTCCCCGCGGCGAGCGTGCGGGTGCCCGCGGTGAGGTCCTGCCAGGTCCGGGCCGTGTCCGTCTTGGCCACGCGGAACGCGGTCATGCCCAGGCCACCGAGCGCACGTGGCTCCCGCGCGCCCCTGAGCGCGGGAACCTCGGGGGACTCCGTTATGAGCGGAATGTCCTTCCGGTCGGCGTCGCCGTACCCCCAGCTCAGCAGCTGGGTGACGTCGAACAGCCGCTTGTCCAGCACGCCCCGCGCCACCAGCGGCCCTGCGTCGGACGGGATCACGAACAGATGCCCTCCGGCCCTCCGGCTTGTGAACCGCACCTCCCTGCCGGGCCGGGCTCCAGGCGGTGGGTGTCACCGGTGACGATCACCCGGTCCCCGGTGATCAGTGTCACGCCCGCCGGACGCCCCTCCGGGACGGCGGCGGCCGGGGGACCCATGGCCGTGAGGCCCCCGGCCGCCGCCAGCAGAAGCGCTAAGAGTCCCCTGCCTGAGATCATGAGGTCGGGCACCCCTCGTTCCGGAGCATCTTCTTCACCACGTTCTCGGCCAGCGGCTCGTCGCCGGCCACCAGGAGGGCGTGGCCGTAGCTGCTCAAGGCGCCGCCGCGCACGTACATGGAGTCCGGCACGCTCGGCGTGACCTGCGCGTCCTCGCCCCGCCGGCCGGGCTCGGCGATGGCGTACTCGTCGACGACCACGCCCCGCTTCTTGAGCTCCGCGCGCACCTCGCCGACACGCCGGTTGTAGAAGGGCACGCAGTTCATCGGTTCACGGGCGGCGGTGATGAGGCCGACGATCTGGTACTCCTCGCCGGGTCGGGCCGCGCGGCCGAGTCGCACGTCGGCCGAGCCGGTGAAGCTCTTGTCGATCTTGAGGCCGATCGGGCAGGTGCGACCCATGCCGACGCAGCCCTCTGGACGGTCGATGCTCGTGATCTTGTCCCGGTAGGGGAAGGGCGTCATCGGCTGCTGCCAGCCGGGCGTGTCCATGGACAGCTCGCCCTCGGAGCTCGGCGTGGCCGGCACGACGTGCAGGGTCACGTCGATGCCGAGGCCCTTGAGCTGGCTCTCGTACACCTTCGGGGAGGCGTACAGGTCCTTGACCTCGATGACGTAGTAGCCGCCCTCCTCCTTGATGTCCAGCGCGGCGGCAGGTGTGCTGTTCAGGGCCGACGGAATGGCCCAGGCCGCCGCCGTGACGGCCGCGGCCACCGGCAGCGCGACGAGCGGGCGCCACCTCCGCCGAGGTCGGGCGGCGGGCACCGGCTCAGCGTCCATGATCTCGTTCATCAGGTCTCGTGCGAGCGGCGTCAGCGGCGCCGCGGGCACCGGGGCTGGCGAAAGGCTCAGGATCGCACGGGGGCGGCCGGAGCCGCGGGCGCGGCGGGGGCGCCCGGCAGCCGGGCACCGTGCGGCAGCAGCGGCTCGCAGGCTCGCACCGCCGCGCCGTACTTCGCGGACAGGGCATCGACGGGCTCGCCCTTGATCTCCAGGTTGACCAGCCCGTCCGACGAGAACGCGGTGTCGGGGAAGTCCGGCAGCCCGTGGGCGCGCATGCACGCGGTGAACGCCTTGACGTCTCCTTCGGAAGCGCCCGTCGGGGCCGCCGTGGCCGTCATCGCCGCCACGACGGTGACGGCGGCGGCGACGATCCCCACTCTGAGCGTGGTGTTGATCATGATGGTTCCTCCTGTCTGGACCGGTGGAACTCAGTGAAGACGGGACCCGGTTGCGGGACCGGAACGGCGGCGGTTACCCCGCTGTAACCGGCGACGGGGCATGCTGGGCGGACCATGAGGGTGCTGATCGTCGAAGATCACGAGGAACTGGCCCGGACGGTCGCCGCCGGGCTGCGCCGGGAGGGCATGGCCGTGGACGTCGCGCTCGACGGCGGGGCCGCGCTGGAGCGCACCGCCGCGAACCCCTACGACGTCGTCGTCCTCGACCGCGACCTGCCGGGCGTCCACGGCGACGAGGTGTGCGCGTCCCTGGCCCGCGCCGGGCACCCGGCGCGGGTGCTGATGCTCACGGCCGCCGGCACCATCGACGACCGGGTGACGGGGCTGGCCATCGGCGCCGACGACTACCTGCCCAAGCCGTTCGCGTTCGCCGAGCTGGTCGCCCGGGTCCGCGCGTTGGCCAGGAGGTCGCAGCCCGCCCTGCCGACGGTCCTCATCCACGGGGACCTGCGCCTCGACCCGGCCGCCAGGATCGCCACCCGCGACGGGCGGCGGCTGGCGCTGAGCCCCAAGGAGTTCGCCGTGCTGGAGCTGCTGCTGGCGGCGCGAGGCGCGGTCGTGTCGGCCGAGCAGCTGCTGGAGCGGGCGTGGGACGAGTTCGCCGACCCGTTCACGCAGACCGTGAAGGTCACAGTCAGCCGGCTGCGGCGCAAGCTCGGCGACCCGCCCCTCATCGAGACGGTCCAGCAGGCCGGCTACCGCATCCGGACCGGAGGGTGAAGCCGGTGAGGTGGACGGTCCGGCTGCGGCTGACGCTGCTCTACACCGGGCTGTTCCTGCTGGCCGGGACGGCGCTGGTCGTCCTCGTCTACGTCCTGGTCGAGTACTCGCCGTTCCCGCGGCCGCCCGCCGCCCCCGCGCCGCCGGGCGGGACGGGCCCCGTGCCCCCGGGTACGGTCGCCGACGCGCCGCGTGAGGCCGAGCTGCGCCGGCTCCTGGTCAACTCGCTCGTGGCGCTGCCGGTCATGGCGTTCGCGTCGATGGCGCTCGGCTGGCACGTGGCCGGTCGGGTGCTGCGCCCGCTGGCCCGCATGACGGCCACCGTCCGGCACATCACGGCCGACCGGCTCGACCGGCGGCTGGCCGCGAAGGGGCCCGACGACGAGCTCAAGGAGCTGGCCGACACGTTCGACGCGCTGCTGGACCGGTTGGAGTCGGCGTTCACGGCGCAGCGGGCGTTCGTCGCCAACGCCTCTCACGAGCTGCGCACGCCGCTGACGTTGCAGCGGGCCATGGCCGAGGTCGCGCTCGCCGACCCGGAGGCCGACGCCGCGGCGCTGCGGGTCGTGCTGGAACGGCTGCTCGCCGCCGGCAGGCACCAGGAGCGGCTGATCGAGGCGCTGCTGACGCTGGCCCGCAGCCGTCAGAGCCCGGAGCGGCGCCGGCCGTTCGACCTGTCGGAGATCACCCGGCAGGCCATCGAAGGGCGGGACGGCGACACCGGCCCGCGGGCCGGGACAGGGCCGCCCTCGGCGCCCGCGACCGGCCCGCGCGTGGAGGCGGACCTCCGGACCGCGCCGGCGGCCGGTGACCGAGCCCTGGTCGAACGCCTGGTGGCGAACCTCCTGGACAACGCCGCCCGGCACAACGTCCCCGGCGGCTGGATCAGGGTGGTCACCGGCGTCGAGGCCGGACGCCCCACGCTCCGGGTCTCCAACAGCGGTCGGGTGATCCCGCCGGACCGGGTGGCCACGCTCCTGCAGCCCTTCCAACGCCTGGAGACCGGCCGCAGGACCACGGACGACGGTCTGGGACTGGGATTGTCGATCGTCGCCGCCATCGTCGAGGCCCACCGCGGCACGCTGGAGGCCCGCGCCCAGCCGGACGGCGGCCTGGAGGTCGCCGTCACGCTCCCGCCCTGACCCTGCCGCCGCGGCCGCGAGCTCAGTGTCCTCGCGGAGAGGGCGGCTGCCCGGCGCCCCGTGCGGGCAGCGGCCCTCGTACGGCCAGGAGGTCGGCCCTCGCGCCGCCTAGGAGGCCGGGCAGTTCTCGCCGCGGCGGCCTCCCGGCTCCTGCGGCTGCGACCCCTCGTACACGCTCAGGGTCGCCTTGCCCGGCTCGTTCATGGTGCCGCTCTCCACCAGCCACGAGTCCGGAACGGTCTCCTTCGTCCCCCCGGACTCGGGGTCCATGTCCGTGAAGCTCTGGACGGTCACACCGCGCTCCTGCAGCATGGTGCGGACCTCGGACACCGGCCTGCCGATGTAGGGCAGGCAGTGCAGCGGCTCTCCCAGGGCGTCGATCGAGGTGCCGTTCTCGAACTGCTCGCCGGGCTGGGCCTCGCGCCCGAGCGTGATCTCGGCGGGCCCCTGGAAGTTCTCCGGGATCTTCACCCCGATCGGGCAGCCGCCCATCTTGTCGCAGCCGCCCGGCTGGTCGATGGTCTTGATCTCGTCGAGATACCGGTTGTCGGTGGGCGAGGTGGGGAAGATGGAGCCCACCCACGACGGGGTCGAGGGGATGACCCTGAGGGTCACGTCCAGACCGGCGTCACGAAGCTGCGCCTCGTAGGTGGCGGAGTCGGCGTACAGGTCCTTGACCTCGATGACGTAGTAGCCGTCCTCCTTCTTGATGTCGAGCGCAGCGGCCGTCCCCGGGCCGAGGCCGAGCCCGGCGGGCAGCAGCCAGCTCAGCCCGAGGAACGCGGCGGCCAGCAGGGCCACGCCCGGCACCGCGACACGCAGGACCAGCGGCCGGCGCCCGCGCGGCGGGGCCGGTGCGGCGGCCCTGGCGGTGGTGGGCTCGGCGGCCATGATGTCGCGCATGAGCGCGTGGGCCCCCTCGGTCATGCCGGGCCCGGCGCCGGGGGTCAGGTGGGCGACGACGCGGTCCACGTCGGTGTTCATGAGTTTCCCTCCGCGAGTGCGACGGCGCGCAGGCCGTAGGTGGTGAGGTCGAGGTCGGCGGCCGACAGCTCCTTGGCCAGCCGCTTGCGGGCGCGGTGCAGGCGCAGGCGTACGGCGCCGCGCGAGCAGCCGAGCACCTTGGCGATCTCGGCGCTGCCCAGCCCTTCCCAGCCGACCAGGGCCAGCAGCTCCCGGTCGTCGGGCGACAGGCGCCTGAACGCCTGGTAGGCGGCGTCGGCGTCCCGATCCGCCACGGGCCGGGACCAGGTGGCCAGCTCCTCGCGCAGCCGCGCGGCCAGTGCCGAGCGGCGTTCCTGGGCGCGGAAGTGGTTGGCGAGGACCCGCCGGGCGACGCCGTACAGCCACAGCCGGGCCTCGTCGCCCGGGGGAATGTCGTCGAGGCGGCGCCAGGCGGTCGTGAACGTCTCGGCGATCACGTCGGCGGTGTCGTCGGGGGAGTCGGTACGTCGCGTGACGTAGGCGGCGACCGCGGGATAGTGCGCCAGGTAGAGCCGCTCGAAGCGGAGCTCCGGCGTAGGAGGCCCGATGTCGCCTTCTTTCCGTTGTTTGGACACATCACAGCAGATGTCCGGCTCGGCGGCTCTGTTTCACGCGAAGCGCGTCGTCTCCGCTTTCCCGACGGCCCCGGTAACACCTCGCCTCATCCGGACACTTGCTCATGCGTTGCCGCCGTACGCGCCCCAGGGTGGTCGGCGGTGATCGGTCATGAAGCCGATGGAGAGGAAGCGCATGAGGTTAGGCAAGGGGTTGGTGGCCGCCGTCCTGGCTGGATCGGCCGGTGTCACGGCCGCCCAGACGCCCGCCGCCGCGACGCCCGGGATGTCCCCGACACCCGCGACGTCCGCCGCCGCGACACCCACGACACCCGCCGCCATGACGGCCGATCGGCCGGGGAACGGGCGGACCGGCACAGTTACGCTGATCACCGGCGACCGGGTGATCGTCACCGCCGCCGGACACCGGGTGGAGCCGGGACCGGGCAGGCAGGCGCACTACGCCAGCCAGTACCGCGACGGCCACCTGTACGTCTACCCGTCCGACGCCCAGCAGTTGGTGGCCCAGGGCGTCCTGGACGAGCGGCTGTTCGACGTCACACAGCTTCTCGAATGGGGGTACGGCGACGCGCAGCGGAGCGACATCCCGCTGATCACGCAGTCGGCCCAGGGGGACGTGCCCGCGCTCCGGAGCGCCCGTCAGGACCGGCGGCTGTCCACCCTCGGCATGACGGCCGTGCAGGTGTCCAAGAAGAGCGCGGCCGAGACGTGGAAGGGCCTGGCGGGTGACGGCGCCCGGACCTTGACCGCCGGGCGGGCGAAACTCTGGCTGGACGGCCACCGCTCCTTCACCCTCGATCAGAGCGTCAAGCAGATCGGCGCCCCCGAGGCGTGGAAGCAGGGCTTCACCGGCGAGGGCGTCACGGTCGCCGTGATCGACAGCGGTTACGACCCCACGCATCCCGACCTGAAGGGCGTTGTCACGCAGGCACGCGACTTCACCGGCCGCGACGACGTCCGCGACTGGAACGGGCATGGCACCCACGTCGCGTCGATCGTCGCGGGCGCGGGGGAGAAGTACCGCGGCGTGGCACCCGGAGCGAAGCTCGCCATCGGCAAGGTGGGGGACATCGTGATGGAGGAGTCCGACATCATCGCCGCCATGGAGTGGGCCGCCGCCGAGGTCAAGGCCAAGGTGGTCAACATCAGCCTCGGCGGTCCGGACACGCCCGACGTCGACCCGGTCGAGCAGGCGGTCGACACGCTGTCGGAGCGTACCGGCGCGCTCTTCGTCGTGGCGGCGGGCAACGAGTCCACGCCCGGCACGATCTTGAGCCCCGGCAGCGCCGACGCCGCCCTCACGGTCGGCGCCGTCGGCCGGGACGACAAGGTGGCCGACTTCTCCAGCAGGGGGCCCCGGGGCACCGACCACGCCATCAAGCCGGACGTGACCGCCCCGGGCGTAGCGATCAAGGCCGCCAACGCCGGGGGCGGGGCCGACGAACCGTACATCGCCATGAGCGGCACCTCGATGGCCACGCCCCACGTCGCGGGCGCCGCCGTGATCCTCGCCCAGCGCCATCCCGACTGGAGCGGACAGCGTCTCAAGGCGGCGCTCATCGGCAGCGCCGCCCCCAACGGGAGCGCCGGACTCTACGAGGAGGGAACCGGACGCGTGGACGTGGCCAGAGCGGTCTCCCAGCAGGTGGCGGCGACGACGGGCAACGTCTGGGCCTCCTTCCCCTGGAACGGCACCGGCGAGCGGGTGGCGACCAGGACGCTCACCTACGCCAACTCCAGTGACACCCCCGTCACCCTGGACCTCGCCGCGGACGGCGAGGCGCTGGAGCTCGCGTCCAAGCGGCTGGAGGTGCCCGCCGGGGGCGAGGCGTCGGTCGAGCTGACGATCCGCGCGCAGGGCAAGGCGCCAGGGGACTACCCCGGCGTCGTCACCGCCAGGTCGGGCGACACCGTCGTGCGCACCCTCGCGGGCGCGTTCGTGGAGCCGGAGACCCACACTTTGACCGTCAGGACCATCGAGAGGGACGGCCGGATTCCCCGCGCCGCCATGGGCGTGCTCTACCAGCTCGAGACCGGCACGCAGAGGCAGCTTTCGTTCGACGACCAGGGCGTCGCAAGGGTGCGGGTGCCCGAGGGCCAGTGGAACCTCTACGTCAACGTCTACAACTCCGACCACTCCACGACCGCGCATCAGCCCGTGATCATCGACGGCGCGGACCGTGAGGTGACAGTGGACGCGCGTCAGGGCAAGGAGATCACGTTCACGGTGGACGAGCCGACCGCCGTGCAGGACGGCAGTGAGGAGATCACCGTGGCCAACGGCTGGTGGAGCCAAGGCTGGGCCAGCTTCGGTGACGACGTCTACGCCGTGCCGGTGCGCCAGCCCGGCGTGCGGTACATGGCCGGGAGCGCCTGGCACAAGAAGGACACCGTGCCGAGCCCGTACCGCTACGACCTGGTCGAGTATCGCACCGGCGGAATCCCGGACGACTTGTCGTACACGGTGCGCACGCGTGACCTGGTGAAGGTGAGCGCGACGTACCGGGCGCCGGGCGGGTCAGGCACGGCCGTCGTCTTGGTGGGGCCGCGACTTCCCGGCGCGTCCTGGGCAGGAGGCGCCTGGATGTCCCACAGCCCGGACATGGAGCTGCCGGCCACCATGACGCACTACCGCAGCCCCGGTTTCGCCTGGGCGACGGACATCATGACGGGCACTCACTGGGTGTCCGGCGTGAGCCAGGTGCTTGGTCGCCGGCCCGTCACCGAAGTGTGGAACGCCGCCGTGACCGGCCCCGCCTTCGGCACGTCCGCGGGCGACCGCGACGGTGACTGGCTGCACTACAACGTGGACGGCATCCTCGCCGACGGGCGAGCCGGGCTGATGGGCGGCGACTACGCCGTCACCGGCACGATCGCCCTGGCCCGCGGCGGGGAGAAACTGGCCGAGGCCGATCTCGCGACCTGCGAGCCCGGGTACACGGAGAGCTGCCGGCTCGACGTCCGCCTGCCCGCCGAGGCGGCGACCTACACGCTGACCGCGTCGGCGCAGCGGCCGTCGGCGCTGTCCACGAAGGTCGAGTCGGCCTGGACGTTCCGGTCGGAGCGGACGGACAAGGTTCGGCCGCTGCCCCTGACCGCGGTCCGCTACCTCCCCGAGGGCCTGGACGATCACAACCGCGCCAGGCCTGGGTCCACGACCGTGATCCCGGTGAGCCTCCAGCGCAACCCCGGCGCCCCCGGAGCGCGCCCCACGTCGATCACGCTTGAGGCGTCCTTCGACGACGGGACGACCTGGCGGCCGGTACGGCTGACCCGCTCCGGCTCCGGATGGACGGCCCGGGTCGCGAACCCGGCCGCGCCCGGGTTCGTCTCGCTGCGCGCCAAGGTCACGGACGCGGCGGGCGACCGCGTGACGCAGACCATCACCCGGGCGTACGCCATCGGGTGACGGGTTAAGGCGTCCGGCCGCGCGGGGGGTGCTGTGCCCGCGCGGCCGGACGGTCAGTAGCCGGGCGGCGGGGTGGCGCCTGGACCAGGCTCGACGCCCAGGACGATCACCCCGTCGTTGTAGCTCTCCCCCTCCGCCACCTTCCAGCCCGGATCGACCCGGGAGGCCGGGACCGACTCCTCCGCCCGGAAACCGACCCCATCGCGCAGCGGCCAGCGGAGCTGGTAGGTCACCTTCAGACCGTGCTCGCGCACGACGCGCACCGCCTCGGCCACTGTGAGTCCCCCGAGCTTGGTCCCGGCCAGGGCCTCGCCCTCCAGGCTCGCGTCGATGGGGAAGGCGTACTTCTCGCCGGGCTTGGCCGGCCGGCCCAACCGCAGCGTCGCCGGCCCCTTGATGTCGGCCGTGATGCTGAAGGCCGTCAGGCATCCCTCGACCCGCACCTTGCAGTCGGACAAGGTGGAGGTCATCTTGGCGTTCGGGTCCGAGTCCTCCCAGCCGTCGACGGGGTTGCGCTGCCGCGGCGACACGGGCATCAGCTCCACCGTCACGTTGCCCAGGCCGACCTTCTGGAACGCCTTCTGCAGCTCGGCCGGGTCAGGGTCGCCGTCGGTGATGTAGAAGACGTACTCGTCGCCGTCGCGGTCGATCGTGACGGCCTGGCTCGCGTACACCTGCCCCGACTCCTTGAACAGGGACGGCCCGACGACGAGGGCCCCCGCCAGGACGACCGAGGCGGCCAGCCCCAGCAGGAGGCGGCTCGGAGCCGGTACGCGGCGGGGCCGCCGGGCAACCGGGGCCGGGGTCCGCTCCAGCAGGAGGATCTCGGCCAGCAGCGCGTCCGCCCCCGCGGTGGTCGCGCTGCCGGACAGGTCCGGGTCGAGCACTCTCGCCCGTTCCCTGAACACCTGGTCATTGCTCATCGTGACTCCTCGTTGGTCAGTGGTCGCGGGTGGAAGGCCGCCGGGCGGGCGTCCTCCAGGGCCCGGGCGAAGCGCTTGCGGGCGCGGTGCAGCCGGATGCGAACGGCGTTGCGCGAGCAGCCGAGCACCTCGGCGATCTGGCCAGGGTCCAGCTCCTCCCAGACGGCCAGGGCCAGCAGCTCGCGGTCGTCGTCGGACAGCGCGGTCATGGCCTGGTCCACGTGGTCGTACCGGCTGGGGGAGGACATGGCGTAGACGCGCCGGGCCTCGGCGGTCAGCTCGGCGTGCCGCGTCTCCCTGCGCCGTTCGCCGCGGCGGTGGTTGGCCAGGACGCGCCGGGCCACGCCGTAGAGCCACAGCCGGGCGGCGTCGTCGCGCGGGATCTCACTCACGCGCCGCCAGGCGATCACATACGTCTCGGCCACGATGTCGGCCGCGTCCTCGGGGGAGGAACACCGCCGCATGACGTAGCCGAGAATCTGCCCGTACGTGCGCCGGTACACGGTCTCGAACCGGGACCGGTCATCGGTTTCGTCCACATCGTCCTCGTGGGTGTGCTGCTTGTCGGTCTCGATCACGTACGTGTCCGCGGGCGGGCGCGGAATTTCACGCGGAGACCGACGGCAGCGAGGAGGTGGCCGCGTCAGGCGGGGGCGGCGGCGCGGAGCATGTCGAGCACCTGCCGGAGGAGGGGGTGGGCGGCGGCGCCGCGGCGGACGGCGGCGAAGACGCGCCGCTCCGGGCCCGGCGCGGGCCGTACCGTGACGCCCGACAGCGTCATGTCGCGCAGGGCGAGCCGGGGCACGAGCGCCACCCCCGCGCCCGCCCCGACCAGCGCCACCACCGCGCGGAAGTCGTCCGAGCAGTGGGCGAACGCGGGCGTGAACCCCGCCTGCTCGCACGCGAAGGCGATCACGTCGTGGACCGGGTTGCCCGGGTGAGGGCCGATCCAGGTCTCGCCGCCCAGGTCCGCGAGCGCCACCGGAGAGCCGGGCGGCCCCGCGGCCAGGGGGTGGTCGCTCGGGAGGACGAGGTCGAACGGCTCCGCGTACAGCGGCACCCGGGACAGGCGGCGGTCCGCCGCGTCCGGCCAGCCGCGGTACTCCACGACGACGGCCAGGTCGGCCCGCTCGTCGAGCAGCATGGCCAGCCCCTGGTCCCCCTCCATGTCCCGTACGCGGACCTGGAGGCTCGGGGCCTTGAGCCGGAGCGCCGCCACCGCGGGCGCGAGGACGGCGCTGATCGCGGTGGCGAAGCAGGCCACGGTGACCTCGCCGGCCTCCCCGGTGGCGTAGGCGGCGACCTCCGCCTCGGCGCGTTCGAGCTGGGCGAGCACCTCGTCGGCGTGCCGCAGCATGATCGTGCCCACGGCGGTGAGCCGCACGCCGCGGCCGTCACGCGTGAAGAGCCGGTGCCCCACCTCGTGCTCCAGCGCGACGAGCTGCTGCGACACGGCCGAGGGCGTGAGGTGGAGAGTGGCCGCCGCGGCGGTGACCGTGCCGTGGTCGGCCACCGCGCGCAGCGTGCGCAGGCGGCGCGTGTCTATCACGCTGGTGAGGATACCTACGGGGCCAGGTCACCCGCGGGCCCGGACGAACGCGCGGTCAGCCGCGGGCCTGGGCGAACGCCTCCACGGCGCGGTCCACGTCCTCGGGCGAGTGCGCGGCCGAGAGCTGGACGCGGATGCGGGCCTGGCCGTGCGGCACGACCGGGTACGAGAACCCGATCACGTAGATGCCCAGCTCCAGCAGCCGGTCGGACATGACGGACGCCTTCGCCGCGTCGCCGATCATGACCGGGACGATCGGGTGGTCGCCGGGCAGGATGTCGAACCCGTTGCGCGTCATCTCGCTGCGGAAGCGGGCCGTGTTGGAGCGCAGCCGCTCCCGCGCCTCCCCGGTGGTCTCCAGCAGGTCGAGGATGCGCAGGGAGGCGGAGGCGATGACGGGCGCCAGGGAGTTGGAGAAGAGGTACGGCCGGGACCGCTGGCGCAGCAGCTCGCAGATCTCGCGGCGGGCGGAGACGTAGCCGCCGCTGGCTCCGCCGAGCGCCTTGCCGAGGGTGCCGGTGATGATGTCGATCCGGTCGGTGACGCCGTGCAGCTCCGGCGTGCCGCGTCCGGTGGGGCCGACGAAGCCGACGGCGTGGGAGTCGTCGACCATGACCATCGCGTCGTACCGGTCGGCCAGGTCGCAGATCTCCGGCAGCGGGGCGAGGTAGCCGTCCATGGAGAACACGCCGTCTGTGACGATCAGCCGGCGCCGGGCGTCCGACGCCTCCTTCAGCCGGGACTCCAGCTCGCCCATGTCACGGTTGGCGTAGCGGAGGCGGCGGGCCTTGGACAGGCGGATGCCGTCGATGATGCTCGCGTGGTTGAGCGCGTCGGAGATCACCGCGTCCTGGCCGTCGAGCAGCGTCTCGAACACGCCGCCGTTGGCGTCGAAGCACGAGCTGTACAGGACGGTGTCCTCCATGCCGAGGAAGGCGGACAGGCGTCCTTCGAGCTCCTTGTGCACTTCCTGGGTGCCGCAGATGAACCGGACCGAGGCCATGCCGAACCCCCACCGGTCGAGCGCCTCCTTGGCCGCCGCGACGACCTCGGGGTGGTCGGCCAGGCCGAGGTAGTTGTTGGCGCAGAAGTTCAGCACCTCCTGACCGGCGACGCGCACGTTGGAGCTCTGCGGGGTGCTGATCACGCGCTCGGGCTTGAGCAGCCCAGCCTCGGTGATCTCGTCGAGCGTCTCACGCAGCTGCTCGCGCATGTTGGTGAACATCAGGCACTCCTGTTTATGGTCCAGTCCAGAATGACCTTGCCCGTGCGGCCGCTGGCCGCGGTGTCGAAGGCGGCGTCGAACTCCTGGTACGGGAACCGGTCGGTGATCACCGGGGTCAGGTCGAGGCCCTTCTCCAGCAGGACCGACATGTTGTACCAGGTCTCGAACATCTCGCGGCCGTAGATCCCCTTGATGGTGATCATCGAGGTGACGACCGTGGCCCAGTCGACCGCGAACTCCTCCGCGGGCAGGCCCAGCATGGCGATCTTCCCGCCGTGGGTCATGCTCGCGATCATGTCGCGCATGGCCCGCGGGTTGCCGGACATCTCCAGCCCCACGTCGAAGCCCTCGCGCATGTCGAGGCGGCGCATGCCGTCGGCGACGGAGTCGCGCGCGACGTTCAGCGCGAGGGAGACGCCGAGCTTGGCGGCCAGGTCGAGGCGCTCGTCGCTGACGTCGGTGATGACGACGTTGCGGGCGCCGACGTGGGTGGCCACGGCCGCGGCCATCAGCCCGATCGGGCCCGCGCCGGTGATGAGCACGTCCTCGCCGACGAGGGGGAACGACAGGGCGGTGTGAACGGCGTTGCCGAACGGGTCGAAGATGGCCGCCACGTCGGGGTCGACGGGGACGCGGTGCACCCAGGCGTTCTCGGCGGGGAGTGTGACGTACTCGGCGAAGGCACCGTCGCGGTGGACGCCGAGGCCGACGGTGTTGCGGCACAGGTGGCGGCGGCCGGCCATGCAGTTGCGGCACCGGCCGCACACGATGTGGCCCTCGCCGCTGACCAGGTCGCCGACGGCGACGCTCTCCACGCCGGAGCCGAGCTCGACGACCTCGCCGCTGAACTCGTGCCCCACGACGAGGGGAAGCTTCAGGGTGTTTCTCGCCCAGTCGTCAAATTTCCGGATATGGAGGTCGGTGCCGCAGATGCCGGTACGCAGCACCTTGATCAGCACTTCGCCGGGCCCCGGCGTCGGCTCCGGAACGTCGACCAGCCGGAGACCAGGCTCGGGCCTCTCCTTGACCAGCGCTTTCATCGCACATTCCCCCTCATCCCGAACCTAACGCACTGTGCCGTCCCGGCTCCGGGCATGTCCATCGAGGGATTCTTAAGTGCCCCCACAGCTTCGCTTCACGCCGCCTCCCGGCGTGTTGGCGCGCCGCCCGGCCGCCCCGCTAATACGCAACAAGGTTTGTTAAGTAAGATGTCGATCTGACGGTTTCCCTGGAGGTTCGGTGCGACAGCAGAGCGGCGACGCCTCCCTTCTGCGCAGGCTCAACTCCGCCGCGGTGCTGCGCATCCTGCGGGAGGCAGGGGTGGCCACGCTGAGCGAGCTGGCCAGGGCGGCCCGCGTCTCCAGGCCGACGGCCGAGGTGATCGTCGAGGACCTGGTGGCCGAGGGCTGGGCCGAGGAGTGCGCCGAGGAGCCGGGCGACCGCCAGCGCGGCCGGCCGGCCAGGCGGTTCCGGTTCCGCGCGGCGGCGGGCCACGTGGCGGGGGTCGGCATCGGGGCCTCCCACGTACGCGCCATGGTGGCCGACCTCAACGGCGAGATCGTCGCCTCCCACAAGGCACCCACCCACGAGACGATGACCGCGGCCGAGCGCCTCGACGTCGCCGCCGGCCTGGTCTCCGCGGTAGCCGACCGGGCGGGGCTGTCCATGGCCGGCCTGGCGGCCGTCGGCGTGGGCACCACCGGCGTGGTGGACAACGCGGGCCGCGTGGTCAAGAGCACCATCCTGCCCGGCTGGACCGGCCTCGACCTGCGGGCCGAGCTGGGGCGGCGGCTCGCGCCACCCGTGCTGGTCGAGAACGACATGCGGCTCGCCGTGCTCGCCGAGCACTGGCGGGGCGTGGCGCGCGGCCACGACGACGTGGTCTACCTCTTCACCGGCCACCGGCTGGGTCTCGCCCTGCTGATCGGCGGCCGGCCGTACCGGGGCGCCAACGCCGCCGCCGGCGAGATCGGCCGGCAGGCGCGTGACCACTGGTCGGCCTTCAGGCACGTCACCGACTACGCGATCGCGGCCGAGCCGGGCGAGCTGCGCTCGCACCAGCAGGCGGCCGACTTCACCATCGAGCGGGCGCGCGCCGGCGACGAGCGGGCGCTGGCGGCCGTCACCGCGTTCGCCCGGCACCTGGGCGAGGGCCTGCTCACCCTGGTCAACCCGCTCGACCCGGAGATGGTGGTGGTCGGGGGCCGCCTGGCCAGGGCCGGCGACCTGCTGGTCGAGCCGATCCAGTGCTACTTCGACGAGGTGTGCTACTACCCGCCGAAGGTCGTGGCCTCCGGCCTGGGCAGCGACTGCGTCACGCTGGGCGCCGTCCGGTGGGCGCTGGACCGCGCCGACGACCTGCTCTTTTCGTAGAGCACTTCGATAATTCTGTCACGAAGCTGTCACGCCGCGGTCGCTTGCGTGCATCTTCTGCAAGATCCTGCACGATTATCTATAGTTGTTTTCATAAATGAGCGCTATCTTCCAGTCACGCGCAAACCCGACAGATGGGGACGACATGACAGGCAAGATGAGGGCGCTGATGTGCGCCGGTGCGCTCGTGGCAGGACTCGCGGGATGCTCCTCGTCTGACGGGGGCGGCTCCGGCGGCAAGGTGACGCTGACCTACGCCTACTGGGACAGCGAGAACCAGGGCCAGGCGATGACCAAGATCGTCCAGGAGTTCACCAAGACCCACCCGAACATCGAGGTCAAGCTCCAGTTCACCCCGAACAAGGAGTACTGGACCAAGCTCCAGACCGCCGCGGCCGGCGGCACGGCGCCCGACGTCTTCTGGATGAACGGCCCGCGCATCGGCCTGTACGCCTCCCAGGGCGCGCTGATGCCCCTGTCCGACCGGATCGCCGCCGACAAGCTCGACCTCGGCAAGTACCCCAAGTCGCTGGTCGACCTCTACACCCTCGACGGCAAGCAGTACGGCATCCCCAAGGACTTCGACACCATCGGCCTCTGGTACAACAAGGACCTGTTCGACGCCGCCAAGGTCACGTACCCCGACGCCTCCTGGACCTGGGACGACGTCCGCGCGGCGGCCAAGAAGCTGACCGACCCGGCCAAGGGCGTCCACGGCATCGGCGCCATGCCCTGGTCGCAGGAGCTCTACTACAACACGATCTTCCAGGCCGGCGGCTACGTGATCTCCGACGACAGGAAGAAGTCGGGCTACGACGACCCCGCCACCATCGAGGGCCTCAAGTTCTGGAAGGACCTCCTCGACCGGAAGCTCTCGCCGACGGTCCAGCAGATGACCGACAACGACCCCATCGAGATGTTCAAGAGCGGCAAGCTCGCCATGTGGTATGACGGCTCCTACGACGCCTCCCAGTACTTCAAGACCGAGGGCCTCAAGGCCGGCGTCGCCCCGCTCCCCGCCGGGCCCAAGGGCAGGGCGACCGTCATCCACGGCCTGGCCAACGTCGTCTACGCCAAGACGAAGCATCCCGACGAGGCGTGGGAGTTCGTGAAGTTCCTCGGCTCCGAGCGGGCCAACCGCATCCAGGCCGAGGCCGGCGCCGTCATCCCGGCCTACGAGGGACTCCAGGAGTCGTGGGTGAAGTCGATGCCCGGACTGAACCTCCAGGCGTTCATCGACCAGGTCCCGGATGCCCGGCCGTACCCGGTCTCCAAGAACACCGCCGCCTGGACGCGCCTGGAGACGGACGCGATCACCAAGGCGTTCACCGAGGGACAGGACGTCGAAGCCGTCGCCAGGCAACTCGCGGCGGCCATGAACGCGGCCCTGTCGCAGGAGAAGTGAGCAGCCTCGGAAGGGCGGCCGCCACCCGGGCGGCCGTCCGCCCCGCCACCCGCCGCCGGCTGCGCGACCGCGACTGGGTCTGGGGCTACGCGATGATCGCGCCGCTCGTGCTGGGCCTCGGCGTGTTCTACCTGTGGCCGGTCGTGCAGTCGGTGTACTACAGCTTCACCGAGTGGACGCTGTTCGGCGACGCGACCTGGGTGGGCCTGCGCAACTACGAGCAGCTCCTCACCGACCCCGCCAACGCCAAGGCGCTGCGCAACACCTTCCTGTACGGCGGCCTGAGCCTGCTCGGCATCCCGCTGTCCATCGCGGTGGCGGCCCTGCTCGGCACCCGGGGGCTGCGGCTGGTGTCGCTCTACCGGACCCTGTACTTCCTGCCGGTGGTCACCATGCCGGCCGCCGTCGCGATGATCTGGACCTGGCTCTACAACGGCGACTACGGCCTGATCAACTACCTGCTGTCCCTCGCCGGGATCCACGGCACGTCCTGGATCGCCGAGCCGTCCACCGCCCTGTACGCGCTCGTCGCGGTCGGCATCTGGACGCAGATCGGCTACAACGCCGTCATCTTCATGGCGGGCCTGCAGTCGATCCCGGCCCACCTGTACGAGGCGGCCTCGATCGACGGGGCCGGCCGCGCCCGGCAGTTCTTCCGGATCACGCTGCCGCTGCTGTCGCCGAGCGTCTTCTTCGTCTCGGTGCTCAGCGTGATCAACGGCCTGCAGATGTTCGACCTCGTCTACCTCATGCTGCGCCGTGGCAACCCCGCCCGGGAGGACACGCAGACCGTGGTGTCGCTGTTCTTCTCGCGGGCCTTCGAGGAGGGCGCCAAGGGGTACGCGGCCGCCATGGCCGTGGTCCTCATGGCCATCACGCTGGTGCTGACCGTCATCCAGTTCCGCGTCCAGAAGAGGTGGGTCCACTATGCGTAACGGTCGCCTCTGGCCCGTCCACCTGGTGCTCGCGGTCGGCGCGGCGGCGATGGTCATGCCGTTCTTCTGGCAGGTGCTCACCTCGCTGAAGACGTTCACCGAGGCCACCAGGACGCCGCCCGTCTGGGTTCCCTCGTTCGAGTGGTCGAACTTCGCCGAGGTCCTCGACGAGACGCCGTTCCTCCAGCAGCTCGGCAACACCGTGGTGATGACCACCGGGCGGACGCTGGCGCAGCTGCTGTTCTGCTCGCTGGCCGCCTACGCCTTCGCCCGGCTGCGCTTCCCCGGCCGCGACGTCATCTTCGTCCTGCTGCTGTCGGTGCTCATGGTGCCGGGCCAGCTCTTCCTCATCCCGCAGTACCAGATCGTGCAGAGCCTCGGCTGGCTGAACACCCTGCCGGGCCTGATCGCGCCCGGCATGTTCAGCGCGTTCGGCACGTTCATGATGCGGCAGTTCTTCATGACCCTGCCCGCCGAGGTGGAGGAGGCGGCCCGGCTGGACGGCGCCCACCCCCTGCGGATCTTCTGGAGCGTGATGCTGCCGCTGGCCAGACCAGGGCTGCTCGCGCTCGGCGTGCTGACCGTGCTGTGGTCGTGGAACGACCTCATGTGGCCGCTCATCGTCAACACCGACCCGGAGAGCATGCCCCTCTCGGCGGGGCTGTCGGCGCTCCAGGGCGAGCACATGACCGACTACCCGGTGCTCATGGCGGGATCGCTGATGGCCAGCGCGCCGATCATCGTACTGTTCGTCATCATGCAGAAGCAGCTCATCCAGGGCATCGCGTTCACCGGCTCCAAGTAGCGTGCCCGTACCCCGAGAAAGGACCCATGTGGAAGACCTGCGGATCGGCGTCATCGGCCTCGGCCTGCGCGCCAGCCTCGCCCGGGCGGCGCACCGGCCCGGCGCGGGCGCGGCGGTGACCGCCCTCTGCGACACCGACCCGGCCGTGCTCAAGCACCAGGCCGGGGTGTTCGGGGCCACGTACGTGACCGAGGACCACCGTGCGCTGCTCGACCGCGACGACCTGGACGCCGTGATCGTGATGACGCCCGACGACACCCACGAGCGCATCACGATCGACTGCCTGGAGGCCGGCAGGGCCGTCTACGTGGAGAAGCCGCTCGCGATCACCGTGGAGAGCTGCGACGCCATCCTGCGCGCCGCCCACCGCACCGGCACGCGCCTGTACGTCGGTCACAACATGCGGCACATGGGCGTCGTACGGCAGATGCGCGACATCATCCGGCGCGGCGACATCGGCGAGCCGAAGACCGTCTGGGTGCGCCACTTCGTCTCGTACGGCGGCGACTACTACTTCAAGGACTGGCACGCCGACCGCACCCGCACCACGGGCCTGCTGCTGCAGAAGGCCGCCCACGACCTCGACGTCATCCACTGGCTGGCCGGCGGCTACACCAGCCGGGTCAGCGCGTTCGGCGACCTCATGGTGTACGGCGACCTGCCGCGCCGCGAGCCGGGCACGCCGCGGCCGGAGGGGTGGCTGCGCGAGTACGACTGGCCGCCGACCGCCCGCCGCGACCTGCACCACGTCGTGGACGTCGAGGACGTGTCCGTGATGAACATGCGCCTCGACAACGGCGTCATCGCCGCCTACCAGCAGTGCCACTTCACCCCCGACTACGTGCGCAACTACACGGTCATCGGCACGGAGGGCCGGCTGGAGAACTTCGGCGACGGCCCCGGCGACACGGTCAAGGTGTGGAACACCGGCCCCACCGGCTACCGCGCCGACGCGGACATCGCCTACCGGGTGCCCGACGCCCAGGGCTCCCACGGGGGCGCGGACGCGGACATCGTCACCGAGTTCCTGCGCTTCGTGCGGGAGGGCGGGGTCACGGACACCTCGCCGGTGGCGGCCCGGATGAGCGTGGCCGCGGGCTACCAGGCCACGATGTCGCTGCGCGACGGCGGCAGGCCGTACGACGTCCTGCCGCTGGACCCGGAGCTGGTCGCCTACTTCGAGGCCGGCCAGACGCCTACCGTCTGACCGGCGACTGGTCGGCGGCCGAAGGCGTGATGGCGCTGACGTTCCTGGAGGTGTGCTGACCCGGGCACGCGCCGTTGGCTGGAGTTCCAGTAGTGGAAGTGCCATGCTCGGCGTGCGACACTGTTACAGGATTAGAACATGGTCGGTCGAGGTAGGCACCAGTGCAATGAGATCAACGCGGCGCTGAAAGCGATTCGGAAGGTCAACGGCGCCTTCACCGTTGAGGAGGATCACGGCGGGCATCGCTGGGGCTGGATCACCTGCGAATGCGGGGACGCCCCATTTTCCATCCACTCCACCACGCAATCCCGGTGGTCACGCCAAGCAGATCCAAAAGTGGGCCGCTCGACATGCCGCGTGTTGGACGGACGACCAGGAGGAGAAGTCATGACTGTCTGGGACTTCCGCGTCATGCTCAATCGAGAGCCCGACTCTGATCAGTATGACCGGCTCTTCGAGGCCGGGCTGGATGACTGCGCTGTCGTAGGGGGCCCTCGTTCGTACCTCATGTGTGATCGCGAGGCGAGCAGCCTTCTTGAGGCCATCATGTCGGTCGTCGCCCAGATCCGCACCGTCGACGGTCTGTGGGCCGTAGGCGTCGGCGAGGAGGACGCGGTGACGCTCGGCGACGCGGCGCGACGGCACGGCAACCGGACGCAGGCCAGCCTGCGTCAGCTCGTCGCCGGTCAGCGGGGTCCCGGCGGGTTCCCGTCCCCGCTCATCGAGTCCGAGAACATCACCCTCTACTCCTGGGCGGAGATCTCCGAGTGGCTCCGGACCGCGATGGGTGATGACATCCCCGAGGCCAACCGTGACATCGCGTTGGCCGACGCGGCGGTCAAGCTGGCGTGCCGGGCCAGGGCGACGCACCGGGAGGGCGAGGTGCGCCGCCTGCTGGAAGTGGCCTGACCAGGGCCGGTCAGCGGTCCTGGTGGTTGC
The DNA here is from genome assembly GCF_040654215.1 of Nonomuraea sp. NPDC050733. NCBI lineage: Bacteria > Bacillati > Actinomycetota > Actinomycetes > Streptosporangiales > Streptosporangiaceae > Nonomuraea > Nonomuraea sp. NPDC050733. The sequence continues at coordinate 75,283 of NZ_JBFAHO010000020.1, read as the reverse complement.
GCTGGGGCTCCGGGGCGCGGTCGGCGTCGAGGTCCGGGAACGGGGCCGTCGCCGGGCTCGACTGGGTGAGCTGGCGCGGCCCGTTCGGGCTCTCCGCCTCCTGGGCGTCCGCGACCGCCTCGGCCGCCGCCTCCGAGGCCCTGGCGATCTCCTCGTCCATCTCCGCGCTCGGCGGCAGCTCGTCGCGGGTGGCCGCGGACTTGGGCAGGGACTCGGTGAACGCCTTGGACACGCCCTGCAACGCCGAGGTCACCTCGCTCGGGATGACCCAGAACGTGTTGCCCGACCCCTGGGCGAGCTGCGGCAGCACCTGGAGGTACTGGTAGGCCAGCAGCTTCGGGTCGGGGTCGTTGCGGTGGACGGCCTGGAAGACCTGGTCGATGGCCCGCGACTGGCCCTCGGCCTCCAGGATGGCGGCGGCGCGCTGGCCCTCGGCACGCAGGATGCGGCTCTGCTTGTCGCCCTCGGCCGTGAGGATCTGCGACTGGCGCTGGCCCTCGGCGTTGAGGATGGCGGCGCGCTTGTCGCGCTCGGCCCGCATCTGCTTCTCCATCGCGTCCTTGATGGTCTTGGGCGGGTCGATCGCCTTGACCTCGACGCGGTTGACGCGGATGCCCCACTTGCCGGTCGCCTCGTCGAGGACGCCGCGGAGCTGGCTGTTGATGGTGTCGCGGGAGGTGAGCGTCTTCTCCAGGTCCATCGAGCCGATCACGTTGCGCATCGTGGTGACCGTGAGCTGCTCTATCGCCTGGATGTAGTTGGCGATCTCGTAGGCGGCCGCCCTGGGGTCGGTGACCTGGAAGTAGAGGACGGTGTCGATCTCGACGACCAGGTTGTCCTCGGTGATGACCGGTTGCGGGCGGAAGGTCACGACCTGCTCACGCAGGTCGATCATCGGGTAGACGCGGTCGATGTACGGGATGACGAAGTTCAGGCCCGGCTTGAGGGTCCGGTGGTAGCGGCCCAGCCGCTCGACGTTGCGCGCCCGGGCCTGCGGGATGATGCGCACGGCCTTGAGCACGGTGAACACGGCGAAGAGTATGACGAACAACCCGACCAGCAACAGCGGATCCATGCTCACTCCCTGGGATATACGAGGGCGGTGGCCCCTTCGATCTCGATGATGTCGACGGTCGCCCCTTCCGGGATCACCAGGGTCTCGTCGTAGGCGCGGGCCGACCATTCCTCCCCGCCGACGCGGATCCTGCCGTCGCGCCCGGTCACCTGGGTGATCGCGTAAGCGGGCTTGCCCATGAGCGCCTCCACCCCGAACCGCTGCAACGGCGGCTGGCGGATGTGGCGCATGGCCATGGGCCGGACGACGAACAGTCCCGCGGTCGAGGACAGGGCGAAGACGAGCAGTTGGAGCGGCACCGGTAGGCCGACCGCGGCCCCGGCCGCCGTCAGCAGCGCGGACACTCCCAGGAGCCCCAGCGCCGCGGTGAGGGTGAAGATCTCCGCGACCCCGAGGACCACCGCGAGGATCACCCAGACGATCCATTCGTCCATGCTCCGGCCCTCCTGTAAGGACAACGGGCCAGGGGCCGCCACCGGTTCCCCTTTTTCCTACGGTATCGCCGATTCAGCGCTGCGACAGTGGTGTGGCGGTGGGACCGTAGATGGCGCTGCCGAGCAGCCACTCCTCCCAGGGCAGTTGCCAGAATCCCCAGCCGTTGTCCCACTCCAGCTCGCGGTCGGTGCCGGTGATCGTCACGGGGTCGCCGCGCAGGGAGCCGGCGTAGAACCAGGCGGCCTGGTCGGGCCGGGCGTTGATGCAGCCGTGGCTGACGTTGGCGCGCCCCTGGGCCCAGACGTTGTTCAGGGCGTGGACGTACTCGCCGCTGTCGGAGATGCGGACGGCGTGGTCGATCAGCTTGTCGTAGTAGCCGGGCTCGCCCTTGTCGCGGCCGGGGGAGACCATGCGGACCGGGTCGCCCTTGTCCATGGTGAGGTGGACGCCGCTGGTGGTGGTGTACTCGCGGGTGGTGCCCATGCCGGCGCTGATCGCCATGCGCCGCACGATCTCGCCGTCGCGCCGGACCACCATCTGGTGGGTACGGGCGTCGACGGCGCTGGACTGGTCGCGGCCCACGGTGAACATGAAGGTGCGGTCGGCCGTGCCGTACACGCCGGGCGCGGCGCGCACCCCGGCCAGGTGGGCGGTGACGGTGACCCGTTGCCGGGGGGCCCAGTACGTACGGGTGCGGTAGACGGCCCGGGTGTCACTCATCCAGCGCCACGCCCCTTCGACCGGGACCTCGGAGGTGACCTGGAGCGCCCGCTCGACGGCGGCCTTGTCGCCGACCGGCGTGTCGAAGTTGAGGACGATCGGCATGCCGACGCCCACGGTCTCGCCGGGCAGCGGTACGGCCGAGGCCACCCCGAACGCGTGGCCGGGCACGCGGGTGCGGAACCGGCCCCTGACGACGGCCGGAGGGCCGCCCGGACCGGCGGCCCTGGCCGTGACGGTGTACTCGGCGCCGGGCTTGAGCGCCCAGTCGGAGCGCCAGACCGTGCCGGACGCGTCGAGCCGCCCCGGCACCGGCATGCCGCCGGCGTGGGCGCGCACCTCGCCCAGCCTGCCGCCGCGCGCCCGCACGACGAGCCCGCGGTCGGTGCGGGCCCGCTTGGTGTCGAAGGCCGGCTGCACGCGTACGGCGGGCGCCACCGGCGCCGGGTCTCCGGCGCTCCCCGAGCCGCAGCCCGCGCTGAGCGGGGCGGCGAGGCAGAGGATGGCGAGAAAGACGACCGCGGCGCGCCGCATCTGACTCCTGCTTTCCGGGAAGGGAGGTCCCAGATTAGCGGGGAGTCACGACGAGAGCACGTCGAGTGACCTATCGGATGGTTCCCGACACCTCGCCCAAAGTGATGCCCCCGGCCGTGGCGCTCAGGGTCACGGTGTCGCCGTCCTCCAGGAACGTCCGGATCTCGCCGCTCGCCAGCTTGATCGGATCATTCCCGTTCCAGGTGAGCTCGATGAGGGAGCCGCGCTCCTCGCGCCGCGGCCCCGAGATGGTGCCGCTGGCGAACAGGTCCCCGACGCGCAGCGACGCGCCGTTGGAGGTGAGGTGGGCGAGCATCTGGTCCGGCGTCCAGTACATCGACGCGTACGGCGGGCGGGACACGACCTCACCGTTGATCGACACCTCGACGCCGACGTCGAGCCCCCAGTCGGCCCGCCGGCGCAGGTACTCCAGCGGCTCGGGCTCCTGCGCCGGGCCGGGGATACGGGGCAGCGCGTCCAGCGGGGTGATCCACGGCGAGATCGAGGTGGCGAACGACTTGCCGAGGAACGGCCCGAGCGGCACGTACTCCCACGCCTGGATGTCGCGGGCGCTCCAGTCGTTGAGCAGCGTCACCCCGAAGACGTGGTCCTCGAACGCGCCGGCCGGCGCGCCCATCGCGGACGGCGTGCCGATCACGAACCCCAGCTCCGCCTCGATGTCGAGCTTGGCGCACGGGCCGAACACGCCGGCCTTGAGCTGGCCGTGCGGCCGGGTGATCGGGGTGCCCGAGACGACCACCGTGCCCGAGCGGCCGTGGTAGCCGACCGGCAGGTGGCGCCAGTTGGGCAGCAGCGGCTCGGCGTCGGGGCGGAAGATCCGGCCGATGTTGGAGGCGTGGTCCAGGGAGCAGTAGAAGTCGACGTAGTCGGCCACCTCGACCGGCATGTGCAGCCGTACCTGCTCCAGTGGGATCAGGTGGGCCTCGGTGACGGCCATGTCGGTGGTCAGTTTTTCCTGGACGAGCGCCCGGGTGGCCTGCCAGGCGCCGCGCCCGCGTGCCATGAAGGGGTTGAGCGTGGGCGCCGCGAACACCTCGTCGTGCAGCGCGGCGGCCAGGTCGAGCACCCGGTCGCCGTAGCGCACGCCCACCCGGGGCGCCTGGCCCGGCCGGGAGAACACCCCGTAGGGCAGGTTGTCCACTCCCCAGCTCACACGTCCTCCTTGCTCCGTCGACGGTCGGCCGGCGGTCGGCCGCCGGTCATTCGGGGATCAGGCCCAGCTCGCGCAGGTCGCCCAGCGGGGCGGCGGTGTTGCACGAGCCGTAGCTCACGAGCAGCTGGCGGGCGTGCTTGGCCGTCTCCGGGTCCACCTGCCGGGCCAGCGCCACCAGCCGCGCGGCGTCGGTGGTGCGCAGGGCGGGCACGGGATCGCGCCGCTCGACGGCCTCGCAGACGGCCAGCACCAGGTTGAGGAACCCGTGCCGGTCGGTCCCCATCGAGGGGTCGAAGTGGCGTACGGCGTGGTGCAGCCCGGCCGTGGCCTTGAACGGGATCTCCTGCTCCACGCACGACCGGATGAACACGGCGAGGTGCTCCACCGGCGGGAACGCCTCGGAGGTCGCGCCGCCGCAGCGCACCTTGAGCCCGACGCCCTCCGGCACGTCGGAGCCGACCCGGTGCGCCGGCACCTCGACGAACAGCCGCACGTCGCGCGGCAGCCGGCCGGCCACGCCGAGGGCCGTCGCCGACACGGAGGTGTCGGGCGGCATCGGCACCTCGACGATGTCGACCGGCAGGTCCTCGAACGGCGGGATCTCCGGCGTGTCCACGATCAGGCCGATGCGCCTGGGGACGAACTCCTCGCGGCGCAGCGCGTCGAGCCGGCTGGCCGGGCACAGGAAGCGGTGGGTCAGCACCTGGCCGCCGTGCTCCTGGTCGCGGCGGTGGCGGGCCAGCGCGTCGGACATGTGCAGGGACGTCGGCGGGAACAGCCCCGCGTCGTCGACCAGGGCGGTGAACAGGACGGCGGTGCTCATCGAGCCCACGTCCAGGCGTATCCGGGATCCTCGCACGACAATGCCCCCTGCCCGAGGTCGAGCGGCCGGAACGTGTCGACCATGACGGCCATCTCGCTGGTGGTGGTGACACCGCGCGCCACGGCGTCGATGACGGCCTCGACCGCGCCGGGCTGCGGCCCGTGGGTGAAGCCGGCCGGGTGCAGCGACACGGAGCCGACGTCGATGCCGGAGCCCTTGCGCGCGGAGTAGTCGCCGCCGACGTAGAACATGAACTCGTCGGAGTCGACGTTGTGGTGGTTGTACGGGATCGGCACCGACTCGGGGTGGAAGTCCAGCGGGCGCGGGCAGAACGAGCAGACCACGAACCCCGGCCCCTCGAACGTCTGGTGGACGGGCGGCGGGGCGTGCGTCCGCTTCACGACCGGCTCGAAGTCGCGGATGTTGAACGCGTACGGGTAGAGGCAGCCGTCCCAGCCGACCACGTCGAACGGGTGGTGGCGGTAGAACAGCCGGGTGAGGCCGCCCCGGGTGCGGACCAGCACCGGCACCTCCTCACCGTCCACCAGCAGCGGCTCGGCCGGGGCGCGCAGGTCGCGCTCGCTGTAGGGCGCGTGCTCCAGGAACTGGCCGTACTGCGACAGATAGCGCCTGGGCGGCCGGATGTGGCCGGCGGCCTCGATCACCAGCGCGTTGACCTGCCCGTCGGGCACCCAGCGGTGGATGGTGCCGGTCGGCACGACCACGTAGTCGCCCTCGCCGGCCTCGATGACGCCGTACGTGGACTCGAACCGCACCCGGCCTCGTTGGATGTACACGCACTCGTCGCCCATCGAGTCGCGGTACAGCTCACTGGGCCGGTCGGTGGTGGCGTACGACAACCGGACGTCGCCGTTGCCGGCCAGCAGGACGCGGCCGCTGACCAGGTCGCCGGCGCCGGCGAGGTCCTGGGTGCGGAAGTGCCGCGGGGAGAGCGGCAGATTGGGCTCCAGGCGCGTGGCGGCGTCCTGCGTGACGGCCTCGGCCTTGACGATGGCCGTCGGGAGGTGGCGGTGGTAGAGCAGCGAGGAGTCGGAGGAGAAGCCTTCCTCGCCCATCAGCTCCTCGGCGTACAGGCCGCCGTCGGGCTTCCTGAACTGCACGTGGCGCTTGCGGGGCACCTCGCCCACGACGCGGTAGTACGGCATCCGCCCTCCCCAAGCAGTGTCCGACCAATGTCCGTTTATCGGACGTCAGCGTCCTCTATACGTAATTACCGTCGTCCATCGCCCTGGAGATGTCAACCCAGGGCGCCGGCCAGCTCCGCGGCGGCCTCGACCACCCGCGGTCCCGCCGACTCCTCCAGCGGCCCGAACGTCACCACCCCCACGGACGCCTCCAGCCATGGCAGCCCGGTGACCGGCGCGGCGATGCCCCGGGCCCCCTCCTGCAACTGCCCCTCCGTCACCAGATAGTCCGACCGGCCCTCGCGCAGCGCCAGGATCGCCCGCCCCGCCGCGCCTTTGGTGAGCGGATGGCGCGAGCCCTCCCGGTAGGCGACGTGCATGTGCGTCCACGACGGCTCCACCACGGCCACGGCCAGCCCGTCGTCGCCCTCGGCCACGGTCAGGTGCGCGGTGGCGCCCACCGTCTCGGCCAGCCGCCGCAGCGCGGGCAGTGCCGCCGCCCGCAGCAGCGGCTGCACGGCCTGGGCCAGCACCAGCACCCCGAACCCGAGGTGCGCCCGCCCCTCGGCGTCGCGCCGCACGAAGCCCTCGCGCGACAGCGTGGTGAGCAGCCGGTAGACGACGGGACGGCTGAGCTGCAGCTCGTGGCTCAGCTCGGTGGGGGTGCGCCCGCCCTTGCCGTCGGCGAGCAGCCTCAGCAGGCGGAGCCCGCGCTCCAGCGTCTGGGCGGATTCAGCGACCATGGTCCGATTATCGCCACGGCCGGTCACCGGGGTGGGGCATGCCGTACCCCCGATTCGGGGGACGACGGGCCTGCTCAGGGCGCGGGATCGGCGCAGACTCCTGGAGTGACACCCGTTCTGTCCGTACGGAGGCGCCCTGTGAACATCTCCACCACCACCCGCCGGATCGACCCGCCGGACCAGGCGCCGCCCGTCGTGCAGGCGGCGACCATGCTGTGGATCCTCGCCATCGCGGCCGGAGCGTTCGAGGCCGTGCTGGCCGTCACCGGTGAGCTGTCGGCCGGGACGGCGTTCGGCGAGCTGCTGCCGGGCGTCGTCTTCCGGCTGGGGGTCTTCACGGCGGCCGTCCTGCTCGCCCTGCGACTGGGGCGGGGCCGGAACTGGGCGCGGCTCACCCTGGCCGTGGGCCTCGGCGTCTTCGGCACGCTGTCGCTGGTGGTCGAGCCGGTGCGGTGGCTGCTGGCCGGCGGCTCGATCGGGGACGCCGTCGCCGGGGCGGCCCCGGCCGACCTGGTGTTCGCCGGCAGCCGGGTCCTGCACCTGCTGGCCGTGCTGGGAGCCGTGTCGCTCATGTTCCAGCCGCGGGCCAACGCCTTCTTCCGCGGGCGGTCAGCCTGAGACGGCCTCGGGGGCCGGAGCCGCGGCCGGGGCGCGCAGATTGCGCACCCCGGGCGACAGCAGCGCCGCCAGCGTCGAGAGCACGACCATCGCGCCGCAGGCGAGCAGCGCCTCCCGGGTGCCGATCAGGCTCGCCACCGGCCCGGCCAGCATCAGCCCGAGCGGCCCGAACATCAGCGACCCGAGCGCGTCGTACGAGCTGACCCGCGACAGCGCGTCCGCCGGGACCTCCCGCTGCATGGTGGTCTGCCACAGCACGCCGAAGACGTCGAAGCACACCCCCAGCGCGAACGACCCGGCCACGATCGCCCAGACCGGCGCCCCGAACCCCAGCAGCAGGTACGGCGCGGCGGTCGGCAGGCAGAGCAGCGTGGCGAGCAGGATCGGGCGGGACGGCCGCACCCGCAGCGACAGCAGCACCCCGGCGATCGTGCCGACCGCCTCGCCCGTCAGGAACGCCGACCAGACCAGCGGCCCGCCCAGGCTCTCCTTGGCCAGCAGCGGCCCCAGCACGCCGTGGCCCGCCTGGATGGCCATCACCATGATCGAGAACTGCGCGACGACCACCCAGATCCACTGCCGGGAGCTGAACTCGCGCCAGCCGTCCCGCAGGTCCGCCAGCACCGAGTGACGCGGCCCGGCCGGTCGCTCACCGGGTGTCAGCCGCAGCGCCGCCACCAGCACGCCGGCCACCGCGAACATCAGGCCGCTCACCGACAGCGCCCATCCGCCGCCGAAGAGCACCACCGTGCCGCCGCTGAGCACGGCCCCGGCCACCCGCGAGGTGTTGGCGCCCAGCCCGAGCAGGGCGTTGCCGGTCTGGAGCCGGTCGGTGGGCACCACCTCCGGGATGATGCCGGTCAGCGCGGGGAACAGCACGGCCGTCGCCAGACCGCTGACCGCGGCGGCCGTGGCCATCGCGGGCAGCGGCGTCCATCCGGTGAACATCATCGCGGCCAGGGCGAAGAAGGCCAGCGCGTTGGTGAGCTCGCCGGCCGTCATGACCAGGTGCCGGGGGAAGCGGTCCGCGATGACGCCGCCGACCAGCATGAAGAGCACCATCGGCAGCGACTCGGCGGTCAGGACCACCGAGAGCGTGGTCGCGTCGGCGCCCGGCAGGCCGAGGATGCCGAAGGCGAGGGCCACGGGGGCGAACGTGCTGCCCAGCACCGAGATGGTCCGCGCCGCCAGCAGCAGCGTGAACCGCCGGTCGCGGAGCAGGCTGAGGTCTCCGAGATGTCCGCGCACGTGGTCCCCCTTGCTTCGCGGCAAACGGGGCTCATTCTCCCGGTGCGCGGGTCAGGTTGTCTTCTGGTTATCCGGCGATGGGGAAACGGGTCAGAAAAGCGGTCAAGACGCCCTGATCTCATTGAACGCCACTGATCATCCAGATATCGTGCCTAATGCCCGACGATCACCCCTCACGTAAGGCGCCTCGATGCGACCTCGACTGCGGCAGCTCTTCGTCATAGGACTCGCCCTCTCCCTGCTCGGCATCGGCGTCCCCGCGTGGTCGGAGGACGATCCCCGGAGCTGCAACGACCTGATGGCCGGCGACACCCCCGCCTACGTCGTGTGCCGGTGGATGGCCACCCCCGACGAGGCGCTGGACATCGCCAGGTTCTGGCTGTCCAACGACGGCGAGAACCTGCAGGCCGCCGGACCGCTCGACTCCATCGGGGTCGACTGCGGCGACGCGGGCAACGTGTGCGACCCGACCCCGCCCGACGGGGTGGGCGACGGCGAGGCGCACGACGGGGGCGACCCGGACGTCGAGGGAGCCGAGGACGGCGGCACGCCGGAGTGCAAGGCCGGCGAGGAGTGCTCCGTCGAGCCGGGAGGGCTGTCGGCCGAGCAGATCGCCCAGGCTGAGGAGAGCACCACCGGCAAGGCCGTGAAGAGCGCCGTCGCGGCGGGCCTGCGGGTGTGGGTGGACGCCGAGCTGGCCGACGACTGGAAGGGCGGCAAGCTCGCCGAGGCCGCCAAGCAGGTCGCCGCCCTGGCCGCGCAGCCGGGCGTCGTGGGCGTCCGGTTCACCCGGCAGCTCGGCGACGCGCAGACGTTCCAGAGCGCCGACGAGATGGACAAGTTCGTCGACGAGGCGTCGGCCGAGCTGCGCAAGCTCGCCCCGGGCCGCAAGCTGGCCGCGCACACGATGGTGCCGCTGTTCGGCTGCGGCGCCGACGACGCCTGCAAGACCGCGATGACCCAGAAGTACCCGCTCCTCGACCCGGAGCGGATCGGCGCCTGGCTGGCCAAGGGCAAGATCGACCAGCTCGCCCTGGACAGCGGCCACCTGGCCACCGAGTACACCACCTGGAAGATCGACGCCGCCACGGCGCAGCGCAACCAGTGGATCCAGGTCCGCGCCCGGGCGTGGGACGCGTACGCGCAGATCTCCGTCGAGGACGCGGGGCTGGCCGCGCCCGGCGCGCCCCAGCTCACCGGGGAGCAGGCCACCAAGGCCATCACCGAGCACGTGGCGAGCCCGCTGCAGGACGACGCCGCCGAGACCGTCACGCTGTGGAGCCGCTACGACAACGGCCAGGGGCAGGTCAGCCGCGCGTACGGCGAGAAGTGGGCGGCCAACACCACCTGGGACCAGCTCAAGAAGCTGACCTCGGTCCGCCCCCGCCTGGCCACGGTCTACGACCCGGCCAAGCCGGAGGTGGACGCCGCGACCGACCTGAAGGCGCTGTCCGAGGTCTTCGGCCAGGTCTACCTCTACGCCGCCTGACCCCGGGGCCGCATCGGCCCCGGGCTCAGTCCTTGAGGAAGGCGCCGAACTCGTTCAGGTCGATCAGCCCGTCGCCGTCCTGGTCGAGCCGGGCCACCCCGGCCTGGGCCCGCTCCAGGCTGATCGGCTGCCCCAGGGCCTCCATCAGCCGGACCAGCTCCTCGGCCGAGATGCGGCCGTCCTTGTCGACGTCGATCAGGTCGAAGGTGATCGCGTGGTCGCTCATCGTGCCCTCCTGGGGGATCGTGTGGGTCAGACCTTAGTGGCGATCTCCGCTTCCCCGGGAGGCGTCCGGCATTCCGGACGATCCTGTGGGTAGCGGCGGTCCATGCGATTGACGTACACCTCGGATCTGTGGTGGAAGAACGCCGTCATCTACTGCCTCGACGTGGAGACGTACAAGGACGGCAACGGCGACGGCATCGGCGACTTCCGCGGCCTGACGCAGCAGATCGACTACCTCGCGGGACTGGGGGTGACGTGTCTGTGGCTCATGCCGTTCTACCCCACCCCCAACAAGGACGACGGCTACGACATCACCGACTTCTACGCCATCGACCCCCGGCTCGGCACGCTCGGCGACTTCGTGGAGTTCATGCGGACCGCCCATGACCGGGGGCTGCGGGTCATCGCGGACCTGGTCGTCAACCACACCTCCGACCAGCACCCGTGGTTCAAGGAGGCACGCAGGAGCAAGGACTCGCCGCGCCGCGACTGGTACGTCTGGTCCGACAAGAAGGAGCCGGACGACCCCGGCCAGGTGGTCTTCCCCGACAAGGAGGACAGCATCTGGGAGTACGACCAGGGGTCGGGCCAGTACTACCTGCACAGCTTCTACCGGCACCAGCCCGACCTCAACGTGGCCAACCCCGAGGTCCGCGACGAGATCGCCCGCATCCTGGGCTTCTGGATGGAGCTCGGGCTGTCGGGCTTCCGGGTGGACGCGGTGCCGTTCCTCATCGAGAACGTCGAGCCCAAGCTCGCCGACCCGCACGACTTCCTGGCGGACCTGCGGGCCTTCATGACCCGCCGGCAGGGCGACTCGGTGCTGCTCGGCGAGGTCAACGTCCCCTACAAGGAGCTCATGGGCTACTTCGGCGAGGGGCTCGGCGACCAGGTCACCATGTGCTTCGACTTCATCGGCATGCAACGCGCCTGGCTGTCCCTGGCCAGGGGCGAGGCCGAGCCGCTCGCCTCGGCGCTCAAGGAGCGGCCCCGGCCGCCCAAGGACTGCCAGTGGGCGACGTTCCTGCGCAACCACGACGAGCTGACCCTGGACAAGCTCACCGAGGAGGAGCGTCAGGAGATCTTCCAGGCGTTCGGTCCCGAGGAGCACATGCAGATCTTCGGCCGTGGCCTGCGCCGCCGGCTGCCGCCGATGCTGGGCGGTGACCTGCGGCGGACCAAGATGGCCTACAGCCTGCTCTTCTCGCTGCCGGGCACGCCTGTGCTGTTCTACGGAGAGGAGATCGGCATGGGGGAGAACCTCGCCGCCGAGGGTCGCATGGCGGTCCGCACTCCCATGCAGTGGTCGAGCGAGGGTGGCTTCAGCATGCACGAGCCCGTACGGAAGATGCCGGACGGGCCCTTCGGTCCGGAACGGGTCAACGTGGCGGACCAGAAGCGCGACACCGACTCGCTGCTGCGCTGGTTCCAGCTCCTCATCGAGCGCTACCGGGAGTGCCCGGAGCTGGCGTGGGGCACCCACACGGTGCTCGACTCGGGCAGCCCGCACGTGCTGGCGCACCGCTGCGACGCCGACGGCGCGTCGGTGGTCGTCCTGCACAACCTGGGCAGGACGGCCGAGGAGGTGGAGCTGAAGCTGGACGGCCTGGCGAACTACCGGCTCACCGATCTGCTGGTGGACGGCACGACCGAGGTCTCGGACAAGGGGGCGGTACGTCTGCCGCTCGGCCCGCACGGGTGCCGGTGGCTGCGCGCCTCGCCTCCGGAGGTCGCCCCCGAGGACGCCTCGGTGAAGTCGGACAGCTCCTTCACCCATCCGCGCCGCTCCTCCTGACGCGGCGCCGCCCTGGTGGACCTTCACAGATAGGACGGGCCGCTCACGCGGTGACGGAAGGTCCACCAGACCCACGCCTGCGAGGCCACGAGGAACGGCGTCACCGCGAGGACGACCGGCGTGAGCAGTGACGCCGTGGGCCCGGCCACGAGCGGCAGCCGCAGCCCGGCCAGCACCCCGATCACGACGAGCGCGGCGGCGGTCAGCGCGTACGTGCGCGCCTCACCGGAGCCGCCCGACAGCACGGCCGCGCGCCGCCGCAGCTCGCCGCGCAGCCGCAGCGTGGCGAAGGCCAGCCCGTGCGTGCCGAACAGCGCGGCCACCACCAGCGCCGGCAGCACCGCGACCGGCCCGCTGATGCCGAGCAGCACGTCGCTCAGCAGCACCCCCCAGCTCAGCGCCAGGCCCCAGCTCCCCGCGACCACCGCCCCGTCCCAGAGGGCCTGCCAGCCGGCCCGGGTCAGCCGTCCGCGCAGCCACAGGCCCATGTCGCGCACCACCCATGACAGCACCAGCGCCACCACCAGCAGGGGATCGCCGCTCAGCAGCTCACCCTCCAGCTCGGGGAAGAACCCCGCGAGCACGCCCGCGGTGGACACCAGCCACACCTCGTTGCCGAGGAAGAACGGGGCGATCGCGGCGATCACCTCGCGTCGCTCGCCGGCGCTCCGGCCCAGGTACGGCAGCGCCATGCCGACGCCGATGTCGGCTCCGGCCAGCACGAGGTAGCCGAGCGCGAAGAAGGCCAGGATGAAGATCTCCATGACGGGCTCCTCAGGCGGGTCAGAAGGACAGGGCGGGGGCGGGGGTCTCGATCGGCCGGTCGCCGAGCGTCGCGGCGTCCGGGCCGCGCCGGGCGATCCTGGCCAGCAGCCAGTAGTTGGTGGCGATCAGCACGGCGAACACGGTCACGAACGCGGTCAGCGAGAGCCTCATCTGCGCCCCGGTGACCGGCGACATCGCCTCGGCCGTGGTCAGCAGGCCGTACACCGCCCACGGCTGGCGGCCCATCTCGCGGAACACCCAGCCGCCCAGCATGGCCGCGAACGGCAGCGGGATCATCAGGGTCAGCAGCCAGTGCCACACCCGCAGGCCCCGCACCGCGGGCCGGAACAGCATGAGCAGCGCGCTCAGCCCGGAGAAGAAGAACATCACCGCGAACGCGATCAGCATCGTCATCGCCCCGGCCTGCACCCACCCGGCCGGCGGCAGGTAGTCGCCGGGGCCGTGCGCCGCCGCCATCTCGGCCTGCGCGGCGGCCAGCCGCTCGGCGTTCCCCGTCCACGCGGCGGCCTTGGCCGGCTGGAGGGTCTGGAAGCCGAGGCCGCCGAACGTCGCGGTGAACAGGGTCGCGGGCAGCGCCACGCCGATGCCGATCCGCAGCGACTTGCGGAAGAAGTCCTGCTCGGCGGTGCGCCGGCGCAGGTGGTAGGCGCTCACCCCGGCCATGAAGAAGCCGCCCGTGATCATGGCGCCGCCGAGCACGTGGAAGAACGCCACCCGGGCCGCCGGGTTGGCCACCATCGCCCCGAAGTCGGTCAGCCGCAGCACGCCGTCCGCCAGCTCGTAGCCGACGGGGTTCTGGAGGAAGCCGTTGGAGACGAGGATCCAGAACGCCGAGGCGTACGCCGTGAGCGTCACGATCCAGATGGTCGCCAGGTGGGCCCACCGGTTCAGCTTGTCCCAGCCGAAGATCCACAGGCCGAGGAACGTGGATTCGAGGAAGAAGGCCACCAGCGTCTCGATCGCCAGCGAGGCGCCGAACGCGTTGCCCGCGAACTCCGTCAGCCCCTTCCACGCCATCCCGAGCTGGAACTCCATCACGAGGCCGGTGACGATGCCCATCGCGTAGTTGACGATGTAGAGCTGTCCCCAGAACCTGGTCATCCGCAGGTGGACCGGGCTGCGGGTGATCGTCGCCCAGGTCTGTACGACGGTCACCAGCGTCGCGAGGCCGAGCGTCAGCGCGACGAAGAGGAAGTGCGCCCCCGCGGTGAGGGCGAACTGCAAGCGGGCGAGGTCCACGGTGTCCATGGCGCACAGCCTGCGGTGACGGCTCGGGCCGCCGCGTCATGCGGGCGCGGGCACCTGGCGTACTCCACCGGGTGTCCGGCGGCGCCGGCCGTACCACCCAGGGTGTACGGCCGGCCGGCGCGTCAGGGGGTGAGCCAGCCGGGAGTGATCATGCCGGCCTCGTACGCGATGACCACGAGCTGGGCCCGGTCCCGCGCGGCGAGCTTGGTCATGATGCGGCTGACGTGGGTCTTGGCCGTGGCGGGGCTGAGCACGAGCCGGGCAGCGATCTCGTCGTTGGACAGCCCGGCCGCCACCAGCGACATGACCTCCCGCTCGCGCTCGGTCAGCGCGTTGAGCCGCGGCCCCGGCTCCGGGCGCTTGACCCGGCCGGCGAACTCGGCGATCAGCCGGCGCGTGATCGAGGGGGCGATCAGCGCGTCGCCGCGGGCCACGACCCGCACGGCGTGGATCAGCTCGGCCGGCTCGGTGTCCTTGACCAGGAAGCCGCTCGCGCCCGACCGCAGCGCCCCGTACACGTAGTCGTCCAGGTCGAACGTGGTCAGGATGATCACCTTGACGCCGTCGAGCCGGGGGTCGGCGACGATCCTGCGGGTCGCCTCCAGGCCGTCGAGCCGCGGCATGCGGATGTCCATGAGCACCACGTCGGGGCGGTGCCGCCTGGCCTGCTCCACCGCCTCCTCGCCGTTGGCGGCCTCGGCGACCACGTCCAGGTCGTCCTCGTCGCTCAGGATCGACCGGAACCCGGCGCGCACGAGGGTCTGGTCATCGGCCAGGAGTACGTGGATCATCGGGCTCCGTCCAGGGGAAACGGGGATCTCAGGGGGAGGTCCGCGACGACGCGGAAGCCGCCCTCGGGCCGGGGGCCCGCCTCCAGGGTGCCGCCCAGCGCCGTGGCGCGCTCGCGCATGCCCTGGACGCCGAAGCCGCTGCCCTCCGTGTACGTGGCCCCGGGGCCATCATCTTCCACCCGGATCACCAGATGTCCGGACTCGTTGGTGATGGTGAGCGTGGCCTCGTCGGTCCCGGAGTGGCGGGAGACGTTCGTCAGCGCCTCGCGGACGATGCGCGTCGCCGCCAGGTCGATCTCCGTCGGCACGCCGTCCAGCGGCCCCGACAGCTCGGTGCGCACCGAGAGTCCCGAGGCGGCGACCAGGGCGTCCACGCGCGCCAGGCTGTCGGGCGGGGCCGTCGGCGCCTCCTCGTCCACCTGCCGCAGCACGCCCAGCGTGGTGCGCAGCTCGCGCAGCGTCTCCCTGCTCGTCTCCTTGATCGTGCGCAGCGCCGTCTCGGCGTCCTCGGGCCGCTTCTTCAGCCCGTGCAGCGCCGCCGCGGCCTGCACGTTGATCATGGAGATGTTGTGGCCGAGGACGTCGTGCAGCTCACGGGCGATGCGCAGCCGCTCCTCGCCGGCTCGCCGCCTGGCCTCCTCCTCCCTGCCGTGCTCGGCCTCCATCGCGCGCCGCTCGGCCTCCTCCAGGTAGGCGCGGCGGGTACGGGTGACGCCGCCGAACGCGATGCACGCCACCACCCAGCCCATGATGGAGACGAACGTGCCGTCGTCGATGTGCCGGACGTCGCCGCTCTCGCCGTACCCGAGGGCCAGCAGCAAGGCGGCGCCCGTGGCGATGGCGGCCGCCAGGTGACCCCGGTCGGCGGTCGTGTAGAGGACGACGAACATGAGGATCAGCAGCGGTCCGTCGAGCCGGGCGAACGGGTAGTAGGCGACGACCGTGGCGGTCACGACGATCAGCGCGGCCACGGGATGACGCCGCCGCGCGAGCGTGGCGCCCCCGGCGGCGAGGGGAAGGAGCAGGTCCAGGGCGTTCGGCTCGGGGCCCTGCTCGAACAGCGCGATGGCCAGCGTGGCGCCGAGCACGACGGCGACCACACCGAGCGACATGGCCGTCCCGGCCCGCGATCCGCGCATGACGCCTATTTTGTACCGCAATCTCACTAGCTGCGCCGACGTCCCTCGCGGCGACGTGCGGCGGGCTTCCGGCTGGGTAGATCAGGAGGATGAGCACTGATGAGGAGCTGCGGCAGGTCGAGGAGGACCTGGCGCGGCTGCGCGCGGAGAACAAGGACATCCGCCGGCAGATCGGCGAGCTGGGGGCGACCGACCCGATTGAGATCGGCACCATGATCGCCATGGCGGACGATCAGGAGCAGCTGATCACCGATCTGGAGCGGCGGCGCGACGAGCTGCGCCGCCGCCTCGGGCAGAACTGAAGTCCCTTCGGAGCGCGGCTCACGAACTCGCGGGGGCCGAGCGCAGGGGCGCGCCGGCGTCGTGCAGGTGCCGCAGCGCCTGGCCGTACGAGTCGAGCAGACCGGTCTCCAGATAGTCGACCCCGATCTCCGCGCAGTAGTCGCGGACGATCGGCTGGGCGCGCCGCAGGTTGGGCGCCGGCATGTTCGGGAACAGGTGGTGCTCGATCTGGTAGTTGAGCTGGCCGAGCAGCACGTCGACGACCGGTCCGCCCTTGACGTTGCGCGAGGTCAGCACCTGCTTGCGCAGGAAGTCGAGCTTGTCGTCCTTGGTGAGGATCGGCATGCCCTTGTGGTTGGGGGCGAACGTGGAGCCCAGGTAGAGGCCGAACAGCCCCTGGTGGACGATCAGGAACACCACGGCCTTGACCGGCGACAGCGTCGCGAACACCACGCCGAAGTAGACCGCGAAGTGCGTCACCAGCAGCGCCAGCTCCGTGCCGCGCCGCTTGAGGGCCGGGTTCGTGAGGGCGCGGAAGCTGGCCACGTGCAGGTGCCATCCCTCCAGCGTCAGCAGCGGGAAGAACAGGAACGCCTGCCGGCGCGCGACGAACCGCGGCAGTCCCCGGCTGCGCCGGGCCTGGTCGGTCGACCAGACGATCACCGCCGGCGAGACGTCGGGGTCGTGGTCCTCGTGGTTGGGGTTGGCGTGGTGGCGGTTGTGCTTGACGGTCCACCAGCCCCAGCCGAGGCCGATGCCGAGGTTGCCCACCAGGAGCCCCATGATGTCGCTCGGCCGGCGCGTACGGAACACCTGGCGGTGCCCGAGGTCGTGGGCGAGGAAGCCGAGCTGCGCGAAGACCACGGCGAGCACCGCGGCGACGAGGAGCTGGAGCCACGAGTCGCCGGCCCACCAGAACAGGGCCCACCCCCCGAGGTAGGCGGCCGTGGCGAGGCAGGTGCGCACCGCGTAGTAGACCGGGCGCCGGTCGAGCAGGCCGGCCTCCGCGATCCTCCTGGAAAGGCGGGCGAAGTCGCTGCCCCGCGCGTCGAGCGTGACTGAGTCGGCCACTGGTCTCCTCACATAGCCGAGAACGGTGCCCTCCACACTCGCGCATAACGCGCCAGGACGGAAGATCGTCCGCTACCTGTCTCGGCGACCGGCGTCTATGGTGGCGACCGACGGTGATGAAGAGCGTACCGCTCGGGGTGCGGGATCGCGGCGCCCCTGGTCAGCGCCCGCCGAAGGCCGGCCTCGCCGAGGGCGTGACGGCAGCGGGCGAGCAGCGCGGGGTCGCCCGCCCCGGCTCCGCCGCGCAGCGCTCCCGCCGCCCCGGCCAGCTCGGCGGCCAGCTCCGGGTCACAGTGCTCGGCCGTGCCCTCCAGCACGGTCGCGCGGACCGTACGGTCCGGCGAGGCGGCCATGAGCTCCAGGGCCCGGCGCAGCGGCGGCCAGGGGTCGGCCGAGACGCGGGCGAGCTCCACGTGCACCAGCGCCTCGAACTGGGCAGGCGCGCCCGGCAGCAACTCCAGGGCCCGGTGCAGCAGCCGGGCCGCCGCGCCGGGATCACCCGAGCGCCGGGCCACCTCCGCCCTGGCGTGCAGCACCCGGGCGTACGCCACGGCGTCGCCGCCCGGGTCTCCGCTCGCCACCTCCTCGGCCCTGGCCAGGGTGGCGACGGCCCCCGCAAGGTCGCCCGTGCGGGCCTGGAGCCGCCCCAGCCGGGACAGGAAGAGCATCGGCCCCGCAGGGGACTCCAGCCCGGCGATCTCCCCGGCCAGCCGCTCGCCCTCCCGGGCCAGCGCCACGGCCTCGGCGTGGTCACCCTCGTTCTCGGCGGCCAGCGACAGCCAGTGCAGCGTGAACGACAGGCCCCACCGGTCGCCGGTCTCCCTGAACCCGGCCAGCGCCGTCCGCAGCGGCTCACCCGCCTCGGCCGCCGAGCCGAACTCGAACCGCGCCAGGCCGCACGCCAGCGCCGCCGCCGCCCTCGTCCACGGGTCGGGGTGGTCGCGCAGGCGCTCGGCGGCCTCCTCGGCGAGCCGTACGCTGCCGGGCAACGGGGCCGGTATGAGCGCGAAGCAGGTCACCGCCGCCGGATGGTCCGAGAGACGGACGGCGTCCGGCGGCTCCTCGCCCATGATCACCCGGCAGAGCCCGTGGGCCAGCTCCCGCCCCTCGGGCGGCACGTCGCCCACCCGCCGCAGCACCTCGGCCGCCCGCTCGGCCGCCTCGCGCCGCCGCCCCCGCATGATCCACGGCCACAACCGGGCCAGGAGGAGCCGGAGCGGGTCGTCGGTGTGCTCCAGCGCGGCGTCCAGGTTGCCCTGCTCGGCGTCCAGCACGGCCAGCCAGTGGAGCTGCCCGCCGGTCCGCAGCCCGGGACCGGCCGCCTCGGCCAGCGCGGTGTAGTGGCGCGCGTGGGCGCGGCGCACGTGCGGCAGGTCGGCGGCGGCGTACTGCCTGATGGTCTCCAGCATCGTGTACCGGTCACCGGAGACGCCGATGAGCGACTTGTCCACCAGTGAGGCGAGCACCTCGAGCACGCCGCCCTCGCCGCCGCTTCCGGCCGCGCCGCCCCGCTCGCCGCAGATCCGCGCGACCGCCTCGGCGTCCGCGCCGCCCGCGAACACCGTGAACGCGCGCAGCAGCTCCCGCTCCGCGTCCGACAGCAGCTCCCAGCTCCAGTCGATCACCGCGCGCAGTGTGCGGTGCCGCGGCTCGGCGGTCCGGCCGCCGCGGAAGGACAGCCGGTCCCCGAGCCCGCTCATCAGCAGGGGGACGGACATGGTCCGCAGCCGGGCGGCGGCCAGCTCGATCGCCAGCGGTACCCCGTCGAGCTCGCGGCAGATCCGCGCCGCGTCCCCGGCCTCGACCCGTACGTCCGGCCGCGCCGCGGCGGCCCGGTCCTGGAACAGCTCCACGGCCGCCGCCTCCTCCAGCGGGAGCACCCGGTGGAGCGTCTCGCCGGGGATGTCCAGCGGCTCCCGGCTGGTGGCCAGGACCCGCAGCTCCGGCACCGCGCCCAGCAGCCGCTGCGTCACCCGCGCGGCCTCGTCGATGAGGTGCTCGCAGTTGTCCAGCACGACCAGCGGCCGGCGAAAGCTCCGCAGCGCCGTCACGGGGTCGGTGGTGCGCAGCACACCCTCAAGGGAGTCCAGGACACCGGAGGCGGCGGCCAGCTCGACCAGCCACACCGCGCCGCCGAGCGTGGCGGCCGCCTCGACGGCCAGCCGCGTCTTCCCCGCCCCACCGGGTCCGACCAGCGTCACGAGCCGCACGCCGTGCTCCGCCGGCGCGGCGGTCCCGTCGTCCCCCTCCGGCGCGGCCGTGCCGTCGTCCCCCTCCGGCGCGGCCGTGAGGAGGGCACGGAGCCGGGAGAGGTCGCCTGAGCGCCCCACGAAGCTCGTCACCCGAGCCGGCAGCCGCCCGCCCCGCGCGCTCTCCGGAGGCCCCGCCGCTTCGGGGGGAGAGTCACGCAGAGCCGCGAGATGCGCCTGCCGCAGCTCCGCCCCGGGGTCCGCGCCCAGCTCGTCCGCCAACCCCGCGCGTGCCCGCTCGAACGCCTCCAGCGCCTCCCCCCGCCGCCCCGCCGCCGTCAGCGCCCGTACGAGCAGGGCGTGGAACGGCTCCCGCAGCGGATGCTCGGCCACCAGCGCCCGCAACTCGGCCACCACCTCCTCGACCCGGCCACCCGCACCGCCGTGTTCGGTCAGGTCGGTGGCGATCCGCGTGGCCAGGGCCGTCAGGCGCAGCTCCTCCAGCCGCGCCGCCGGTCCGGCCGCGAACGGCAGCCCCGCCACGTCCGCCAGCGCCGCCCCCCGCCACAGCCGCAGCGCCGCCCGCGCCTCACCGGCCCGTACGAGCCGCTCGAACTCCCACGCGTCCACCTCGCCGGCCGGCACGTCCAGCGCGTACCCGGCGGGACGCGACGACACGATCCCCGGCGCCTCGCGCCGCGCCCTGGACACCAGCGACTGCAACGCCGCGACCGGATGCGCCGGCGTCTCGTCCGGCCACAGGTCGCCGATCAGCTGGTCCGCCGTCACCACGCGACCGGGGTCCAGCGCCAGCCGCACCAGCAGCGCCCGCACCCGGGCGCCGTTCACCGCGACCCCGGCCACCTGCAGCGGCCCCAGGATCCCGATCCGCATCCACCCTCCACCCCGGCGGTTTCCTCCCGCTTACGCCCTCATTCTCCCCGTGTCTCCGGGCGGGCGTCGCGGCTAGGAGAACACCTTCTCCTTCAGCCTGGGGACGCGCTGCACCGTGCGCAGGAACGTCTTGAACCCGAGCCGCCCCACCCGGCTCTCGCCCACGAACTGGTGCGCGGCTCTCAGCGAGTCGCGCACGGCCGCGAAGCCGTACTCCCGCATCCGGCTCTCGTACCAGGCGATCGCGTCGACCGGGTCGCGCCCGCTGGTGAGCGCCTGGCAGAGCAGGCGGGCGTCGCGCAGCGCGGTGTTGGCGCCGATGCCGCGCATCGGCGTCATGCTGTGGATGGCGTCGCCGAGCAGGGTGATGGTGGTGGCGAGCCATGGCCCGACGGGGACCGAGGTGCGGATCGGCAGCAGGGAGACGGTGCCGGGGTCCGAGCGGGCGACCAGCGTGCGCAGGTCGGGGTGCCAGGACTCCACCATCCGCTCCGCCGTGGCCCTGAGCTGCTCGCCGGACATGGCGGAGAGGCCGGCCGGGAAGCGGTCCCGCGCCGCGCCGAGCGCCCACAGCAGATAGCTTCCCGTGTTGTCCATCAGCGCTCCGTCCTGCTCCGTCACGCCGATGTCGCCTACGGGGGCGAGCCCGCTCAGGTCGTGCGGGGCGAGGAACATGCCCATGCCCTTCGGCGGGATGACGCTGTTCGGCCCGTCGGACAGCCGGGGCGCGATGAGCCTCCGGGTCTCGGCCGTCAACGGGAACTTGCCGGCCACCGTGGTGATGCCCGTGTCCACGCGCACGGCGTGCGGCAGGTACTGCGCGCGCACCCGTGAGCCGCCGCCGTCGGCCGCGACGACCACGTCGGCCCGCTCGCTGGTGCCGTCGGCGAAGAACAGCTCGACCCGCCCGTCGGGCAGCCGCTCGTAACGCTCGAAGGTCTTGCCGAACCGCACCACGTCCTCCATCCCCGACAGCAGCACCTGCCGGAGGGTGATGCGGCTGACCGAGTGGTGGTCGTCGGCGGGGTCGGCCGCCGGGGGCGTCTCGATGAGGGCGAGGAGGTCCAGCCGCTCGGTGAGGAAGCCGAAGTCCTGGCCGCCCCGCCCGGTCGTGGCCAGGAACGCCTGCCACAGCTCGGGCGGCAGGCAGTCGTGGAGCGCGCGGGCGCCGTTCGGGTCGATGTGGACGCGGTAGCCCTGGAGCCGGTCGGCCGGGGTGCGGTCCCGCTCGTAG
Source organism: Nonomuraea sp. NPDC050733 (assembly GCF_040654215.1). Lineage (NCBI taxonomy): Bacteria > Bacillati > Actinomycetota > Actinomycetes > Streptosporangiales > Streptosporangiaceae > Nonomuraea > Nonomuraea sp. NPDC050733. Next base: position 53,625 of record NZ_JBFAHO010000020.1, on the reverse strand, counting down.
ACCGTCACGCCCCTGCCCGCCTTGCGCAGGCCCTGTGCCAGGAGAAGCCCGCCGATGCCGCCGCCGATGACCGCGATGTCGTTCGTCATGCCGCCAACTATCATCCGTATGGATAATTCTGTCAACCATCCGGATGGATGATAACCTTCGGGGGTGAGACGAGAACCGGAGGAGAAGCAGCGCGACCCCGAGCGCACCAAGGCGCGCATCCTGGATGCGGCGCTTGCGGAGTTCGCGGCCAAGGGGTTCGCGGGGGCCCGGGTGAGCGAGATCGCCGGCCGCGCCGGGGTCAACAAACAGCTGATCTCCTACTACTTCGGCGGCAAGGAGGGCCTCTACCAGGCCCTGACCAGTCATTGGCGGCGTGAGGAGGGCGCGTTCGCCGATCGCGGGGCCCCGCTGGGGCGGCTCGTCGCCGACTACGTCCAGGCCAACTCCACGCACCGCGACTTCGGCCGGCTCATGGTCTGGCACGGCCTCACCGACGACGGACAGGGCGCGCCGGCCATGGAGGAGGACTTCTCGCACGACGTCGAGCACCTGCGCCGCAGGCAGGAGGCCGGCGAGCTGCCCGCCGACGTCGATCCGTCCGTGGTGCTGCTGGCCCTGTTCGCGATGGCCGGGGTGGGCGTGTCGTTCCCGCAGCTCGTCCGGGCGGTCACCGGGCTCGACCCGGCCTCGCCCGAGTTCGCCGGCTACTACGCCGGGCAGATCGAGCGCCTGGTCGGCCACCTGCGCGCACGCCCCGGCGCCGGACCGGGCGACGTTCCCGCACCGTAAGATCCGCGTGGCCGCGCCGGGTGTTGGATCGGCGGCATGCGCGTGTTGCTGACCGGCTCAGCCGGCTTCGTCGGCCGTCACATCGCCGAAACGCTCGACGGCGTCGCCGCCGTCCGCGACGTCGTGCCCGCCGACCTCAGGACGGGCGTGGACGTGCGCGACGGCGACGCCCTCGACCGGCTGCTGCCCGGCGTCGACGCCGTCGTCCACCAGGCCGCCAAGGTCGGGCTCGGCGTGGACGTGGCCGACCTGCCCGCGTACGCGTCCGCGAACGTGTGCGGCACCGCCGTCCTGCTCGCCGCCATGGCGCGGCACGGCGTGCGGCGGCTGGTCCTCGCCTCCTCCATGGTCGTGTACGGCGAGGGCGCCTACGACTGTCCCGGCCACGGCCCGGTACGGCCCGGCCCCCGGCGCGAGGAGGACCTGGCGGCCGGGGTGTTCGACCCCCGGTGCCCGCGCTGCGACACCGTGCTCGTCCCGGCCGTCATCGCCGAGGACGCCCCCATGGACCCGCGCAACGCCTACGCCACCACCAAGCTCGCCCAGGAGCACCTGGCCGCCGGCTGGGCCCGCGAGACCGGCGGCACCGTGACGGCCCTGCGCTACCACAACGTCTACGGCCCCGGCATGCCGCGCGACACCCCCTACGCCGGGGTCGCCGCGATCTTCCTGTCGGAGCTGGTGCGCGGGCGGGCGCCGCGGGTGTTCGAGGACGGCGGGCAGCGCCGCGACTTCGTCCACGTCCGCGACGTGGCCCGGGCCAACGCCCTCGCCCTGGAGGCGGGCAGGCCCGGCGCCCTGACGGCGTACAACGTCGCCAGCGGCACGCCGCGCACGGTCGGGGACCTGGCCCGTGCGCTGGCGGCGGCGACCGGAGGGCCGGAGCCGGTCGTCACGGGCGGCTACCGCCTCGGGGACGTCCGCCACATCGTCGCCTCGCCCGCGAAGGCGGCCCGGGAGCTGGGGTTCACGGCTCAGGTGGCGTTCGAGGACGGCCTGAGGGAGTTCACCACGGCCGCCGTCATGGCTTCGTAAGGGTTGACCGGGCCCCCTGGACCTACCGTCGGACTCGTGATCGATGTCGTGCTGCCCTGCCTCGACGAGGCCGCCGCGCTCCCCTGGGTGCTGGAGCGCATGCCGGACGGATATCGCCCCATCGTGGTGGACAACGGCTCCACCGACGGCTCCGCCCGGATCGCCGAGGCCCATGGGGCGACGGTGGTCCACGAGCCGCGCAGGGGGTTCGGCGCGGCCTGCCACACCGGCCTCATGGCCGCCACCGCGGAGATCGTCTGCTTCATGGACGCCGACGCCTCGCTCGACCCGCGCCAGCTCCCGCGCGTCGCCGAGCCCGTCCTGGCGGGGGAGGGCGACCTGGTGCTGGGCCGGCGGGTGGAGCGCCGGCCCGGTCCGGGCGGTGCCTCCGGTCCTGGCGGTCCTGGCGGTCCGGGCGGCGGCGGGCGCGGCTGGCCCGCGCACGCCCGCGCCGGCAACGCCGTGCTCGCCTGGCGGCTGCGCCGCGGCGCCGGGGTGCCGCTGCGCGACCTCGGCCCGATGCGTGCCTGCCGCCGCGAGGCGCTGGTGGCGCTGGGACTGGCCGACCGCAGGTTCGGCTATCCGCTGGAGATGGTGCTGCGTGCCGCCGCGGCGGGCTGGCGCGTCACCGAGACGGAGGTCGACTACCTGCCGCGCGCCGGCCGCTCGAAGGTCACGGGCACGGTCCGCGGCACGCTGCGCGCCATCGCCGACATGCGCGCCGTCCTCGCCGCCCACCGCGCCTGACCACGGGCGCCTGACCACGGGCGCCTGACCACGGGCGCCTGACCACGGGCGCCTGACCACGGGCGCCTGAACGTCAGGGGCAGCGGACGACCATCCCCGCGTACGAGAGATTGCCGCCGAAGCCGAACAACAGCATCGGCGCGCCGCGCCGCACCTCGCCCCGCTCCACCAGCTTGGCCAGCGCCAGCGGGACGCTCGCCCCCGAGGTGTTGCCCGACTCGACCACGTCGCGGGCCACGACCGCGTTGACCGCGCCGATGCGCTGGGCGATGGGCTCGATCATGCGCAGGTTCGCCTGGTGCAGGACGACGGCCGCGAGCTCCTCGGGCGCGACCCCGCCCCGCTCGCAGGCCTCGCGGGCGATGGCGGGCAGCCTGGTGGTGGCCCAGCGGTAGACGGTCTGCCCCTCCTGCGCGAACCGGGTGGGCGTGCCGCCGATGCGCACCGCGTCGCCCAGCTCCGGGGCCGACCCCCAGACGACCGGGCCGATCTCCGGCGACGGCGCCGCGCTGACCACGGCGGCGCCCGCGCCGTCGCCGGTCAGCACGCAGGTGGTCCGGTCGGTCCAGTCGGTGACCGCCGTCATGGTGTCGGCCCCGATGACGAGCGCGTGCCTGGCCGCGCCCGCGCGGATCGTGTGGTCGGCGACGGCCAGCGCGTGCGTGAACCCGGAGCACGACACTCCCACGTCCATGACCGCCGCGCCCGGCACGCCGAGCCGGGCCGCGACGATGGCCGCCACGTTCGGCGCCCGGTCGAGCTGCGTGCACGTCGCCACCAGCACGAGGTCGATGTCGGCGGCGTCCAGGCCGCTGCCGGCCAGCGCCTTGGCCGCCGCGTTCACGGCCAGCTCGGGCACGCCCTCGTCCGGGCCGGCCACGTGGCGGGTGCGGATGCCGACGCGCTTGGTGATCCACTCGTCGCTGGTGTCCACCATGGCGGCGAGATCGTCGTTGGTCAGCACCCGGGCGGGCTGGTAGTGGCCGGTGGCGACGAGGCGTGATCCGTTCATGGGCCGGACTATAGCAACCGAACGTTCGGACGCTAAAGTGGTTCCCATGATGCCGTTCTCCGACCCAGCATGAGCCCCCGCCGGTCCGTCGCCGACGCGCTCGGCACCCGCTCCGCCATCCTCGGCCGCTCCGTGGCCATCGCCTCCGTCGAAGGGCTGGAGGGCCTGACCATCGGCCGGCTCGCCACGGAGCTCGGCATGAGCAAGTCCGGCGTGCTCGGCCACTTCGGCTCCAAGGAGGCGCTCCAGCTCGCGGTGCTGGAGCGGGCGGGGGAGGTGTTCCGCGCCGAGGTGTGGGAGCCCGCCGTGACCGTCGCGCCTGGGCTGCCGCGTCTCGTCGCCCTGTGCGAGGCGTGGATCTCGTACCTGGAGCGCGGGGTGTTCCCCGGCGGGTGCTTCTTCGTGGCCGCCGCCCACGAGTTCGACGGGCGGGAGGGGGCGGTGCGCGAGGCGGTGGCGGCCAGGTTCGACAGCTGGACGGCGCGGCTGCGCAAGGAGGCCGGGCGCGCCGTGGACGCCGGGGACCTGCCGGACGACACTGATCCCGAGCAGGTGGCGTTCGAGCTGATGGGCGTGCTCATGGCGCTCAACCACGCCCTCCAGCTGCACCGCGACCCGCGGGCCGCCGACCGCGCCCGCCGCGCGGTGCGGGTTCGCCTGACCGCGGCCCGTACGGCGGGGGCCGCGGGTCCCTAGGCTTCCGTCATGTCTGACTTCACGATCTTCCCGGCGACCAGGTCGAGTACGAGATCGCGCTCTGACCCTCAGGCCCCTCAGGCCCGTCAGTGGTCCTGAGGGGCGGCCCCGGGCCCGGTCAGTGGGCCTGGAGGCGGTCGAAGAGCTGGAGCGCAGCCCGCCGCACGTCGTCGGGCGCCAGCCCGTCCAGCGTCTGCCTGGCGTGGTTCGCGTCGCGCGTCGTGGCCAGCGTGATGGCCACCGACGTCGCGGCGGTACGGTCCAGCGACCCGGCCGGCGCGGCGTCGGCCAGCTCCTGGGCGCTGGCGGCGAGGTCGAGGTTGTCTGTCAACGGGCCTCCTCGGATGCGTACGGCATGGCCCATTGCACCATCTGTAGCCGTGTTCCAGCCACCATTTGACGATTCGCCACGACGAGTCGCCCTCCTGATGGACCTTTCCCGGCCCTTCGGTCAAGCTCGGGTCACGTGGTACGCAACGGGTCATGGCCCACGGAGAGCTGCAGCCGCCGGGCCTCGTCGTCGGTCCGGTTGTCCAGGGTCTCCACCAAGTCCACGACTTGGCGCATGGTGTCGAGATCGTCCTTGGTCAGGTCGGTCTTCCGCTTGGTCAGCACCTGCAGGACGCCGCGCCCGAGCTGGTCGAGGCCCAGGTCGGCCTCCGCCGGGAAGGCATCCTCGCCGGAGGCGTCGGCCAGCAGGTAGGCCCGGAGCTCCTCGGAGGTCATGTTGACCACTCCGTGGAACTCCTCCCAGAGCAGGTCGGCGTCATAGTTCTCGGAGTCAACGCTCATAGTCGCCCGCATACCCGCCCGTCCCCGCCTTACGCACCCGGCGTCAGGCACCCGGCGTCAGGCACCCGGCCTCACGCACCCGGCACGGCCAGCCCCGCCTCGTACGCGGCGATCACCGCCTGGACCCGGTCGCGCAGGCCGAGCTTGGACAGCACGTTGCTGACGTGCGTCTTCACGGTGTGCTCGCTCACCACCATCTGCTCGGCGATCTCCGCGTTGGACAGCCCGCGGGCGATGAGCTGCAACGTCTCCCGCTCCCGCGCGGTCAGCACCGTCAGCGCCTCCGCCGGCCGCGCGGCGGGCCGGGACGTGAACGCCGAGATCAGCCTCGTGGTGACCTGGGGCGCCAGCAGCGACTCGCCACCGGCGACCACGCGCACGGCGTTGACCAGGTCGTCGCGGCGCACGTCCTTGAGCAGGAAGCCGCTCGCGCCGGCCCGCAGCGCGTCGTAGACGTAGTCGTCGTGGTCGAACGTCGTCAGCATGAGCACCCGGCAGCCGGTCTCCCCGCAGACGATCCGGGCCGCCTCGATGCCGTCCATGCGGGGCATGCGGATGTCGAGCAGGAGCACGTCGGGATCGTGCTCGCGGACCGCCGCGACGGCCGCGACGCCGTCACCGGCCTCGGCCACCACGTCGATGTCCGGCTGGGCGTCGAGGATCATCGCGAACCCGCCCCGGACCAGCTCCTGGTCGTCGGCCACGACGATGCGGATGGGGCCGGTCACGGGGTCACCACCGGAAGGCGCACCGACACCCGGTAGCCCGGACCGTCCTGGCGGGGGCCGGCCGTCGCCGCGCCGCCGCACGCGGCGGCGCGCTCGCGCATGCCGATCAGGCCGTTGCCGCCCGAGGGCAGCCCGCGGCCCGAGCCCTGGCCGTCGTCGGTGATGTCGATCATGAGATTGTGGTCCTCCCAGGTGAGCCGGATGTCGGCGTGGCGCGCGCCGGCGTGCTTGACGGTGTTGGTCAGGGCCTCCTGCGTGATCCGGTAGGCGGCCACCGCGCAGTCGGGCGTGAGCGGCCGCGGCTCGCCGGTCTCGGAGAAGGTCACGTCGAGGCCGGTGCCGGAGACCTGGCCGGCCAGCGCGGGCAGGTCGCCCACGGTCGGCTGCGGCGCCCTGGGCGCCTCGCCCTCCTTGAGCACGCCGAGCATCCGCCTGAGCTGCGCCATCGCGTCGCGCCCGGCCGCGGCGATCGCGTCGAACGCCGCCTCGGCCCGGGCGGGGTTCGTCCGCACCACCACGGGGCCCGCCTCCGCCTGCACCACCATGATGCTGACCGCGTGAGCCAGGATGTCGTGCATGTCACGGGCGATGCGCGCCCGCTCGCGCTCGGCCGCTCGCTCCGCCTCCATCTGGCGCTCCTTCTCCAACTGGGCGGCCCGTTCCTCCAGGGCCGCGGCGTGCGCGCGGGATGTGGCCGCGGTCCTGCCGATGGCGTACGCGGCGACGAACACGACGATGCCGCGCAGCGCGCTCTCCGAGGAGCCGACCACCAGCAAGCCGCCGCTGAGCGTCAGGACGAGCATGACGAGGCGCTTCCAGCGGGGCGAGTACGCGGCGACGGTGTAGAACGCGACGGTCGCGCCGTACCAGATGGGCTGCCGGGCGACGTTGTCGGCGAGGTCGTACAGGGCGCCGACGGACAGGCTCGTGATCAGGACGGTCGCGGGCGCCCGGCGCCGCCACACCAGGGGCAGCGAGGCGCCGGCCGCGACCGCGTATCCCCACCAGTCCCACGGGCCGTCGTGCGAGCTGTCACCGAACAGCAGCGGCCAGAGCTGGGCCAGGAGGATCGCCGCGGTGAGCGCCGCGTCGGCCAGGAGTGGCGGCAGCTCGCGCAGCCGCCGGCGGGCGGCGTCGACGAGGGGCGGATAGGACAGCGGGGCGGGCACGGCGTCCCATCCTGCCGCATACCGGGCGCGTTCTCTCACGTGGTCCGCGGTTCCGGTCATGACCGTGGGCGCGGGCATCGTCTCAGGCGTGGGCGAGGACGTGCCGGGGCGCCGCCTCGCGGCGCGCCATCGGCACGAACGAGACCAGCAGCAGGAGGGCGCCGACCGGGATCAGGTTGAGGTCGATGATCGGCAGAGCGAAGTCGAGCAGGACGAGGACAGGCGTCCACGCCCGGACCTGCCGTCGCACGGTGAGCTGCGTGACCAGCACGAGCTGGGCGATGTAGAACAGGAACGGCCCGCCGTCGTAGACGGCCAGGGAAACTCCGGGCACGGCCTTGACCTGCTCCCACATCGGCCCCATCGCCGCGTGGTCGGCGGCCGCGAACCCGACGACCACGTCGATGGCGAACTGCGCGAACATGCAGGCGATGCCGACGAAGCCCGCCGCCACGGCGGTGGTGGCCAGGGCGTTCCGGTCCAACCTCCGCCTCATTTCCCAAAATATCGGGACAAAGAGGACGAGGGCTGCCATGAAGGCCAGGTGCCCGGTGGTCCAGGCCAGACCGGGTCCCCTCTCACCGTCGAACCAGTCGACGATGCGGATCACACCGTACGCGAAGATCAGCAGGGGGGCGGCGACGAAGGCGGTGCGGACGTTCATGATGCTCTCCAGGGTGTTTCGGGGATGGGTCAATCCTCCGATTTCCCTGGTCAGAAGGGATCGCCGGGACGGGCGATCATCCGTCTCACTCCTGAGAGCGAGACCCCTCACCCGTAAGGCCCGGTACCTCCGAGGCCCGGTACGTCTGCTCAGGCTCGCGCCGCGCCCTCACCCGCCGTCGTGCGGGGTGAGGGCCGGTGAGCGGGAACGGCCCGGCCGTCAGGCAGGAGGCGCCGGCGGCACGGGCGGAGTCGATGGGATGCGTTCGAGCAGGCTCTGCATGTCGTCGGCGTGCTCCTCCTCCTTGGCGAGCAGCTCCTCGAACACCCGCCGCGTGGTGATGTCGCGGTCGCCCAGCCACTGGATGATCTCCGTGTAGGTGGCCACGGCGACCCGCTCGGCGACGAGGTCCTCTTTGATCATGTCGATCAGTCCGCTGCTGGCGTCGTACTGGGAGTGGGAGCGCTTCGTCAGCGTGTCGGGATTGAAGTCCGGCTCGCCGCCGAGCTGGACGATGCGGGCCGCGAGCTTGTCCGCGTGCTCCTGCTCCTCGCCCGCGTGCTCCAGGAACTCCTGGGCGACGGCCTCCGACTGGATCCCGGAGGCGGTGTAGTAGTGGCGCTTGTACCGCAGGACGCACACCAGCTCGGTGGCCAGGGCCTCGTTGCAGACCTGGATCACCCGGTCCAGGTCTGCGCCGTACGCGTCGGTGATGGGGCCCTTCTCGATCTCGGCGCGGGCCCTCTCTCGGATGGTGGTGATATCGGTCAGGAACTCAGCCATGGGCTCCCTATGCCCACTCGACAGGCGAAGACTCGCCTGGCCGGGCCTCGCCGGCATGGGGCCGGCCGGCCGGGGAACGCGTGCGGCGGCCGGGCGAAGAACTCGGCCGGTGTCTCTCGCGCCATGTTCCGCCGTTCCCGGATGATGCCCGTGTCGCGCCATCCGGGCCCCTGGCCGAAGGGCCGCGTATAACGAACACCACCGGTATGCAAAAACATTCTTCAACGCCCGCCTAATCACCACTCCGGCCCCCCGTGGAGAGTGCGGAACCCCAGGTCAGCGCTGGGCCGACGGTTAAACCGCTGACGAAGTATCGAGTGGCCTCCGGATCTTTGCTGGCGATTTACCGGGCGCAGGCAACCGTTGCTTCACGTGGGCGCCCCGGTCAAATCTGATTTGCTCACCCGGATTAGTGGTGATTTATCGGCTTATGGGTGGTACGGTCCGGTTTGGAAGTGAAAGTCCGATCTCGGGGGAGGGGACTATGTCTGTTAACAACGGATTCCGCCAGGGCTGGGGACCGTGCTGGAGGCGTCGTCGCTGCGGCGGCGGCTGCGGATGGCGCCGCCGTTGGGGCGGCTGCGGCGGCGGCGGCTGCGGTTGGGGCGGCGGCTGGGGCGGCGGGTGGTGGTAAAACCACCCAAGAGCCGGCGGGTCACCCGCCGGCTCTCCCTTTCGCCCCAGGCCCGCGAACACCACCCGACGATCGCGCCGACGGTGTCCATCCGCCGGACTTTCCGGGAGTTCTGGCCTGGCACGCGAGGACTGCGCCGGCTCTTCGTGGCCGGCGCGGTGCTCGCCATCCTCGCGGCGGCCTGCGAGGTCGCCGCGATCGCCCTGTTCGGCCACATCACCGACAAGGTGCTGACGACCCGCGTCCTGTCCGCGTTCTGGGCCCCCGCCCTCGCCTGGCTGGGCCTCGCGATCGTGGCCGGCGTCATGTCGTTCGGCGGCGCGTACGTCACAGCGCTCGGCGCCGAACGCTTCCTGCTCGGCCTGCGCGACAGGGTCTTCGCACACATGCAGACCCTGTCACCGGACTTCTTCGAGAACCGGCGGCTCGGCGACCTCATGGCCCGGATCACCGACGACATCGAGGCCATCGAGCAGCTCGTCGGCTCCGGTCTGGTCAAGGTGCTGACCACGGTCGTCAGCGTCGTCTTCTTCGCCGGCGCGGCGTTCTTCATCAGGTGGGACCTCGCACTGGTCACCATGGCGCTGGTCCCGGCGTTCCTGGTGGTGTCCAAGTTCTTCGCCGCCCGGTTCCGGGTCGCCGCCGCCAACGAGCGGCTCAGCAACGGCGCCATGAACAGCGTCATCGAGGAGAGCCTTGCCAACCAGTCGCTCGTCCAGGCGTACAACCGGCAGACCACCGAGTCGCGGCGGCTGCACCGTGAGGGCCGCGGCTGGCTGCGCGCCAACATGTGGCAGGCGCGGCTGTCCGGGATGTACGGCCCGATGGTGCAGGTCCTCCAGACCGTGTGCATGGTCGTCATCCTCGGCGTCGGAGCCTGGGAGATCGTCGAGGGTCGCCTGACGCTCGGCGGGCTGCTCGCCTTCGCCGCGTACCTGGGCCTGCTCTACCCCGCCGTGCAGGGGCTCGGAGAGATCGCGCTGAGCGTGTCCGAGGCCGCCGCCGGCTCCGACCGCGTCATGGAGCTCCTCGACACCCGGCCGTCGGTGAACGACCGCGGCACCGCCCTGACGCTGGTGTCACGCAGCCACGGGCGGATCGAGTTCGACGACGTCGGCTTCACCTACCCGGGTCGTCGCCGGCCGACGCTGCGGCACCTGTCGTTCACGGCCGAGCCGGGCGAGCTCATCGTCTGCACCGGTCCCAGCGGGGCGGGCAAGTCCACGCTGGCCAAGCTGCTGCTGCGGTTCTACGACCCCGAGCAGGGACGCATCCTGCTCGACGGCGTCGACCTCCGCGACCTGACCCGGTCCTCGTTGCGGGAGGCCGTCACGATCCTGCACCAGGAGAGCATGCTGTTCTCCGGCACCGTGCGGGAGAACATCGCCTACGGCCGTCCCGGAGCCACGTTCGAGGAGGTGGTCAAGGCCGCGGTGCTCGCCGGGGCGCACGAGTTCATCACCGCACTTCCGCGCGGCTACGAGACTCCCGTCGGCCAGCGGGGCCGGCTCCTGTCCGGCGGCCAGCGGCAGCGCATCGCGATCGCCCGCGCCATCGTGCGCGACGCGCCCGTGCTCGTGCTCGACGAGCCGATGACCGGCCTCGATGAGGTCACGGCCGCCCGCATCATGGAGCCGCTGCGCCGGCTCATGGCCGGCCGGACCACGATCCTCATCACGCACGACCTGCGCCACGTCCCCGCGGGGACCCGCACGATCGTGCTCGAACCGCTCCGCTCCAGGCCCCGCATCCGGCTCAAACGCCTCGGCACCCGGCTCCCGGCCGGCGTCTGACCGGTCCCCGCCATGGACCTGCTCACGGGCTGCCCCGCTGTGCGCATCGACAGGCGTACGGCGGGGCAGGTGTGACCTATGGCGAAGGCCGGCGGGAAGCCGCGGCCGGCGAAGGCCGGCGGGAGGCTACGGCGCAAGCCGTACGAGAAGGAGCTCTTCCGGCTGCAGGGAGAGCTGGTCAAGCTGCAGGAATGGGTGCGGGCCGAGGGCCGGCGGGTCGTCGTGGTGTTCGAGGGACGCGACGCCGCCGGCAAGGGCAGCACCATCAAGCGCGTCGCGGAGTACCTCAACCCCCGCATGACCCGCATCGTCGCCCTGCCCGCCCCCACCGAGCGGGAGCGGACGCAGTGGTACTTCCAGCGCTACGTCGAGCACCTGCCCGCCGCCGGGCAGATCGTGCTGTTCGACCGGAGCTGGTACAACCGGGCCGGCGTCGAGCGCGTCATGGGCTTCTGCACGCAGGAGGAGTACACCCGCTTCCTGCACCAGTGCCCCATCTTCGAGCGGCTGCTGGTGGAGGACGGGATCCTGCTGCGCAAGTACTGGTTCTCCGTGAGCGACGCCGAGCAGGAACGGCGCTTCCGCGACCGGCTGGACGACCCGATGCGGCGCTGGAAGCTGTCGGAGATGGACCTTCAGTCGATCATCCGGTGGGAGGAGTACTCGCGGGCCAAGGACGAGATGCTCGTCCACACCCACATCCCCGAAGCGCCCTGGCACGACGTGGAGAGCGAGGACAAGCGGCGGGCCCGGATCAACATGATCTCCCACCTGCTGTCCTCGATCCCGTACCGGGAGGTGGCCAGGCCACGGCTGCACATCCCGCCCCGGCCGCCGGGGACGGGGTATCGCCGCATGGCCCGCATGGACATCGCCGTACCGGACGCGGCGGCCGGGCTGCCCGTGAAGGGCGCTTCCCCTTGACGGAGGGGCTGCGGATCCCCGCCGACGGCGTCACCCTCGACGCGGACCTCACCGCGCCCACCGCTCCGCGACGCCCCGGGGGGCTGGTGCTGTTCGCGCACGGCAGCGGCAGCAGCCGCCACAGCCCGCGCAACCGTCACGTCGCCGAGCGGCTCCAGGCGGCCGGCCTGGCCACCCTGCTCGCCGACCTGCTCACCCCCGAGGAGGAGCGGCTGGACGTGGTGACACGGGAGATCCGGTTCGACATCGGCCTGCTGGCCCGCCGGCTGGAGGCGCTGGCCGCCTGGGCGTCGACGGACGCCCGTACCGAGGGACTGCCCGTCGGCCTCTTCGGCGCCAGCACGGGCGCGGCGGCGGCCCTCGTGACCGCCGCGGCGCTACCGGACGGCGTGCGCGCGGTGGTCTCGCGCGGCGGCCGCCCGGACCTCGCCGGCGACTTCCTCTGGAACGTCGAGCAGCCCACCCTCCTGATCGTCGGCGGTGCCGACCCGGCCGTCCTCGACCTCAACCGCCGGGCACTGGCCCGGCTGGCGGGCGAGGCCCGGCTGGAGGTCGTACCCGGGGCGACGCACCTGTTCGAGGAGCCGGGCACCCTGGACGAGGTCGCCCGCCTGGCCGCGACCTGGTTCACCACCCACCTGGGACCTCACGTGTAGGGCAGAGCGGTGGCGAAGAGAACCACCACGACCGACCCCACCGCCGCCCCCAGAGCCATCACCCGCGCGAACACCGCCCGCCCGGCCCCCGTCGCCCACCCGTGCAGCCCGGCCGCCACCATGACCAGGCAGAACACCAGCAGCTTCGCCGCGAGAACCCGCCCGTACCCCGGCTCGGCCAGCGACGCCCACGTGACCCCTTCATGCATGGCGATGGCCACCCCCGTGGCGATCTGCACCGGCAGGAACACCGCCACCGTGAACACCCCGAACCGCTGCCCCACGGCCTTCAGCAGCCCGCCACGCCGTTCCTCGTCCAGCAGCCGCCGCGCCAGCGGCAACACCACCAGCGACACGGTCAGCTGACCGCCCACCCACAGCGCCGCCGACAGCACATGCAGGAACCGGACCACCGCCCACCAGGTCACCTGCCACCCCCACCCTCAGCCATGATCACCTCCACCGCGTCGTCCCCCACGACCCAGCCTCCACCATGCCCGAGCGTCGTCCCACACCGCTCAGCCGCGATCTCGAACAACCGCACGTCCGGCTTCCCGCGCCGGAAGAAGACCTCCCTCGGCACCGCCCCGTCCTCGTCCAGCCGCACCATCCACTCGAACGCCCCCTCACCCAGCTCCCGCCGGGCCACGAACTCCCGCGTCCACCTCCGGAAGGCGTCCAGCCGGTCGACCAGGGTGTTGTCGAGATCGAACAGCACCAGTCTCCGCGTGACCATCAATGGCCTTCCGGCAGCCGCTCCTGCCGCGACCTCCGCACGTGCTCAGCCATCTCCTCACTGACCGGAATGTGAGTGGGAAGCTGCGGAGCATCGAAGTACCGGGCCTTGTACTCGCGCAGCAGCGCCTCCCCGTCCCGCTCCCAGGAGAAGTCTCGCCTCTTCAACAGCTTCCGGAACACCACGCCGGCATTCCCGGGATCACGCTCGGCGAGCATTCTGATGGGCGTGGGGGAGACGCCGTCCTCGCGCAGATAGCTGGACAGGGTCTCGCGGTAGCGACGACGGGCGAGCAGGGCGGGATCGGCGAAAAGCTCCTGAAGCAGGCCGAAGTCGACGTAGTAGCTGAGGCCGGTCTCCGGATCGAAGTGCAGCGCCACGCTCTCGGCCTCGACGATCTCATCCGGCAGGGCGATCTCGCCTTGCGGCGCCGCTCCGTCCGCTGACCCGCCGGGTTCGGCCGTCATGGCGTCCCAGAAGACGGCGATCCGCTCAGCGAGCTCCGCCCCCGCGACGACGATCAGTTCGTCCCCGAACACCTCGACGAACACCGCCCGTTGCTCGGCGAGCATGCGCCGGGCGGCGGCGAGCTTCTCCGGGTTGCGGAACACCCAGGCGGGATTGTGCAGCCCCAGCTCCATGGCCTGGGTGAGCATGACGCCCCGGTCCTTCGCGGGAAAGACCCGGAGGTTCCCGCTGACCAGCCAGCCCTCTCCGAGCGGCACGAGCCGGCACACCACGAACATGCCCCGTCTGAGCGTCCGGAAGGCCGCCTTACCCATGGTGGAACGAGCCCGGTAGGGCAGCTCGTCCACGAGGTTGACCAGGGACAGCTCGTCGCCGTCCTTCCCCCGTACCTCAAAGATCCCCTCGACGACGTCCTTCCACCCGAGAAGCAGCTCCCGCTCCTGCGACGTCAGCTTCGCCTGGGTCCGGACGAACCTGTCGACGACGGTGTCACCACCGGCAAGGCGACGCTGCAGGATGAAGTGGTCGATGACCATGATGGGGTCGAGGTCGTCACCGAGGGCACCGTCCGGGTCGGCCTCCTCGAACGCCTCGGCGAGCTGCCGCTCGAACCGCGGCGACAGCGCGAACTTGACCAGCCGTCCCTTGAGCGTCCCCGCCCGTTCCACCAGATCCACAACCAAGATCCGTCCCCGAGAGATGCCGACTCCCGGGAAGCGTAGTAGTCCCGCGATGTGGCCGCCTGTGTACGGACCTACGGCCGGCGTCCCGCTTGTGCGGGCCAGAACCACTTCATCGCTGCTCGGCTCCCGGACGAAGGAGGCGACGAGCGGGCTCACCACCGTGGGGGAGCCCGGCGTCGTGGCTCTGCCTCAGTTGCCGCCGTTCTTGTTCGGAGTGATGTTGATCTGCCCGCTGTCGGAGACGATGATCTGGATGCGGCCGTCCTTGACCGCCTGCCACATGACCGCGCCCTGGGCGCCCAGCACGTCCTTCAGCGCCTTGATGGCCTCCAGCTCCGTGCGCGCCTTCTCGTTCTTCGCCTTCTGCGCGGTGTTCTCCTCCTTCGCCTGCTGTACGGCCGCCATCGCCTCGCGAACCTTCAGCGGCGGCTGCGGCTGCTGAAGCGTGACCGAGAACTTGTCGAAGAAGGCCGTACCGCCCTGCTCGCGCAGGAACTGCGCCATGTACTCGGCGACCTTCGCCTCCCACTGCTGCTTGGCCTGGGGGTCGAGATAGGTGAGATCGCGCCAGGCGAACTCCTTGCTGGCGGCGTCCAGCGCCCGGTCGAGCGGCTGGCCGACGTAGACGCTGAGCAACCTGCGCCAGCCGGCGTCGGTGTCGGCCTTGTACTTCAGCCCGATCTGCTCGTGGAACTGCCGCAGTGTCTTGCAGTCGCTGGTGAGAGAGAACGTCACGACGCCGGACACCCGCATCTCCAGCGGATCCTTGGTCCACATCGTGAGCGGTCCCGCCTCGGCCCCCGGTTTCGTCCTGACCCCGGCAGGATCGTTCGGGTCGGCGGCGAACTCGAACGTGCGCTGGCCGGCCGGGTAGACATATCCCTTGTCCCCCCAGCCGGACACGTCGCGCACTCCGGGCTCGACGCAGTTCTGGAACGTGGTGTCGGAGAACATGCCGGCGTCGTAGACGATGCCCTTCTGGTCGGGCTCCGGGATGGTCACCGAGCAGCCGGCCACCAGCATGGCGGCGGCTAACGAAGCGACAGCGGTCCTGTGGTTCATGAGCTCTCCTTGCTTGCCGGCGATCACGCTAGTCCTCCCCTCGTCTTCGGGCGCGTCGCCCGCCTTCCCGGGGCGCGGGCTAGCCTGGCAGGGTGAGCATTGCCGCTGGTAGCTACACGTTCGGGCCCGAATCCGGCCGGCTCCTCGTCGACACGACGCGTACGGGGATCGGCGCGAAGGCCGGCCACGACCTCACCATCGAAGTCACCCGCTGGCGGGGCGAAGCCACCGTCGAGCCCTCCCGCTCCTCGGTCACGGTCGAGATCGACGCCGAGTCGTTGGAGGTCCGGAAGGCGACCGGCGGCGTCAAGCCGCTGACGGGCTCCGATCGCCAGGAGATCGAGAAGATCGTCCGGGAGAAGATCCTGCGCACCGCCCGCCACCCGACGATCACGTTCCGGTCGACGCGGGTCGACGGGACCGCGGAGTCGTTCCGCGTCGAGGGCGAGCTCA
Organism: Nonomuraea sp. NPDC050733; assembly: GCF_040654215.1. Taxonomy (NCBI): domain Bacteria; kingdom Bacillati; phylum Actinomycetota; class Actinomycetes; order Streptosporangiales; family Streptosporangiaceae; genus Nonomuraea; species Nonomuraea sp. NPDC050733. The sequence continues at coordinate 37,810 of NZ_JBFAHO010000020.1, read as the reverse complement.
CCATCGTCGGTGTCACGCGGCCCGTCGCGGTGCAGGGCTCGGCGACAGAGGGACGCGCGCACGGCTCGGCGGTCATCGTGCAGTCCCAGTGGGGGATCAGGCCGTACTCGGCGCTCTTCGGCACGCTCAAGCTCAGCGACGAGGTCGAGGTGCGGTTCGAGGTCGCCCTCAAACCGAAGCACTGATTTCACGACGGAACGAGTCCTGGGCTGACAAAAGTAGATCATGTATGGTGAGCCCGGCATATCGTCCAACGGCCTGGAGCCCGCCGTGCCGCACATGTCCCGCCGCCAGGTTCTCTCCCTGCTCCCCGCCGCCGGCCTCCTCGCCGTAGCCGCCCCCGCGCGCGCCGCGGCGGGAATCGACCACGCCCGGCTCCTCACCAACACCGTGGCGATGCTCGCCGGAACCCCCGACGTCAACGCCCGCCCAGAGGTCGCCGCCAAGCTCGCCTCCATCCTCGCCACCGCCAGGCAGCGGCTGGCCGCCATGGACAAGGCCGGCGACGGTGAGCTGTTCGCCGGCCTGAAGCTCGGCACCGACGACGCCAACCTGCGGCTGGCCTACCAGTACCTGTACGAGATCGCCCTCGCGACCCGCACGCCCGGTGGCGGCCTCGCCGATGACGCCGCCGTGCAGCGGCGGGTCACCGACGGCCTGGTGTGGCTGCACGAGCGCTACTACGGCGACCAGTCGAAGGGCTACTACGGCAACTGGCACAACTGGGAGATCGGCATCCCCACCCACGTGAGCAGGACGCTGGCCCTGCTCGCCGAACGGGTACGGGAGGGACGCCCCGACCTGACGGCGACCTACCTCGCCTCGATGGACGCCTACCTGCGCAACGGCAAGAACGGCGACGTCGACCTGGACTCCCGCTTCCACACCGGGGCGAACCTGGCCGACATCACCGCCAACCGCATCCTCCAGGGCGCGCTCACCGGCGACGACGCCCGCGTCGTCAAGGCCATCGCCGACCAGGCCACCGTCTTCGCCACCATCGACCCGTACAACCTCCAGCACGGCGTCACCGACGGCTACTACCGCGACGGCTCCTTCATCCAGCACGACTCGGTCGCCTACACCGGCTCCTACGGGCGCATCCTGCTGACCCGCGTCATCCAGACCCTCAAGATGCTGCAGGGCGTGACGAGCGGCGGCACCTCGGCGGACCTGCCCGGCGTGGTCCACCGCTGGATCGCCGACGGCTTCGCCCCGCTGATCTTCGAGGGCTGGCTGATGGAGATCGTCAAGGGGAGGGCGGTCTCCCGCACCGCCACCGGCTACGCCGACGTCGGCGTGATCGTGGAGGCCGTCACCGACCTGGCCGACCACGTCGAGGACCCGCTTCCGCTGAAGAAGTACGTCAAATTCCTCCCGGCCGCCGACACGACCGCCTTCGTCTCGCCGATCAGCATCGCCCGCTACGCCGCCATCCGCGCCGACGCCGCCGTCCCGGCCGCCGACCTGAACCCACCCGAGCGCTGCGTCGCCTTCAACGCCATGGACCGGACCGTCCACCGCCGCCCCGGCTACGCCTTCGCCCTGGCCCGCAGCTCCGGCCGGATCAGCAAGTACGAGTACATGAACGGCGAGAACCTCATGCCCTGGTTCCAGGGCGAGGGCGCCTTCCACCTCTACCTCTCGGGCGAGGACCAGAGCCAGGTCTTCGGCGTCGACTACTACACGACCGTCTCGCCGTACCGGCTGGCCGGCATCACCGTGCCGGTGGAGGAGCGGCGAACGGTCCCCGAGCTGTACGGCGGCCGGTTCTGGTACGAGAACCCCGGGCACCCGCTGAACTTCACCTCCTCCTCGGAGTCCCAGAACACGTACGTATACTTCCCGCGCGGCGAGAACGCCTTCTCCGGCGGCGCGACGCTCGGCGCGTACGGGACGGCCGGCATGGTCCAGTCCGACGACGTGGCCTACACCGCCAAACAGGCGGGCATCCTGCCCGACGACTTCGTCGCCTACCAGAACGCCCGCGCCACCAAGTCCTGGTTCATGCTGGACGACGAGATCGTGGTGCTGGCGGCGGGCATCTCCGGCCAGGGCGGCCGCGACGCGGTGACCACGGTGGACAGCCGCATCGCCGCTCCCGGCGACACGGTCGCGCTGAGCGGGGAGGGCTGGGACGGCGGGGCGTGGCGGACGGGCGACACCAGGCCGCCGCGCTGGCTCCGCTACGCCAATGCCACCCGCCGCACGGCGATCGGCTACGCCTTCCTGACCCGGCAGCCCGTGGCGGCCGGCCTGGAGACGGTGACCCGCAGCCGCAGAACCGTCCGCACGTCCAACCCCGACACCCCGGTGACCAAGAACGTCTTCACCGCGTCCGTCACCCACCCCGCGTCCGGTGGCGTGTCCGCCCTCGCCTACGCCCTGATCCCGAACGCGACGGAGGCCCGCCTGCGCCGCTACGCGCACGGCCCGCTGACCGTCCTCGCCAACAACCGGGACGTCCAGGCGATCAGGCACGAGACGCTCGGGATCGTCGCCGCCAACGTCTTCACCGACGGCCCACGCCACGCCGGCCGCCTCCTCATCGACGGCCCCGCCTCGGTCATCGTCCAGTCCGGGCGGCGCACGGTGGTCGCCCTGTCCGACCCGACGATGAAACGCGACCGCGTCTCCGTCGTCCTGCCGGGCCCGCCCCTCCGCCTGGAGGCGGCGGACGAGGGGGTGACGGTACGTCGCGTACCCGGCGGCACCCTGATCCAGGCCACGACCCACCACACGTACGGCCGCACCTTCACCGCCACCCTCCGCTGAGCCGCCCGAATCGGCGCTGCTCCCGCAGTCGGCTCAGCCGGCGGTGGCCTTGGCGTAATGGAACACCTCGGGCGGGAGCGCGTGGTCCAGCCGCCAGACGAAGCGGATGGGCCGCTCGTCCTCGTGGCTGACGTAGCGCATCGGACCCGCGTAGGTGTAGGGCGGAGCGCCGAGCCCTTCGTCGCGTTTGGACTGTCGGATGAGGAGGTGGACCGTGGACTCACCCGTAAGGTAGCGGCGGGCGGTGGCGGCCGAGGAGCGCAGGGTGCTCTGCGACTCCCACTGGAACAACCTCTCGCTGATCGCCCGGTCGTGGTAGAGCGTGGTGGGGGAGTAGTGGTCCTCGGACTTGTCGATGGTGACGAAGAACAGGTCCGCCTGGTGCTCCTGCACGTACTTGACCCCTTCCCGCATATGAGCGGGCTTGTCGACGCCGAAGGCGGCCAACACCTCGTTCTTGCTGTAGCGGGCGTGGACATGCAAGGGCACCACAGGGTCGAGCGGCGACGCCACATGACGCAGCCCCGAGCGAAGCACGTCCGCCAGCTCACCGAGCTCCGCGGCCCGAGCACCGCTGAGGCGAGCGAGCCGCGCCTCCATCCCGGACACGGGCTCGGTGCCGCCCCACAACATCGTGTCCAGCATGGCCAGCAGGCGCAGCTCGCGGGGGGACCGCGGAGCCTTTCCCGCCAGCACCTTGGTCAGGAACGCGAGCCGCTCGACGTCGTCGATGTGCAGCATCCGGCCGAAAGCTCGTCCGAGCCCTGTATCAGGAGGCGTAACCGACAGACCCGCGGCGTGCCGGAGAGAGGCCCAGCCCAGGCGGCTGCGGCGGTACAGATCCTCCACCTCCAGCCCCGTCTCCTGCAGGAAGGTGGACAGGCCGACGTCCCCCAGCTCGCGCAGTTCGCGCGCCAGATCCCGCCAGTTCAGGCTGAGCGCCTGCCGGACGTTGTCGAGAACGAGCCGGCGTACGTCCCGGTCAAGGTCGATGACGCAGCCGGCGGGCAACGTCGGGAACCCCTGCTCGATCTCCCTCGCGATCCCGGTACGGCTGGCGCCGGTGAGCGCCCGGTAGCGCCGGTCGAAGCGGAACTGCTTGTGCTGGTGGCCGACGAAGTCGAGCACGGTGAGGCAGGGCTTGTCATCGGCCAGCCGCAGGCCGCGCCCAAGTTGCTGCAGGAAGACGGTGGCGCTGTCGGTGGGACGCAGGAAGAGCACGGTGTCGATTTCCGGCACGTCGACGCCCTCGTTGAAGAGGTCGACGGTGAACACCGCATTGACCCGGCGATCCCGCAGGTCGCGTAGTGCCTGGTCACGCTCGTCCCGCGAGCTCTGCGCGGTGACTGCCACCGAGGGGAGCCCGGCTTGGGTGAAGCGGTCGGCCATGAAGCGGGCATGGTCGATGCTCACGCAGAAGCCGAGTGCCCGCATCCGTCCGACGTCGCCGATCTTGCGGTGCAATGTCGCCAGGACCACGGCGGCGCGACGGTCGTTGCCCGTGTAGACGTTCGAGAGCTGACCGACGTCATAACCCTGACCCCGGCGCCAGCCGATCTGGCGCAGGTCGGTGCCGTCGTGGACGCCGAAATACTGGAACGGGGCCAGCAGGCCCCGCTCCAGCGCCTCCCACAGGCGCAGCTCGGCGGCGATCCGGCCGTCGAACCAGTGCTTGATGTCCTGGCCGTCGGCGCGCTCCGGCGTCGCCGTCAGGCCGAGCAGGATCTTGGGCCGCACTCTCGACAGCAGCTTCCGGTACGTCGCGGCCTCGGCATGGTGGAACTCGTCCACGATCACCATGTCGAACCGCTCCGGCTCCGGCAGCGGGTTGTGGTGCAGCGTCTGGATCGAGGCGAAGACATGCCGCCACCGCTCAGGCCGGGCACCGTCCACGTACAGCTCGCCGAACGTCTCGTCCCGCAGCACCTGCCGGAACGTGAGCAGACTCTGCCGCAGGATCTCCTTGCGGTGGGCGACGAACAGCACCGACTCCGCCTGCCCGGCCGCGCGCAGTCGCCGGTAGTCGAGCCCGGCGATCACGGTCTTGCCGGTACCGGTCGCCAGGACGACCAGGTTGCGCCACCGGTCGTGGATCTGCCGTTCGGCGGCGAGCTCGTCGAGGATTTCGCGCTGGTAGGAGTACGGGCGCACGTCCACATGCGCGAAGTCGAGCACGACCGCCCGGCCCCCGGACCGCTCGTCCGAAAGGGCGCGGTCCAGCCGCTCGGCGTCCTGCGCCGGGTCGTAGGGCTCGAACGACGGATCGCCCCAGTAGTCGTCGAACGTGGCGGCGAACGTGTCGATGAGATGAGGCTGCTCGGCCTGCGCGAGTCGTACGTTCCACTCCAGCCCGTGGCTGAGGGCGGTCTGCGACAGGTTGGAGGATCCCACGTAGGCGGTGGACAGACCGTTGCCTCGATGAAACAGCCACGCCTTCGCATGCAGCCTGGTCATCCGGGTGTCGTAGGAGACGCGGATTTCGGCGCCCATGGCCGCCAGCCGGTCCAGGGCCAGGCGATCGGTGGCGCCGATGTAGGTGGTGGTCACCACCCTCAGCCGGCCGCCGCGCTGAAGGAACTCCTCGATCGCCTCGGCCAGTACCCGCACGCCGTTCCACTTCACGAACGCGCACAGCAGGTCGACGTGGTCGGCGGAGGCCAGCTCGCGCTTGAGCTCGTGGCCGATCTCCGGCTGCCCGCGCCCGTTGACCAGCAACGCGCTCCCGGTGAGGGGAATCACCGGCCGCGACGGGAAACGCACCTGCCCGGCCGCGTCCCGGCTCCTGGCGATGCCCAGCAACTCCTCGGCGGCCTCCACCATCTCCTCGGGGGAGGCGGCCTCGGGCACCAGCTCACCGATGAGGTCGGCGACCCGGTTGACGATCTCCACCTGCCGGGCCAGCCGTGCCACGTCGCTCTCACCCCGTACGGAGCGCAGCGCCCGGCGGGTGAGCGCGCCCAGATGCCGGGCCAACGTCTCGTGGGAGTCGGCAAGGTCCAACGACCGCCGGTCGATCAGCTCGCGATCGGACATCGCACGCAGCCGGCCATCCAGCTCACGAGTGATCACGTGCTGGTAAACGCCCGGCTGAAGATCGCTCACCCGGCGACTATAGGGCGTGGCCGGCCACCGCGAAATACCGTGTGCCGGGGCCGGATCATCGCCTTACACTGACCGATCGTGGACTGGGTCGAGCGGGTCGCCGAGATTCGGCGCTGGACCAGACATGGCGAGCGCGCACCCCACAAGCCGCTCCTCCTGCTGTACGTTCTGGGCCGTTTCCAGCAGCACGGCAATCGCCCCATTCCGTTCAGCGCCGCCGAGGCGGAGCTGAAGAAGCTGCTGAAGGAGTACGGCCCACCACGCGAGACCAGCCCCGGCTACCCGTTCCACCACCTGACGAACGACGGCCTGTGGCTGGTCGACACCCGCCACGGCCCAGGTAGTCCGGGCCCGGAGCTGGGCCGGCTTCGCGACAGCCAGGCCGCCGGCCGCCAGCATCCCGACCTGGCCCGCGCGCTGTCGGAGGAGCCCGGCCTGCTGGGGCAGATCGCCCGCTACCTGCTGGACGCCAACTTCGCCCGGTCCCTGCACGCGGACCTGTGCCTGCTGGCCGGCCTGAACCTGGAGACCCTCGAAACCGTCGGCGAGGTCAAGAAGGCCGTACGCCGTGACCCGGGCTTCCGCGATCGGGTGCTCATGGCGTAGGAGTACTGCTGCGCGTTCTGCTCCTACGACGGCTGGCTGGACGGTGCGGTGGTGGGCCTGGACGCGGCGCACGTGCGCTGGTGGGCGTTCGACGGACCCGACGACGTGGCGAACGGGCTGTGCCTGTGCGCGATCCACCACAAGCTGTTCGACAAGGGCGCGCTCGGCCTGACCAGGGAGCACACGATCGCCGTCTCGGCCAAGTTCGTCGGCCGCTCGCAGTCTTCCCTGGACATGGTGCTCTCCCTGGCAGGTCGGCCCGCCCGAAAGCCTCAGCCCGGCCTGGACGCGGTCGAACAGGAACACATCAGCTGGCACAGCCATCAGGTCTTCCGCACACCCGCCCGCGGCTGAGCTCATCGGCCCCCGGGTCACACTGAATGATCCTGAGTAGGCGATCTTCGCACCAGCGACCCGCATGCTGTCTGATGCGGTTCCTTCTCACCTGCGCGTGGCCGGGGTGGACTGCCGCTGCCGCCGGCGCGTCCGCACCTGTGGCGCCAGGTCTTGCTCCGACGTCTCCGGGCGTTCGACGCGGGTGGGGTTGCCGCGTACGAGCTCGTCGTGGATACGCCAGCGGGCGGTGGTGACGGCGCGCTCTGCCGCCTCGTCGCCGTGCTCTATGCGCTGTCGCAGCAGCCGCATGGCGATGCGGCGGTTGAGGCTGAACTGCCGCTCGGTGTCGACCACGACGACGATCCCCGTGGGCCGGTGAGTCGCCCGTACGGCGGTGCTGGCCTTGTTCCGATGTCGACCGCCGGGGCCACCGGTGCGGCAGGCGACGATGTCGACGTCCGCTTCGGTGAATGTCGTACGTGGGATGTCGACCTGGCACGGTCGAGCGATGACGTACCAGTTCTTCCGGCCGGTGCTGGCCCGGTAGGGGCTGGGGGCCTGCCAGCACAGGGTTCCGGTCCACGAGGCGGCGAACGCCTCGGCGCCGTCTCCTTCGATGCGGACGAGGACCGATCGGTAGGTGCCAGGCCGGTCACCGGGAACGGTGTGGGCCCGATGGGTCTGCAGCCCCTGCCGGGTGGCGTCGCCTTCCAGGCGGTGCAGCAGCTGAGCCAATGCCCAGGCACACTCCTGCGGGCCGCGCCCGGCCGACAGGAGCAGATGGACGCTCACGGCCGCCCCCGCTTGCGGCGGTGCTCCCGGCGGTCCCTCTGGGGCGCCGACCCGAGGTCGGGCGTCTTGTAAGTGACCAGAGGGATCGTGGTGGCCACGGGCGTGGCCAGGTCATGGTCGACGAGGTCGGCGATCACCTGCTCGATGCGCTTGTACGCCGTCGGCGCCTCCTCGAAGAGCAGCTGGCGATCGCCACACACCACCAGCGACCCCATCGGTGTGCGGCGCAGCTCCTCGACCGTGTGCTTGGCCCGCCCCCGGCGCAGGGCGTCCGCCCGCGACATCTTGCGGCCCGCGCCATGCGCCACGGAATGGTTGGCCTCCGGTCCGGCGTGGCCGGCCACAAGATAAGAAGGGGTGCCCCGCGTACCCGCGATGAGCACGTCGCGGCCGTCACCCGGCGCCGCCCCCTTGCGGTGCAGGTAGATCCCGTCGCGGAGCTCGACCAGGTTGTGGCACTGGTCGACGATCGGCTCGGTGGGCTCGGTCCCCAACGCGTGGGCGACCCGGGCGGCCAGCAGCCGCCGGTTGAGCGATCCCCACCGTACGGCGTCGTCATGCATCGCCAGGTAGGCGCCGGCATCAGGGGCGGGGCCCGCGCCGTTGACCTCGGTGTGCGCCCGCAGGATCCGCTCGCCCAGCCCCCGGGAGCCGCTGTGGACGATGAGAACCAGGTCGCCGACGGCGAGGCCGAGACGGCCGGCGTGGTCCGGCTCGAAGACGGTCCCGATCCGGGCCAGCTCGACAAAGTGGTTGCCCCGCCCGACCGTCCCCAGACCCTCGACGTGACCAGCGGGTATGCCACCCTTCACGACGGCCCAGGCGGGATCGCCGGCATCCAGCTCAGGGTCCAGCGCACGATCGAGATCGGGGAAGCGGGCGGCGAGCTTCTCGGGCACGGCCCGCTTGAGCTTGACAGGGAACACGGCGATGCCGCAACCGATGTCGGCGCCCACCAGGAACGGGTACAAAACAGTCGACGCCATGGCGGCTCCGATGGGGGCGCCCTTGCCGGGATGCAGGTCCGGCATGGCGGCGACGTGCCTCATGCCGTCGAGGGCGGCCACCTGATGGCACTGCGCGACGGCATCGGACTCGATCCAGCTCGTGGGGGAGGCGAACACAGTGACCGTGGCCGACCCCGTGACAGGGGTGGACGGCAGCGGGAACTCCTGCCGGGAGGGTTGCTGAGACAAAGACGCTCTCTCGCTGAACAGGGTATGGGCGGGCGGCATCACGGCACGAGTAGGTGCCATGACATCTCGGTTTGGTGGGGGTGCTGTCCGTCAGAGCCTCATGGACACCACATTCTCGGAGCCCGCCATCCGAGGCAACCGATTTTCGGCCGTACGGGCTCGCACGCCTGCGCCCGTCCTTCTTCAGCCGTGTGGAGGTACGCTGTGGTTGACCCGCTGAGGCCATGGCGGCTGCGTGCAGGCCGGCGCGGCCGATGTTCTGGCTCACAACGACGACCCGCCGAAACCGGCGGCGCAGCGGCTCGAGTATCGAACCTAACCAGCATGACCCAGACCCGTGCTGATGCGGTGCTGGAGCGGCACGGGTTCCAGCTCCAGGCGATCTCCGAGTCCGGAGCCTATGCCACCTACAAAGCAGGGGACGGCAGTATTCCACGTGGTCGATGCCGTCACCAGAGAACTCCTCCGCGAGCTGACCATCGACCCCACCCACGACCACCAGCCCCAGGAAGAGAGAAAACCCTCGAATCTGTGGGTTCGCGGATTTCCGATGTCCTGAGACATCACAGAGTGCCCCCGGCAGTGTGCTGGTTCAGGACATAGGAAACCCATGTCGCAAGACATAGGAAACTTCAACGGAGTGTGTCTCGGGACATAGGCAACCATCGCGATCATGAGCCTGGGCGGTGTGCCCAAGGCCAGAGTTGTCATCACCGCCGTTGTCGTCGAGGGCCGCTCCCAGGCAGAGGTCGCCCGCGCCTACGGGGTGTCCAAGGGCTGGGTGTCCAAGCTGGTGGCCCGCTACCGGGCCGAGGGCGAGGCGGCGTTCGAGCCCCGGTCGCGACGGCCGCGCACCTCGCCGAACGCGATCGACGCCGACACGGTCGAGCTGATCGTCCGGCTCCGCAAGGAACTCGCCGAGCAGGGACTGGACGCCGGCCCGGACACGATCGCCTGGCACCTTGCCCACCATCACGGGCGGACGGTGTCACGAGCCACGATCAGTCGTCACCTCACTCGCCGCGGCCTGGTCGCGCCTGAGCCCAAGAAACGTCCCCGCTCGTCCTACATCCGCTTCCAGGCAGAGCTGCCGAACGAAACCTGGCAGGCCGACTTCACCCACTACCGGCTCGTCGACGGCAGCGACGCCGAGATCCTGTCCTGGCTGGACGACCACTCCCGCTACGCCCTGTCGGTGACCGCGCACCCCCGCGTCACCGGCCCGATCGTGCGGACCACCTTCCGCGCCGCGGTCGCCGCCCACGGCGTGCCCGCCTCCACCCTCACCGACAACGGCATGGTCTTCACCACCCGCCTCGCCGGCGGCCGCGGCGGCCGCAACGCCTTCGAACACGAGCTGCGCCGCCTGCACGTGCGGCAGAAGAACTCCACCCCCAACCACCCCACCACCTGCGGCAAAGTCGAGCGCTTCCAGCAGACCATGAAAAACTGGCTACGCGCCCAGCCCGACCAACCGGCCACCCTGGCCGGCCTGCAGGCGCTTCTCGACCACTTCGTCGACGCCTACAACCACCACCGCCCGCACCGATCCCTGCCGCACCGCGCCACCCCGGCAGCCGTCTACGCCGCCTCGCCCAAGGCCCTGCCCGCCGGCAGCCGCGACGCCGACACCCACGCTCGCGTACGTCACGACCGCATCGACCCTTCTGGAGTGGTCACCCTGCGCCTGGACGGTCGGCTGCACCACATCGGCATCGGGCGAACCCATGCCCGAACCCACGTCATCCTCCTGGTCGACGATCTGCACGTCCGCGTCGTCAACGCCGTCACCGGAGAACTCCTGCGCGAGCTGACCATCGACCCCACCCGCGACTACCAGCCACAAGCAAACCCCAACAAGACGAAACCCCCGAACCCGTAGGTTCGAGGGTTTCCGATGTCCTGAGACATCACAGAGTGCCCCCGGCAGGATTCGAACCTGCGGCACCCGCTTTAGGAGAGGGGGAGATGTACGGCTAGCACACGTACTCTGACCTGCGTAGATGCGTCCTATGGTCTGCACCAGCCGAAAGATCATCCCGCTCATGTCCCTGAACCTGTCCAGGTCGGCTACCGAACGGTCTCGCCGCGACTGACCATGGAATCAAGCCTGATCAGTCCACAGACGTGTGATGAAAGGGGGGCATTCCCCGGCGCACCAGTGAGGGCTTTCCGTGCGCCCAGCAGAGCAGGAGGTGAAGCCGTGACATAGCGGCTGATCTTGTTGCGCGTAAGCTCGTCGTCGCTTGTCGATGGAAGTCTGGTCCGGGAGCTGAGGGGGCTCGGCAGCAGGCTGGCGATCTCGTCTGGAAACGGACGAGGTCGAAGCCCAGCGTCAAAGGCCCCGTGCATGGGGGGGTGCGACGATGCGCTCTGTAGCATGAAGTGAAGCGTGCGGCGTCGCTACTCTGCCTGCCCGGTGGGTGGGGCGAGGGAGTGCCGAGTCTCTCGAAACCGGGGCGAAGGCCATGGACGTGGTGAAGATCCTGGAAGCGCAGCCGTCAGGGACTCCCCGGCGTATGGGGCGCGGAACGCATCGATAGTGGCGGCGGGAACTGGGGAGGCCCTCCCCGGTCTGGCAACCTGCGGAGATTGTCTTCGTTGCCGGAGCGTCGCGCCGTCGGAGCCGGGAAGTGGGCGGGTGCCGGATGGGCGTCGGAGGCGGCCGTAGTACCGATCGAGCCGACCGGACAACATAACCGGCGGGGAGAGGAAGGGCCGCTGCTTCGTCGATGCATAGCGATTGACCAGGGAGGAGCCGGGTGAGTGCCGGTCAGACTAAGACCGGGGCCGGTGTCACGAACCCGGATCACTCCTTCGCCTCGTTCCACCTTGCTCAGTCCGGTGACCTCGATTACGACATGCCGGACAGGCGACGCCTCCCCAGCGATCTCAGCCGCGCGGAACGAGTCAATCGCATTGTCGATCAGCTTGCTCAGCGCATCAAGCGGGGTGATCGGCGTCCGCGTCAGCGCGACCAGAACGTCCGGCGTGGGTGTGATGTCAAGGAGCTAGTGGGCCCAGCTGTTGCTGCTTCTGAGGATGAATATTCGCTGGAACTCGGGCTCAGAAGCCGGCGGCAGAGTCCGCCCTCTCTCGTTGGGCGAGCTGCCGCTGTGCGAGCCGGAGGAGAGAAGAACGGTCCGCTCTCGGTGAGTTTCTGATGATTTGTGCCAGCCATGGAGCGATCCACCTAGAGCTGGGGGTAGGGAATTCTCCTCTTGGCAAGATAGTGCCCGGCAACCAGTCCGGGGCAGGCGGCAAGTCGCCTGTAATGACGGCGACGAGGTCCACCGCAGGCTCGTTGACCTCAGGGTCACGCAGGCTCAGCTCCAGGGTTACGCCGACCAGCCACCACTGAAACAGGCGATGGCGGCTGTCGGCGATAGCCGTCCTGATCGCTGGGCTTGAAAGACGAGCCGCCCTGTAAGCCAGCAAGGGCAGGGCTTCCGGTGGAGGCAGGGTCGCTGCTTCGGTTGCTGTGATCACCTGATCGAGCTCAGAGCCGGTGTCCTCGCGGGAATCTGCAGTCCGGCTAATCTCATCAACCGTCTCAGCGGTGATCTCAGCGTTTAGGAACTCACTGACTCCTTCGAAGAACACCTTGGTCTCCACGATGAGCAAGTCGGCATTCGTCCGCCTGTGGAACTCGTTGATTAGAGCTGGCCATGGCCGCCGCGAGTCTGAACCAACTCCAGCAGGCTCGTACCAGTCATCCTTTACGTCGGCAGAGACGAACAGGACACGCTCCCGTGCGGGTGTTTCCTGGACATGCTTGATCATCTCTTCCCAGAGGATGTAGTCGCCTGCCGCTTGAAGCGAGGTAGGCTTACCGAGATCTAGGTATCCGGGCGGAATCTTGTTCGGGAAGCGATAGGCAATGGCATGCTCGACTTGGGCCTGGAGCTTGTCGGGATCTGGTGCGGGGCCGAGTTTGTCGCCGTACAGTGCCGTGACCTTGGGGAGAATGGGGTCAGAGCCGCCACTGACATCGTCAAGTCCGATGTCCTGAGAAGTCCTCAGCTTGTCGATGTGCTCGTAGAGCGCTTGCCGCCAGGGCTCAAGGAGTTTTTTAAAGTTCGTTTCGTTGATCAGTTCGTCCAGCTCGGCCTGGCCGGCTTCGTCCGCAGCAAAGGTGCCGAGTAGAGCCTTCACGCCCTTCAGCGCCTCCTGAACGTCCTTCCATGCTTCGCGCAGGGGCTGGTCGAGGCGACTCTTGGCCTTCCGGAGCTTGTCTGTTCGATCCTCGATGACGCCTCGCCTGCCTCTGACGAATTCCAGTCCCACCTGGTACGGCAGCCATAGCCGCGACGAGACCAGTTCGAGCGCGTCAAGGACCTGCCGACGGGCGTCGGGCGTATAACGATAGAGATCTAGCAGTACGTTCGTATCAAGAACGATCAGCGCCTGTGTAAAGAAAGCCCGCCGACCGTCTCCGGCCACACCACTGTCTGGGTCGACCCATGCCTGGTACTGCTGCATGATCGACTGCCTGGGGCTGCTCGCCTCAACCGCCACGCGAAGTCACCTCGTTCAGGTCGGAACAGAAGGGTCTCGCTGCGGCTGAGGGCTGGTCAAGGCATTTCACGAATCAGCTGATCTTCGTGATGAGCTGATTGAGGCTTCCATGGGCGGCCCGCCGATCGGAGGTGTGTCACCGAGCATGCGCTGTCCCTTTTGGCCATAACCTGTGTCGCTTGCTCGTTAGCTGATCGTCGGGAGCTGCAGCGGGAACGTATCGTGGCGCGGGTGGGCTTCCTGGCGAGTGAAGGCATTGAACTCGCCCAAGCTGTAGACAGAACCTTTTTCATCCTCGCGCGACCTCGTAGGTCTGCCCTGGCACATGTGAAGATGACCACATGACCGAGACGAGCCGCGCAGAAAGACTGGCGTTACGCAGAGCCGCGTATTTGGGCGCGGCGCTCCTGGCCGTCATCCTTGCCGTGGCCCTGATCTGGAGTGAGGACCTGCGCTTCACGCACTCGTCAGGGAGGATGGAGGCGGTCGCCCGCACGCTGGGGGAGGGCGCTGAACTCAGGGATCAAAGCATCGGAAGCCTCTCGTTCGAGATCGTCTACCGGGAGGACGACCATGTCTACTTCTATCGAGGCCAGAGCTGGGGAGGGGACGGCTACGGCTATATCTGGAGCCCCGCGAGCCGACCGAGCGATGCCGGGCACGTGGAGGGTCCGTGGTATGAGTTCCGGAACGACGCGCACCAGTGAGCCCTTCAATCCTGACGCCGCAGGTCACAGATCGATTGCTGGCGGCGCGCCTTACCCGTGAATAGAGAAAGCCCCTGGTAGATGCAGGTCTGCCAAGATCAAGCATCACCAGGAGCTTCCGTGCTGTTCTATCGTGCCGCCGTCGATTTGTCGCGTTCAACTCTGAACTACGTCGCCGGGCTCATCCGCCGCCACCGCAAGGCGATCGGATCGACATGGCGACGGCTCAACCCCGGCCAGCAGGCCATGCTGGTGCTGGTCTACCTGCGCAAGGACGAGACGTTCACCGAGATCAGCGCGGGATTCGGAGTGTCGGCTACGACGGCCTGGCGGTACCTGGAGGAGACCGTCATGCTGCTGTCGGCCCGCTCACCCAAGCTCACCCAAGCCTTACGGAAGGCCAAGAAGGACGGGTTGACCCACGTCATCCTGGACGGGACGCTCATCCACACCGATCGCGTCCGGGCCGACCGTCCCTACTTCTCCGGCAAGCATCGGCTCCACGGCATGAACGTGCAGGTGATCGCGGGTCCGGACGGGACGATCCTGTGGACCTCCGGCGCGATGCCGGGCAGTACGCACGACCTGACCGCTGCCAGAGTGTGGGGCATCCTGCGCGAACTGGAGAAGGCGGGGATCCTCACCCTGGCCGACAAGGGCTATCAAGGGGCCGAGGCCACCGTCGTCATCACCCCGTACAAGGGCCGGAACAAGCCGGCGTCCCAGAAACAGGCCAACCGATCACACGCCAAGCTCCGCGGACCCGGGGAGCGCGCGAACGCGCAGCTCAAGTCATGGAGAATCCTGCGGAAGCTGCGCTGCAGCCCCAGCAAGGCCGGCCACCTGGTCAAGGCCATCGTCGTCCTACAGAACCACCGCGTCGCTCATGCCGCCCGAGGATGAAATGGGTTCACAGTGACGCTGCCACGCACCACCTTGTACGGCCAAAGTGGCACAATTCCACCCAATGTAACCGTCCGGCTGTAGATTGTCACATCTGTTCCCTAGGCTAGTGGCGTGGCGGACTGGCATGGGGCGGGCAGTATGAAGAGCGTGGTTGGGGAACCAGCTTCTGCGGATGGTCCTCCGCGTGCCCCGAGTCTCCTGCGATCCTATGAGTGGTGGCAACTGCGGCTGGCTGAGGAGTTCTTCAGCGCCAACCGCAGTGACACGCCTGTCCTGTTCTTCATTGATGCCACTGAGCTCCAGAAGTTGCAGGGCAAGGCAGATGTCACGGATCTAGGCGCAGCAGTAAGCGCGGTCCTTGATTGGCATAAGAACCCCTACGAGCCGGTCATGGAGCGCGTACAGCGCTGGCGGGATAGTGGGCGGCAAGATCCGCCTCCTTGCTTGCCACTGCTGGCTGCATCTGTGCTGGCGGCAGCAAATATGAGGCGGACGGTCCAGGGGCCAGGGGCGCCGGCATACTACGCGCGTCTCGCTGAGGTGCTTAAACCGTCTTGGAACATGGCTTACGATCATAAGCGGCTGCTGCAACGCTACTACGACGATGTCGTGGAGCTATGGACTCTCCTGGATACTTGGCTGAGGGAATGTGGCGGGCATCGTGGCATCAGCACCATCAAGAAGAGCGAGACTCTGACCAAGATTGGCTACGCGCAGTCTCAAGCGCTGATCCGGGTTTCAGATCATGCTGCGCTGACTCGTTTCTTCCAGGAGACGCTCAGCGCCGGTCAGCCTGTTGAAGGAGCGCGGCTGTTGCGTGATCTAAAGGTTTGGAGCCCTAACCAGCAAGGGCTATCCCGGCGACTGCGCGACGCGCTCGCCTCTGAGGCTGATAACGCTCTGCTTGAACCGCTGCTGACGGCTCTTGCCGAAGGCTGGGATGGCACGGTGACATTGCCGCTTATCGATGGACTGCGACAGATGCCGCTGCTTGTGGCTCTGGAGGACGACTTCGTATCCGGGTGGCATTTGCGATGGCATGCGCCCGTTGTCCCGGGTGTAGAGCAGGACGTGCTGAAGCATCCAGCTGGTACGTTGGCAGTAACCGCTGCAGCGGGGGAGCAGGCCTATTCCCTTTCAGGCGCAGTTCCTGATCCAACTACCGCGTTGACGGTGGGTATGGTCGCGCGGGGGCCTCGGCTTATCGCTCGCGTTACCGGCGGGCGCCATGTAATCGCGCTGAGCGAGGATCCGGTGGCAGGTGCCTGGGTTGAGAGAGACAACGTGGTCCCCTTTGAGCCATATGTGTTTCTCTTTGATCCTTCCGGCGAGCCGCAAGTGCGGAGATTTCTACAGGAGGTCGGCTTACGCTGGTACCCCCCCGAAGCAACCTCGTCACCGGGGTGGTGCGTAGCGCGGGACCTGGAGTTCACCGATGACGCCCAGCTTGCCGCAGCGATAGCAGGCGCTGGCATTCGTGGTATTAATCACATCCCTGCACGACGCCCGAGCCTGCGGGGAGGTCTGCGGGTGGCATCGGATATGCGCCATCATCACCACTACCTGCGCGGAGGGGAGCCGGATGTCGTGATCCCCGAGTCGCTGTGGAAAGTAGGCTCGGCTTTGCTCAATGGCGAGCCCATCGCCGTGCCCGCGGACGGGGTGCTAAAGCTTCGGGGAAGAGGACTGGTAGACAAGCAACACACTTTCGAAGTCAGTGGAGCAAGCATTTCCTTTCAGCTCCACCCAGTGGCTTCTCCTCAGGCACGCAACATCTCGTCGGCCCGTACCCCCTCGGGCTCGGCGGGGAGTGTTGTGGTGCCCCTCGTAGGTGATGTTCGTTTCCTCACAGCACGGGGCCGGTTCATCAAGATTTCCAAGCCAAGCGAGCCGCCGTGGTGGAAGGACCGCGCCCAAGTTTTACGGTCAGGTGCAACGATCACTGTCTCAGTGCCGGCGGAGGCAGTGTGGCTGGTGGCTTTCCCTGAGGGACGTGAGCCCGCCATCACACTGATCCGTAACGAAGAGCCCGATATTGGCGTCCTAAGCCAGCAGGCCAAAGATTTTTGGAGCAGGCTTGTGCTCATGGATCTGCCAGGGGCTTCGTATAGCCGTTTGTGGCGACGCTATCGGCAAGCTGTGCTGAGCCACTTCCCTCGGGAGGTGTTTGGTCGTGTTTGACCCCGACCTCATCGTTGCCTGGATGGCAGATCAGCAAGGTGGGAGCCTGAACCGCTTAATTGCGGACGTCGCATGGGCTAGCGATCTTGATCGTGAAGCTGCTAGATGGTGGGTTCGCCAGCTACAACCCCTCGGTATCGCTGACATCGACTGGCATTCCGGCTCCTGGCAGGCTCAGCCCTGTGCTGTTACACCGCTGCCTGGGCGGATCAACACCGCTCTTCTCATCGGGGCTCGTCCAGCTGAGGTCACGTTCTATCAGCGTCACGGGGCGGTAGCCCTGACCCAGCCTGGATATGCTGGTCGCATCGCGCTACCTTCAGTGGTCTGGTTGCAGCATGCCGGGCCGACGCAGCTGGACTCGTTCGCCGCAGCGGTCGGTGCGTCGGTTGTGCCGTGTCTAGCAGATAACATCACGCAGTTACTGGAGCCGTTCCGGCCTGGCCCGGCGACTTCCCCGCCGACACGAGATTGCGCAATTGAGATGTTTGTCCCGGAGAGCGGTCGCTTCTCCGTCGTTGCCTTCACTCGAGCACGGCCCCCCAACGGGTTGTATAGATACACGCTCTACGGCCGGGTGACGCGCTATGCCCTCTTCGAGAAGGGCTCTTGGCGCATGGTTGACCGCCGCGCAGGCATCCACCATGTTCTTGCGTCCACTGCGTTTCCGCTGCGGTGGAAGGCTGATCCGGGTCTCGTACCTCCCAAGCCACACTCCACAGGTCAGCTGCTCGTAGATACTCGTGCTGCGCTGCCGCTCCTTCAAGAGCGGGCCGCAGTGATGTGCACTGGCCTGCCTCCGATAGCTGTCGGCCAAGGGCAGTGCTATGCCGGCGTTCCCTTGCGCATCGCCGACCGAGTTGCCCGTACCTTGCACCGCCCCCTGGAGATCACATGACGACTCCCGTGCCTGGTCTGGATGCCTTCGCCACCCATGACGCGCTGCGCGAGGCCTACCTGCGTTACTACGACACCGCGTTTCGGCTCCGGGATGACTCGCTCCAGATTGAGCGCCGCGCGCTTCTAGATCAGCCGGGCGGCATCTACGCCGATCCGTTTGTCGAGCTGCGACCGGCGTATGCGACTAGTGGCTGGACGCTCAAGGAGTCAGTGACCCACGCGGGAGCGCCTGAGGAGCTGGCAGCCTTCGCACAACTCGGGCTCCTGAGCCCTGGGACGGAGCTCTACCTTCACCAAGAGCGCGCTCTGGCCAGCGCGATGCGTCCAAGGCGCAACACCGTCGTTACCGCTGGAACAGGGGGTGGAAAGACCGAGGCCTTCCTGCTGCCCATCCTGGCGGATTTGCTGCGCGAATCGCAGCAATGGACTGGAGGCCCCGCTCCCTTCCGGCCGTGGTGGGACCGTTCTTCTCACCCATTCCTCGCTCAGCGCGATGGTGAACGAGGGCGGGCGCAGGCAGTGCGAGCGATGATCCTCTATCCCATGAATGCCCTCGTCGACGACCAGCTCATGCGGTTGCGCAAGGCACTAGATAGTGATTCAGTGCGCGACTGGCTTGACGCTCATCGGCTCGGTCATCGCTTCTACTTTGGGCGTTTTACTGGAGCGACACCGGTTACGGGAGGAGCTGCGCAGGACTACGCTCTCGATGAGCTGCGCAAATACCTGAAGGCCACAGCCGCCCGAAGCCGTCGCGCGCACGAAGCCCAAGATTATAATGCGCGCTTCTTCGTTCCCCGCCTAGATGGTGCGGAGATGCGAAGCCGATGGGACATGTATGATGCACCGCCGGACATTTTGATTACCAATTATTCCATGCTGAACGTGATGCTTCAGCGAAGCCGTGATCAAGACTTCTTCGACAGCACCGCACAATGGCTCGATTCATCCCCCAGCGCACGCTTCACTCTCGTGGTTGACGAGCTGCATATGTACCGCGGCACGGCAGGCACGGAGATCGCGTATCTGATTCGCAATCTTAAGCACAGACTCGGTCTGGCCGACCGGCCGGACAAGATAAGGATTCTGGCCGCCTCGGCGTCCCTTGATGAAGGCCGGGCGAGAGACCGCAGATTCCTTCAGGAATTCTTCGCGGCCGACGAGAACTCGTTCGACTTCATCTCGGGTGAGCTATCGCCGCGCCCACGAGGTGCGGCAGACATCTCCCCGGCAGCGCCTGCGCTAGCGGCTGTACATGGCCAGCCGATAACCTCTGCGGAGGCTGCTGCGCTGCTCTCTGCGACTGGTGCTGCAGAGGCAGTTGTCAAGGCCTTCGGGGGCAGTACGGAAGAGGCCTCGGCGTCGGCAATGTCTGCGTCCGCGCTTGCCGCAGCCTTGTTTCCTGCTAGCACAAAGGAGGAAGCAGGCAAGGCTTTGCGTGGTGTTACGGCGGCCATGCGGATTGCCTCACATACGGAGTCTGCAGGGCTGCCGAAGATCCGCATTCACCTGTTCTTCCGTAACGTGGCAGGTATGTGGGCCTGCACTGACCCGGCCTGTCCGGAGGCACCAGAGGCCGCCGTCGGCTCCCAGCGACAAATCGGGAAGATTTTTCCTGTGCCGCGCACATTCTGTGACTGTGGTGCACGCGTGCTAGAGCTGCTGTACTGCCAATCGTGTGGGGAAGCCATGCTGGGTGGATACGCCCCGCGGAGCGCGTTCAAAGGGACCTCCTTCAGGGCAATTCTCCTTCCGGATAGTCCCGATCTCGCTCGCATGCCCGACCGGTCGGGCCCAGACCGCACAGCAGCCAACTACATTGTCTACTGGCCGTCCAACCAAGCACAGCGAGCTGACGACGACGGGCGCTGGACTGCCGGCGGTGTAGAATTCGTTTTCCGGCGCAGTAGATTCGACCCTGCCACGGGGCAGCTGCAGAACAAAGAAGCTGGGGCAACAGGGTGGAGCTTCCACATTCGCAGCCCGAAGGATCGCACCACCGGACAGCCCCGGCTCGATATCTCAGGTCTCTCGCCTTTCCCGACACGCTGCCCGTGCTGCGGCGCCGACTGGGAACGTCGTTACTCGAGCAGCAAAGAGCTCCGGCCGATCACGGACCCCCTGCGCCTAACCTCACCGGTGAGGACAATGCGCACCGGATTTGAGAAGATCAACCAGGTCTTGGCAGATGAGCTTGCCGAGCAGCTGGACACGGATGAACGCAAACTGATCATCTTTACGGACAGCCGTCAGGATGCGGCCAAGCTCTCCGCCGGTATGGCCCTGCGACACTATCAGGACCTTGTCCGCTTGCTCGCGCTGGAAGAGCTCCGTACATCCGCGGCTTCGGAGGAAGACCTCGCAGCGGTGCGGGCACAGGTCGAGGGGGAACGCTCTCCGGCCATCGACGCTGTGATCGCCCGGCTGCGCAAGAAGGATGAGGCAGCCCTAAACGAAATGCGCGGGGCCCTCCTGGATGGAAACGAAGCCGCAGTAGCGGCTGCAGCCGAACGGCTGTCCGCACCGCCGACACTAGAATCACTCGCCAAGGTGAATGTCAATTCCCGCCTGCTCGCCTTGGGGGTTAACCCAGCCGGGACAAAGCCCAGCGCACAACAGCTCGGCACGATTGGCTGGCATGAGTTCTTCGACTGGAACATGAGACCTCCGACGCTCAAGGCCAACACCTCGCAAGCCCAGGAGGCCGCCTTGTCGTCGGAAGGCAGTCTCCTGGACAATACGCTGGAAGCGTTGTTCTCTGGTGCGGGACGCGACATCGAATCGCTCGGGCTTGCCTGCGTGGCGCCTGTAGCACCCAATGCAGATCCCGATGGTCTCGGTCAGGCAAGCTTGCGCATTCTTGCCGAGCTGCGGCGCTTCTTCGTGGCCCGTGAACCACGGGACAAGCCTCCACGTCGTCTGCGCGACTACTGGGAGAGCGTTGCCGAACACCAAGGGCGGCCCTACGACGACATTCAGGCGGACGCCGAATCAGCCTGGGGCGGTACCGTCCGCGAGTACCTCATCAATCCCCGGGAAGCCGTAGTGCGCCCATCACCTGGGCACGCCTGGGTATGCCAAGAATGTGGTCGGCGGCATCTCACTCCAAGCGCGGGCACATGCACCAGGTGCCGCAGCAAACTGCCCTCTCAGCCGGAGCCTGATGGTGGGCCGTACAACGGTGATTACTACGCATGGAAGGCCGACTCTGGCCGAGCTGCGTTCCGCCTGAACTGCGCTGAGCTAACCGGCCAGACCGGTCGAATCGAGGCCCAAACCCGCCAGGCCCGCTTCCAGAAAGTCTTCCTCGACGAGCCGAGCGAAATATCCCTCGTACACGAGCTCGACATGCTTTCCGTCACTACGACCATGGAGGCCGGCGTTGATATCGGTCCTCTATCGGCAGTGGTCATGGCTAATATGCCGCCCAGCCGGTTCAATTACCAGCAGAGGGTAGGACGTGCCGGACGCCGCTCCTCCCCTGTTGCAGTTGCTTTGACTGTCTGCCGCGGCCGTAGCCATGACGAGCACTACTTCGCCAATCCCGCAGCCATCACGAACGATCCGACACCTCCGCCCTACCTAACCCTCGGACGGCCCGAAATCCTGCGGCGCGCGATGGCAGCGGAACTGCTCCGGCTGGTCTTTCGGCGTCTAGAACATCACGGCGGAGCAGGTAGTGTGCATGGTGAGTTCGGCAGGACCGAGGACTGGCCCGACGCGCTACCTGAGGTCCGGAAGTATCTCGGGGACTATGCCGATCAGATCAACAAATCAGCACGGGCCCTCACGGCCTGGACACCGCTTGAGCCTAGTCAGTACCTCGACAGTGCTTGGTTGGAATCTCTCCTGGGCCAGATTACGTTCGCCGCGCGATTGGCCACCGGGGCTCCGGAGTTGAGCGAGCGGCTTGCGCACGCCGGAGTCCTGCCAATGTTCGGGTTTCCCACCCGTGTCCGGCAGTTGTACCTGGAAGTGCCAAAGAAACGGTATCCGTGGCCGCCCGACGCTGCCGTTGACCGTGATATCGCCATGGCTGTGTCGCAGTTCGCTCCCGGCGGCGAGGTGGTCAAGGACGGCTACGTATACACCGTTACCGGTGTCACCGAGTTTGAGCCTCTTCCGGGCGGACCTCGGCCCATGCCCGAGCCACTGGAGCATTCGCGCCTCGTAGGTCTGTGTCGCGTCTGCAACCACGTGGAAGAGACACCTACGGTTGAAGGCTCCTGCCTGGTGTGCGGCTCAAGCAATTACGACGTAGTCGATCTGCGAGAGCCTGCTGGCTTCAGGGCCAGCGAACCTCGTGATTTCGACGGCACTTTCGCCTGGTCCCCCCGCACGATTTCCTCCCGAGCAGCGACGAATATGGCTGCTCTAGAGTTCACGCCTTGGCGGGGCGCCCACCTGCACTCCGGTCCAGGTCAGCGGTATGTGGTCAACGACAACAACGGCGCCCTGTTTACCTTGCGGCGCGCTGCCGGGCCGTGGGGCGGCTACGTCGAGAACGGCACAGCCGACGGCGAGCGCGCCTATGGGGATCCCGTTAAAGTCGCGCTAGGGGCCGTAATACCCACCGACTTTCTCTTCATCGGCCCTAGCTCGACGACCGATCGCGAGCGTGGTTACCGCCTCAACCTTGCCTCCGCAGTGCCTGCTTACGGAGCCGACATCAGCGAGGGTCGGCGTGCCGCATGGTACTCGCTCGCGTTTCTGCTCCGCACCGCTGCTGCCTACCATCTTGATATTGGCCGTCAAGAGCTTCTCGCCGGAATCCACCCGGGTCCGCACCACGATGGCTATGCCGTGTACGCCTTCCTCGCCGATGCCCTCGAAAATGGAGCAGGCTTCAGCACTCACCTGGCAAGCCATGGCATCCTCGAAGCGTTTATGGCGGAAACCACCAGCTACCTGGACCGCTTGCGACAGGAGGATCACGGGCTGCTCTGTACATCGTCCTGCTATCGATGTCTGCGTGACTACTCCAACATGGCGTACCACCCTCTGCTCGACTGGCGGCTGGCTGACGACCTATTCGCAGTCCTTACTCGGCGTATCCCTCAATCTTCCGATGGACGGGCGTTCGACGCCCTTAGGAGTCTGAGAGCCATATTCGGCGGTAACTTCCTGGACGGTCATCTGCCTGGCCTGGCGCTGACCGTGCGGAATCGGCCTTGGGCTGTAGTTACTAAGCACCCACTCCAGGCATGCGAGCAGAATCTGGTATGCCCAGACCTCCAACCAACGCTCGATGCAGCTATGGCACACACAGGGAATTCCGGACGGATAATCGTTGCGGACTGGTTTACACTCGAGAAAAGCCCAATGCAGCTCATCGATCGCTTGACTTCATGACCTGCCCAGTGAAACGTGTTGAGAGACGATCAGTGGCATCTTGAGCTTGTTCCGCCTTGGCAGCGCATCCGGATCTGGCGCTGTCGGCCGCGCGGATTTCGAAGTCGATCCACGCCAGCGTCCCATCCGGCGACGGGCGCAGCAGGTCCGTGGTGGCCTGGGCGATGAGCAGCCGTGTCTCGGTCTCGTCGGTGAGCAGGCCGGCTCCAGTAGCGGCGCGGGACGGCTCGATCATTCGGCGCCGCTCACCTGCCCGCGGCAATCGGCAGGGCTCATCAGCCATGCAGGGAAGCAGAGGCGCGCGTGCTCCTCCGCTGGCAATGAGCGGCTTGATCGAGTCGGGAACCCCGCGACAAGATCATCCCAACATGTCCCCTGATCAAGGTCCTACGGCTGCATATGGCTGCCCTTCGTGACCTATCAAGGGTCAGGCAAGCAAAGACCTGCGGCCAAGAAACCGCAGGTCAGGGGCGGAAATGCCTGGTTGAGATGAGTGCCCCCGGCAGGATTCGAACCTGCGGCACCCGCTGTAGGAGAGTGGGGACTGTACGGTTGTCTCATATCCTCTGGGCTGGGGAAATGCTTCGACGCGTTAGCGTCATCCGTAAGATCATCCCGCGCATGTCCCCGAATTCGTCGTCGGTCGTCATCCGTGGTGGGAGTAGCGGCTCGTCGCTTGCTTGGCGGCCCCTTTACCACGCTATCTAAGTGCACTGGTTCTATTCCTCACTGGCCGCCCGTTCTCGCCATACCGCCAGGGTGCGGCGGGTGGTCAGGGTGTCGGGGTGGTCAGGGCCCTGCACCCGCAGGCGGTCGGCCAGCAGCTCCTCATATGCGGCGGCTGCACCTGCCTTATCTCCTGACTCGCCTCGCCAGCCTGCCAGGTTGTTGCGGGTGGTCAGGATGCCGGGGTGGTCAGGGCCCAGTACCCGCAGGCGGTCGGCCAGTAGCTCCTCATATGCGGCGGCCGCGCCTGCGGCGTCTCCTGACCGACCCCGCCAGTGCGCCAAGTTGTTTCGGGTGGTCAAGGTGTCGGGGTGGTCAGGCCCCAGTACCCGCTCGCAGTCAGTCAATAGCTCCTCGTACGCGGCCACCGCGCTCTCTTCGTCCCCGGCCTGCCCTCGCCAGTGGCCCAGGTCTTGGCGGGTGGACAGGGTGCCGGGGTGATCCAGGCCCTGCACCCGCAGGCGGTCGTTCAGCAGCTCCTCAAATGCGGCGGCCGCTCCCGCGGCGTCCCCCGACCTACCCCGCCAGTGCCCCAGGTTGTGGCGGGTGGTCAGGGTGTCGGGGTGGTCGGGACCCAGTACGCGCAGGCGGTCGGCCAGCAGCTTCTCATACATGGCCACCGCGCCCTCTTCGTCCCCAGCCTCCCCCCGCCAGTGCCCCAAGTCTTGGCGGGCGGTCAGGGTGTCGGGGTGGTCAGGGCCCAGTACGCGCAGGCGGTCGGCCAGTAGCTCCTCATATGCGGCGGCCGCACCTCCCACGTCCCCCGCCTCGCCCCGCCACCTTGCCAGACTGGCGCGGGTGGCCAGTGTGTCAGGATGGTCTGGACCCAGTATCCGCTCGTGGTCAGCCAGCAGCTCCTCGCACGTAGCGACTGCGCCCGTGACGTCCCCCCCTTGCCCACGCCAGTGGGCCAGGTTATGACGGATGGTCAGGGTGTCGGGGTGGTCGTTGCCCAGTATCCGCCCGTGGTCGGCCAGCAGCTCCTCGTACGCGGCAGCTGCGCCCGTGACGTTCCCGGCCTCACCCTGCCACCTTGCCAGATTGCCGCGCGCGATCAGGGTGTCGGGGTGGTCTGGGCCCTGTACTCGCAGGCGGTCGGCCAGCAGCTCCTCGTACGCGGCGGCTGCGCCCGCGGCGTCCCCCGCTTGCCCACGCCAGTGTGCCAGGTTATGGCGTACGGCCAGGGTGTCAGGGTGATTGCGGCCAAGGTGGTGCAGGAAAGTGGTGTACAGGTCGGTGCAGGCGGTGATGGCGGCGGCGACCTGCCCAGCCTTTCCGAGGCTGGTGGTGGCGTGAAGCAGCACGGGATGGGCGCCGGTCTCGGGACTGTAAAGGACGGATCCGGTGGTGTTGTGCAAGGCAGTGGCGTTGGCGCGCAGGAGCTGGCCGAGGTGGTCGCGTTCGATCGGCGGCCAGGTGTGGAGGAGGGCGTCGGCAGCGGTGTGGGCCAGTTGGGTGAACAGGTACGGGCCGAGGCCGGGCTGGACGGTGAGGTTTTCCCGGGTGGCGCGCTGGATGAGCTGATGGATGCGGATTTCGTGGTGGGTGGCGGTGCGGTCGTGGTCGAGGAGGCTGTGCCGGTGCAGGACCCGCAGCGCCTCGTCCACCATGGTCTCGTCCACCCCGCCCGCATCCTCGACTGAGGCGTCGGCTGCGGGTTCGGTCACGTAGCGGGTTAGCCCTTTCAGGGCAGGTGGGCTGGTGAGCACTGTTTGTGGGATGCCGGCCGGATCCAGGACACTTACCAGGCGCAGCACCGGCCGGGCAAGCTTGGCAGGTGCGACCCGGTCAGCGTTGTCTATGGACAGTTCCCAAGCCGCGGTGACGACCCGTCGATGCCCGTCGGGCAGGTAGTCCTCGCCCGGCACGGAGTGAGCCAGCAGCCGGGTAACCAGCCGTTGCCGGTATTCAGCGCAGCTGATGTCGGCGTTGATGATGTAGGCCGCCGCCTGGGCCAGCGCCAACGGCAGGAACCCTAGATCAGCGGCGAGTCCATCTAGGTCGGCGGCCTGAACCTGGCCACCGAGCTTGGCCGTCAGATAGGAACAGGCCTCTGCTTGCGCGAAGGTACCGATTTCGACAATGTGCCGGTCCGTCCCGGCCAGGGCTGCCTCTCGCAGCCGGGTGGTGATCAGCACCCGCCTGGGCGCCGGCGATGTTGCCGCTGGCGGCCACAGCCCGCTTAGGTCCGTGGGACGGTGCACATCGTCCAAGACAACCAGCCAGCGCTGGCTGGTGATCTCGGCCCAGGTCAGGAACTCCTGCGCCGCATGTTCGCGATCATCCCTGTCAGCCAGGGGAAGGCCGAGGCGCACCGCGGTGTCGGCGTAGGCGGACACGATGCTTTCGCGGGTGGCGGCGTTCACCCACACCAGCACGTCAATCCCCCGCTGCCAGGCACGGCGGGCGTAGGCGGCGGCCAGCTGGGTCTTGCCGACTCCGCCCATTCCCCCCAGCACCACCGTCCCGCCCGCATCGGCCCCCGCCTGTATGTGTTCGGAGACCTGGCGTTCTTGGAAGCAATCGGCCGACTGCGGGATCAGCCCGATCCGGACCCGCTCTGCCGCCGTAGCCTGCCCTGACCGGCCGGCAGCGGCCGCGTCCGCAGCAGAAGCCCGGCGGGGACGGTCGGCGGCCATCAGTAGATCCCATTCACGCACCGACAGGCCCAGCTCATTCGCCCACTTGGCCAAGGTCGCGCCGACCTGGACCAGTTGGTCCAGGTCACGGGGCTCTGCGGCACCTGTCGCCCACCCGTTCACTGTCGAATACGGCACACCCGATACGTTCGCGAGTTTTTTCTGCGTCACCTGGCCCGGTCTGTGGGCACAGGCCTGGTCCCACAGCCGCGCGAGCTCCGCCAGAACCTGGGAGTTTGAGCCTTCCGGCCGGAACACCGGCACGACGCAACCGCCTCCTCGCCATGAAGGACCCGCATCCGGATCCGGGAGCATCCGGGACGGATCCCCACTCACCGGCAGCGTAGCCCCGCAGATCCGGACCCATCCGTCACACCTTCAATCCCATTGGCGCCTTAGATGTCATGCAAGCATGACGAACACCAACACCCCAGCCCCTCACAACGTCCCGCCCTTGCCGCGACGTCGCTCTGCCAGCGTCCGCCGTATCATCGGTATCGCCTTCGCACGTGGCGCCGCTCATGCAGCCGGCACTGGCCTCATCGGCCTTCTGTACTGGTGGATCACTCACCGCTGAGCCAGACACACCATCGAGTGGTCTGCATGTCCGGCGTGGGTGTGCAGACCACTTCGCATATTTCACTTGTTTGCCCGGGTGCAGCACCCTGTGTCCCCGCTGTGACGGCCGTCCCAGCACGTGAGCTGGCGTCACACAGTCAGGCGGTGCTCAGATCGGCCGTCTCCACAGGAATGGTGTAAGAGTTTGGCCTGGTGACAGGCGTGGTGTCGTGAGAGGAAGACGACCATCGCGTGATCCTTCGAGTGCAATCAGAAGATCGAAGGAGATGGCCGTAGACAGCAGTGTGGCCCCTGGTCAGTGGCTGGCGAAGCAGATCGAGGCAAGCAACCCCGATGTGTTGCGATCCATGGTGAAGACCATGGCCGAGGCGTTGATGTCGGCCGAGGCCGACAGCCTGTGCGGTGCCGATTACGGTCGGCGCAGCAGCGATCGGACGAACTCGCGTAACGGCTACCGGGCGCAGGAGGGGGACACCCGGGCAGGGTCGATCGAGGTGGCGATCCCGAAGCTGCGTCAGGGCTCGTACTTCCCGGACTGGTTGCTGGAACGCCGTCGGCGGGCCGAGCAGGCGCTGATCAGCGTGGTCGCCACGTCGTATCTGCTTGGTGTGTCCACCTGGCGGGTGGGCAAGCTGATCGAGCAGCTCGGCATCAAGCACATATCCAAGAGCCAGGTCTCGCAGATGGCCAAGGTCCTCGATGAGCAGGTCGAGGCGTTCCGCACCCGGACACTCGATGCCGGCCCCTACACCTTCGTGTGGCTGGACGCGTTGACGCAGAAGGTGCGTGAGGGCGGGCGGATTATCAACGTCCACGTGCTGGTCGCCACCGCCGTCAACACCGACGGACGGCGCGAGATCCTCGGCCTGGAAGTCACCAGCGCCGAGGACGGCGCGGGCTGGCTGGCGTTCCTACGCGGCCTGGTCGCCCGTGGTCTGTCCGGGGTCCAGCTGGTCATCTCCGACGCCCACACCGGCCTCGTCGCCGCTGTCGGCGCGACCCTGCCGGGTGCGTCACGTGGCAGCGTTGCCGCACCCACTATCTGCGTAACCTTCTCACCGTCGTCCCCAAGTTCGCCCAGCCGTTCGTCGCCACGCTGGTGCGCACCATCTTCGACCAGCCCGACGCCGCCTCGGTGCGCGCCCAGCACACCTGAGTCGTCGAAACCCTGGAGGCCAAGCATCAGCCCGCGGCCGAGCATCTGGACGCCGCCCGCGACGACCTGATCGCCTTCGCCGCCTTCCCCGCGAGATCTGGACCCAGACCTGGTCCAATAATCCACAGGAGCGGCTGAACAAGGAGATCCACCGCCGCACCGACGTGGTCGGCATCTTCCCGGACCGGCCTGCGATCATCCGCCTGATCGGGGCGCTGCTGGCCGAGCAGACCGACGAGTGGGTCGAAAGGCCTCGCTACATGGGCCTCAAGCCCTTGCCAAGGCCCGCCTTCGCGTCCTGCCCGGCGACACACCCATCCAGAACCCGCTCCCGCAGACACTTACCGCTTAACCTGCAGAAACAGGATACGCGAAGATCGACTCATACACCACGTCCGTGAACGTGACCTCAATCGGTGGAGGTCAGTGCGTGACGGACTGCTCGCTTGGCCTCCTCCGGCAGGTGCCGGTAGGCCGTCCAAGCCCGCTCCAAGGGGGTCGAGCCCCGGCGGCCTCGCTCCATCCAGCGGGTGAGGCGGCGCAGTTCGTTCGCTTCAAGAGCCTTGATGTCCGCCAGCACCTCGTCCGCCCGGGCGGGCGCGCCGAGGTGGCCGGCGCGGCAGCGCTTGCACTGAGTAACAAGAAGTACGTCCTCAGTACCCCCCGGAAGGATGGTCTCCACGCGGGCGACGGACAGCACCGCGGTCTGGTTGGAGTCGTCAAGGTACGGCTCTCCGCCAGAGATGCCGCACACAGTACACATGTAGTCGTCACGCTGCAGAACAGCCTGCTTCTCCTTGGCCGAGATCGCGTTGTTGGGCGCAGCGGCACGTCGGGCAGCTGGATCCCATACCGGGACTCCCGGCTTCACAAAACGCTGGTCCTCGGCCGTAAGCGTCGCATCCTCAGTGTTGGTGAGAATCACCCAGCCGTAGGCGCGAAGGTCACGCACTCGGCGATCAACCTGTGACACCCCAGGGAACGCTTCGCGGAGCTGCCCCTTGGTAAACGTGTTGCCCTCCCCGATCACCTGCGTGAGCCAGAGCGCGGCCTTCACCATCGTTCCAGCCGAGTTTTCAGGGTCGTTCCAGGCGCGGAGGGTCATGTGCTGGTGCTCCGTCTCCAGGGCGGGGTTGCAACTTTCTGGATCGTGACAGCTGTTTTGTCAGTGCTCTCTATCATGATGCCTGGAGTTACTGGATAGGCGGGTCAGCTTGGAGGCGGCAGCATGGCTGTGAAGTTTGGTGTTCCTCCCGAGGGCGAGAGGATCCGCACCTTGGTCGAGGAGCGACTGAGGCAGGCCATGTCCGAGGACGGCGCCAAGGTCACGGTCGATTGGCGTGGCGAGCAGAAGCATCTCTACGTCATCTCGATGCCCGTCGACATGCTCTATTACAATCCGGACACTCATCGTATCCGCGCCCAGATGACTCTGAATCCGGAGCGTAACCGGATCCTGGAGGAAGAGCCGTGGAGCGAGGAAGGGCAGGCGTACCTTCACGATCTTCTTCGCCAGAAGGCGTCTGATCCGAACCAGACGGACCCGGACTACACGGCCCTGATGAACGAGCTCGACGACTTCGGTCAGAGAGAACCGGGCATCATCAGCCCAGACGGGATCATCGTCGATGGGAACACCCGCTGTGCTGCTCTGAGGGACCTTGGCGTCAAGGACATTCGCGTCGGCGTCCTGCCAGCCGACACGTCTCGCCGTGACATCAACGCCGTTGAGCTTGCGCTGCAGCTACGCAAGGACAGGCGCCGGGACTACTCCTATATCAACCGCCTCATCGCAGTCGAAGAGGAACTGGCCAGTGGCCGGCGCGAGGAGGACGTAGCCCGGGACTTCAACATCAAAGCGAAGACCTTGCGGCAGGACCGCTGGGTGTACCAGATGATCAAGGAAGCCATCGATCGCAGCCGTACCAGCAGCGGCGCGCAGCTCCGGCTTGTTGACTTCGAAGAGCATCAGGAGAAGCTCAGAGAGCTGCAACGCGACTTCGCGAAGAAGGCCGAAACCGATCCCGAGGCTGCCGAGCAGCTGAAGGAGTCGCGACTGGCGATGGTCGTGCTCAACTACCCGAAGACCTCCCTCCGCCTGGCGGAGGCGGACTTCCACAGCCGCTATCTCAATGAGCGCCTGCCGACTGAGCTTCGCCCGGATGTCCAGGAGCCAAGCGTAGTCAAGATCCCTGGCCTTCCCGACGTTGTCGTTCAGGACGGCACAATCGCCGTCAAAGCGGCACGCGCGCTCACCGACCAGTTGCTCCAGGCCAAGGCGGCCAGCGTGGCGGGCGACGAACTGCAGCTGCAGGAGCAGAAAGAAGCAGATCGCCTGATCAAGTCAGCCAGAGAAACGTTCGACGTGGCAGTGAAGCTGGCTGGCCAGAGCGCTCAGCTGGAGAAGCGCAAGATCGCGGTGCAGGAGCGGCTCACCGACGCTGCTGATTACGTCAAGCAGTGTGCTGGAGAGTTCGCCGAGTCCAAGGCGAAGAGAGCTCTCGATGAAGACGCCTTCGACGACGCTCTGCTGGAGCTGCGCGACAGTCTCATCAAGCTGGCCCGGCAGGCGGGCCGGACGTTCAGCTCACCCGGTGACGGCGTGGAGTGGCTGCTAGCTGCGACACGGGAAGACTGATGCTCGGAAACACTCCGTCACCCAGCCTTGAGATTGGCTTCGGCGATGGCGTCGCCAAGGCACGCTTGCGCGCCAGAAATGATCGCGAAGACGATCTCAGGCGGCTGGCGCTCAAGTTCCGCTCGGGCATACAGCGCATGTCAGGCGACCTTGAGGTCGAGATCGACGACCTCCTGATGAACCTGGTTGCCCTGGCGGCCTGGCCTGAGCCAGCTACGGTCATCTGGGATCCGCAACTGGCTGCACTGGCTGCCGACTCGGCGGCTGACGCGCAGACCATGGGCGAGAGGATCGACAGTGGCAGGCCGTCGGCCGACGTTGCGCCGGAGGATGTGCTGCGCCTTCTCGGGCCTGGCTGGGCAGGAGACTTGACGAACTTCCAGCGTCGAGACATCGCACGTCTGCTGTCGTTGAGGCATGGGGCCAACTTCTCGGTACCTGGGGCAGGCAAGACTCGCGTCGGGCTCGCGATCTTCCACGCACAGCGCCAGAAGGGAATCGAACGGCTCGTGATCGTCGGGCCGAAGTCCTGCTACGAGTCATGGCTTTACGAGAACCAGCAGTGCCTGAAGGATCCGCTTCGCATGGAGGTCTACGGGAAGGAGAACGACCCCTCCGCCGACGCGTTGATCGTCAACTACGAGCGTCTACGGTTCGACGGCGTAGCCAACGACCTGGGCCTGTGGCTGTCGGCGCGGCCATCCATGCTTCTACTGGACGAGGCGCACCGCATGAAGCTGGGAGCGGATGGCGCCTACGGTGCAGCCTGTCTGGCCCTTGGGCCGAGGGCAAGGCACCGCCTCATTCTCACGGGTACGCCTGCCCCCAACGGACCCAAGGACCTGGAGAATCTGTTCGGGTTCGTGTGGCCCGGCCACGGCCGTCAGAAGGTGATCCAGGCGGTTGGCGGCGGGGACCTCGTGAAGGCGAGTCAAGTCTTGCGTCCCCTGTTCACCAGGACGACGAAGAGAGAACTCGGACTCCCGCCGGTCTCGACCAGCCTGCGTGTCGTCCCGATGCCGCCGCTGCACAAGGAGATCTACGAGGCGCTTCTGGGCCGGTTTTCAGCCCGAGCCATAGGCTCCGAGAGCGACTTCATCGCTCTCGGAAGAATCATCGTCTATATGCTCATGGCTGCGACCAGCCCGGCCCTGCTGTCGGTCGGCACTACCCGTTATGAGCCACTGGCCTACCGGGTGCCGCCCTTGACGGTGCCTGAGGACTCGCCCTTGTCGGCGCTGATGCGTGATCTCCCCAGCTACGAGATGTCTCCCAAATACCAGGAAGTTCTGGCGATCGTTGCTGACAATGCCGCTAGAGGCCGGAAGACCCTCGTGTGGTCAACGTTCATCCGGAGCTTGAACACCCTGAGCCGGATCCTTGGGGAGTTCCAGCCGGCCATGGTGCATGGTGGTACAGAAGATCGAGAAGCTGAGATACGCCGGTTCAGGAGCGATCCCAGATGCATGGTCCTGCTCTCCAACCCGGCGACCTTGGGTGAAGGCATCAGTCTTCATCACGAGTGTCACGACGCTGTCTATGTCGACCGGGATTTCGCTGCAGGCCGCTTCCTGCAAAGCCTCGATCGTATCCACCGGCTAGGCCTGGCACCGGACACCCAGACCCGAGTGACCGTTCTGGCTTCTGAGGGGACCATCGACGAGGTCGTCGAGCAGCGCCTGGCGGACAAGCTGCTCTTCATGGGCAGCATCCTCGACGATCCCACCGTGCGGGAGCTCGCGGACCTTTATGAGGAACCAGCCATCGGCGGTGGGCTCGACCAGCGCGACCTGCAGGCCTTGATGGGGCACCTTCGTGCCGCTGCCGCCTGAGCCCGTACTCCGCGCAGCCGTTCGATGGCTGGAAAGGCTGCCCACTAGTGGGCAGCGGCGGTGTCGTGCCCTGTTCTCGGCGCATGCCGACTTCAGTGACCTGACGCCCACCCAATACGACGCTGCCTACGCCTGGCTAGGGGAGACGGGCTTGCTCGAGGCAAGTGTCGGGCGAGCATCGATTCCTCATCGAGTCTTCGAAGCGGCCATTTCTCAGCTTCCCTGGTTCCAGGACGCCGACGTCCTGGTCCAGGAGCCGGGCGAACTGCCGGAGGATGCTCTCCACGCTGCCGAGGTCCTGGGCCTCGACAAGGTTCAGGCCTTTCAGCATGTCCACAGTCTGTGGGGCAAGGTCGACGTCGAACGCCGGACGCATGTCGGCTCAGCCGGTGAGACGGCTCTAGTTGACCTGCTGAAGATCTCGCTGGCTGCCCAAGTAGATCATGTGGCGCAGTACTCAGACGGCCACGGGTATGACATCGAAGTCGCGGGTGCCGCCCTCCAGCTGCACATTGAAGCCAAGACCACGCTGCGCCGGCGCCGCCTGACCATCTTCCTGTCCCGGCATGAGTACGAAACCATGATCCACGACCCTTCGTGGCAGCTCGTCGCGATCCGGCTCTCCCCCGAGCTGAAAGCAGAGGCCGTCTGCTCTGTGCCTACAGACTGGATTCGGCGCAATGTACCTCAGGACCGCGGCTTCAGCGGGCGATGGGAGTCATGTCGCCTCCATGTCCCCCTGGATCATGTCTCCAGCGGGATCCCGAGAACCAGTCCGCTGTTCCAGGAAACTCGATCGCCAATGCTGGACGGTACCGTCGCGTGGTGAAGCTCCGCAGAGCGCCACCGGTTACAGCTGCGGCTCCGGGGGGCCTCCAGCCTGACGCCACAGGCGCTCGTATTCCTCCTTCGTGATGATCGCCGCGGAGAACTCGTCCTGCGCGGCGATCTCGTCAACCGAATCGACGGGAACTTCTGAGAGGCCCGTCATCGCAGTCTCCGTCGCTGCGTTGGCCCACTCGAGCCGGCCATCCCGGAACAGCTGAACCTTGCGTGTCTCGTAGCCGTCATCGCCGATCTCGCTGTACAGCGCAACCGGCTCCTCGGGAAAGTTGTGATGCCACTCAACCCTGAGATACCAGACCATCGTCAGCTCCCCACTCCACGATCCGACCTGTAAGGTCGAGCGGTTCGCGACCAGGGATGAGGAAGACATGCTCCCTGCCACGGACAACCTCGAGCCCGGTCACATCGATCCCAAGGTAGTGGGTGAAGCGTGAGCCTGCCCAAGGCGCACGCAAGAAGCAGGACGCCAGCTGCCCTGCCGTCTTGGTACCGGGCCGAATATCCGACACGTATTGGCCGTCGCCGTAGCGAGCATCCCTCGAGTTAGTTCTTCGCAGGGATGGGTTCAGCCGAAGGCTTCTCAGGATGGCTTCTAGGCTGATCTGTCGAGTGTAGTGCCACATCGTTCTGACGTTGAACGAATCGGGAACATGGAGGCTAGAGATGGCATTTGGAGTTGTTTTCAGGATGGGCTCTTGCTTGGCAGTCACGACTCATATAGAACCAGGATCTGCGGCGGGAGGAAGCCAGCGCAGAGAATGGTCAATTGCAGAATCTTGAAGGCCGTTGCAGAGGCGAGGGCGCCGGTCCTCCCGTCGGCAAGACTCGAGGCGTGTACACGGGCTGAGCGCCCCGGTGAGATACGAAGGCGCCGGTCCCTCTGAATCTGCAAGAAAATGCAACGGAGTAAGCGCACGGGGCCGGGGCCGCCTCCCGTGGCTTGTGGGATGATCTCTGTCATCTGTCGAGCCGCCCCCAGGTGAAGGGTCTGCTGTCATGTCCAACGATGTCGCAGATGCGCAGATGTTGCCCGAACCGGTCAGAAGGCTTGTGGCTGACACTGTCGACGCCTCTGGTCACGCTCCCTGCAAGATCGCTGACTGGTCCGAGGGGACCGCGAGAGACTTCTCTCAGCTGGATCCAGGTCTTAGGGGGCACGGTTTCAGTCCAGCCTTGCTGAGCCGCTGGTGCAGCGGCAAGAAGATCAAGAGTGCCCGCCGCGAAAAAATGATCGTTTTGAGGGTGACCCTGCTTCGCCTCGATGAGGCTTCGTCCTACCGCAGCTGGTCTGATGTGCGTCGAAAGGCGGCTCTAGACGAAGGGGTGGCCTTCGCCAAGCTGGTTGGCGATGCAGCAAGGGATAGCCGGGCCGCGACTCAATCCCTCGGTCTCCGGAATAAGAGTGCGCGCCATGCACGTGCAGTGGATTTGCTCGACGGGTATGGCACGCTTTTGCTTGCGCAGGCGGAGGAGGACGGGGGAGCGGCGGCGGCGAAACTGGCACTATTTCATCAACTCAACGGGGATGTCGACGATGCTCGTTATTGGTCGGCGGTAGCCTCAGCAGAGAATCCAGACAACGCTTTGCCGTCTTCCCGGGAAGGACTGTTCGCTAGGGCACGCCAGTACGCCGCTGAATACCGACGTGCACGAGACCTTGATGCGGAACGCATGTATCTGATTGCTGCGGCGGACTACGGGGACGGCAAGGCGGCTTATCGGCTCGGTCAGGCGGCGGAACTGGACGAAGACTTGCAGGAGGCGATAAGCCGATATCTTCTCGCTGAGAATCTCGGATACTCGGGGGGCGGGGAGCGAGCGGAACAGCTCAGGGCTTCGCTGGCCTGACGGGGCCGGGCCGCCTGCGGCTGCCTTGCCAGCAGGGGAGCCGTGGAGTTCGCTGGCCGCGGCTCCCGCTGGTCAGCTGGATGAACTATTATCGCACGAGCGTTCGGAACCCTGATCAACTGCGGCAACAACTGCCTCGACGGCGGAGGAAAGCGGCTCGTGCTCCCACAGACGAAGGACTGTCCAGCCGGCGGCGTCGAGTGCGGCGTTGACCCTGCGGTCGCGGTCCATGTTGCGGCGAAGCTTCGGCGTCCAGTACCACTCGTTGATGGCGGGTTCTCGGCCGTGTTCCGGGCAGACATGCCAGAAGCAGCCGTCGACGAAGACCGCGACCTTCCGCGCTGTGAAGACGATGTCAGGACGAACCTTCACCTCGCCGACGTCGAGACGGAAGTCCTTCCGGTAACGGTAGCCGAGCCGGTGCAGTGCGCTCCGCAGAGCAACCTCCGGCTTGGTGTTAGAGCGCCGGTTGGCGCGCATGTTGCGCGACCGTCCTTCGTTGAGCGGCGCAGGGTAGAGGCCTCGCTCGTGGGCCTGTTCTCTAGCTCGATCTCTCTTCGCGTCAGCCACTGCCATCCCAATAAGCGAGCGGTTTCCGTCCTTCTCCGCGAAGATACATGTGGCGGCAACGTTAGGTACCACCAGGCAAGTGAAAGGGGCCCTCGTGGCTGAACCACTTCGTGTCATCGAGATCTGCGCCGGCGCGGGTGGTCAGGCTCTCGGGCTTGAGAAGGCCGGGTTCGAACACGAGCTGGCCGTAGAGCTGGACGAGAACGCGGTCAACACCCTTCGCCACAACCGGCCGCAGTGGAAGGTCGTGCAGGGCGATGTCGCTGATCCAGATGTCTGGGATCCCGCAGACTACGCGCCGGCGCCTGGGCGGGCTCCCATTGATCTCCTGGCAGGCGGTGTCCCATGTCCGCCTTTCACGATCGCGGGCAAGCAACTGGGCGCCACCGATGAGCGG
Source organism: Nonomuraea sp. NPDC050733 (assembly GCF_040654215.1). NCBI lineage: Bacteria > Bacillati > Actinomycetota > Actinomycetes > Streptosporangiales > Streptosporangiaceae > Nonomuraea > Nonomuraea sp. NPDC050733. The sequence goes on along the minus strand of NZ_JBFAHO010000020.1, from coordinate 1,208 downwards.
GATCTCTTCGCTTGGACGGTTGAGCAGGTCAAGACCGTCCAGCCACGGGCTCTGTTGCTGGAGAACGTTCGCGGACTGAGCATGCCGCGCTTCGCGGGCTACCGCCAGCACGTCCTTGATCGGCTAGCGGAGTTCGGCTATGCCGCAGAGTGGCGTCTTCTGCACGCTGCAGACTTCGGGGTGCCGCAACTCCGGCCGAGGTTCGTCCTCGTCGCCATGCGACCTGATGACTTTGCCCGCTTCCACTGGCCGAAGGAACGACCGGGGGGAGCGCCCACCGTCGGCGAGGTACTGTTCCCCCTGATTGCCGCTAACGGCTGGCGTGAGGCGGAAGAGTGGGCCAAGAAGGCAAACGACATCGCTCCCACCATCGTCGGAGGGTCAAAGAAACACGGCGGCGCCGATCTCGGTCCAACACGGGCCAAGCGGGCGTGGGCAGAGCTCGGCGTGGATGCTCTTGGTGTCGCGAATGAAGCGCCAGGACCTGATGATGTCTTCCCTGTCGGCCCTAAGCTGACCTGCGCGATGGTCGCCCGGATCCAAGGCTGGGATGGGGACGAGTTCCAGTGGACCTTCACTGGAAGGAAGACTTCCAACTACCGGCAGATCGGCAACGCCTTCCCTCCACCAGTCGCCAAGGCTCTAGGGCTCGCTATCGCGGCAGCACTCAACGGCACAGCGGCACGCCGGGAGTCCGATCCCGTCATCGAGCACGACCCGATCTATCGCGCACTCCGTGATGGGGGTGGCTTCATGACAGCAGCGCAGATCGTGCGTAAGGCCAAGCTGCAGCTTGATGCGCCCGAGCTCGACAGGCTGATCAGCCTCCTTAGCCGCGACTTCGAAATCCTCAAGGAGGAACGGCGCAGTGGCCTTGCTTACAAGCTCGGTGCATTTCGTGCCTTCACCGGCCAGGTAGACCACAAGCGCCATGACTACTTCCGGGTCCGCGAGACTCTGTCCAAGATCAGCTAAGCAGTGGCACAGATTCCTCATTGAGAGGACCGAAGCGTCATACGGGATGTTGTGATCGCTCCTTAGCGCTGGGTGAGCTGAATGAGGTGGAGAAAGCGCTAGAGGCGTTGCAGGAGCAGTTTAGGCTGGTGGCCTAGTTGTATTGACCCGGAGCGTTGTTGACGCGGGTGATCGGGGGTTGGCCTCCGAGTGCGGTGTGGCAGCGGTGGTGGTTGTAGGTGTGCAGGAAGTCT